>CAZYTO010000352.1:0-4465 GCA_964650405.1 uncultured Thermoanaerobaculia bacterium | reverse complement strand
CGGCGACCCTCTCCCGCGGGGAGAGGGTGACTCCCGGGTACGCACGGAACGGCTCCGAGCCGCACTGTGTCGGGCCGGCGCAAGTCGCAATGAACGCAACGGCAATGAGCGCTGCTCGTACCTGAGCCCACCCTCTCCCCGCGGGAGAGGGTCGGCACTGGGGCGCGCAATCCTGAGAGGCTCTGAATCAGCTTCCCAGCAGTCAGCGCGGAAGTGCCGGGGTGAGGGGCCTCTCCCGCACTCAAGATCTTGAAGGCCGGCTTTCTGGATGAGCGACAGGCCTTCGATCACGGTTGTTGAGAATGGCGCTACCACGGCTTAAGCCCCTCACCCCGCCGCTACGCTGAGTGCGGCGCGATGACCTCGCTCCCGGCGAACGGCGCTCCGCGGCGACCCTCTCCCGCGGGGAGAGGGTGACTCCCGGGTACGCACGGAACGGCTCAGGCGATGAGAACGCCGAGGTAGACCCCAAAGCCACTCATGCCCCATACCCATGCCTCATGCCCCATACCCATGCCTCATGCCCCTCGGCACTCAGCACCGGGCGGTCGGGGCGGAGGCGCGCGTTGTATGATCCCTCCACAAAATCAACAAGTTCCGCCGGGCAGGGGACGTTATGGAGATCAAGACTCTCAACGATATTTACCGTGTCACGTGCACGATCGACCGCCCCGTGGCGCTGAAGGCGAAGCGGAACGGGCAGTGGGTCGATACGACGGTCCCGCAGTTGCGCGACGCGGTGCGGTGGTTCTCGACCGGCCTCCGGACACTGGGGGTGAAGCCGGGCGATCGCGTGGCCATTCTCTCGGAGAACCGGCCGGAGTGGGCGATCGCCGACTTCGCCATCCTGGCCGCCGGTGCGGTGACGGTGCCGATCTACCCGACCCTGCTGGCGTGGCAGATCGAGTACATCATCAATGATGCCAGCGCCGTGGCCGTGATCTGCTCGACCGACGAGCAGTACCAGAAGATCGACGGCATTCGCCACCAGGGCGGTGGAGACGGCGAGCCTCCGCACGCGCCGACCATCCACAATGTCATTCTCTGCGAGCCCGGACTGGGCGGCGCGCCGGAAGGGGTCCTCACGTTCGACGCCGTCGTAGAGATGGGGAGGAAGGACGAGGAGTCGAGCGGCCGGGCGCGGTTCGACGAGCTCCTGGCCTCCCGCTCGCCTTCGGACCTGGCCACGCTCGTCTACACCTCGGGCACGACCGGCAAGCCCAAGGGGGCGATGCTCACGCACGGCAACATCACCAGCAATGTCGTAGCCGTCTGCTCGGTGCTGCCCCTCGAGACGCGGGCCACGGCGCTGTCGATCCTGCCCCTGTCGCACATCCTGGAGCGGACCGCCGATTACGCCTACTTCTACCGCGGGAACACCATCGCCTACGCCGAGAACGTGGTGAAGGTGCCGGAGAATCTCCAGGAGATCCGCCCGGACGGCTTCGCCGCCGTGCCGCGCCTGTTCGAGAAGATGCGGGCGAAGATCATGGATACGGTGGCCACCTACCCCGCCCTGCGCCGCAAGATCTTCATGTGGGCGCTCGGGATCGCGGAGCAGCGCCTCGATTACCGAGTCAAACGGCGCCCCATGCCGCTCGGTCTGGCCATCAAGTCAGGCATCGCGGACAAGCTCGTCTTCAGCAAGATCCTCGGCCGCCTCGGCGGGCGGGTGCGCTTCGTCCTCTCCGGCGGCGCGCCGCTGTCGGCCGAGCTGGCCGCGTTCTTCATCGGCGCCGGGCTGGAGATCCTGGAAGGCTACGGCCTGACGGAGACCTCGCCGGTCATCGCCGTGAACACGCCCACCAAGCGGAAGATCGGCACGGTCGGCCCGGTCATCCCCGGCGTGGAAGTGAAGATCGCGGACGACGGCGAGATCCTCTCGCGCGGCCCGCACATCATGCGCGGCTATTTCAATAATCCCGAGGCAACTGCGCAGGCCATCGACCAGGATGGGTGGTTCCACACGGGAGACATCGGCCTCCTCGACGAGGAAGGGTTCCTGAAGATCACCGACCGCAAGAAGGACATCATCATCAACGCCTACGGCAAGAACATCGCGCCGCAGCCGCTGGAGGCGCTGCTCAAGAGCTCTCCGTACATCGGTACGCCGGTGCTCATCGGCGACCGGCGCAAGTTCCTCGTGGCCCTGATCGTGCCGAACTTCGAGAAGCTGGAGCGCGACGCCGCGACCATGGGCCTGCAATACCACTCGAAGGAAGAGCTCGTGGCCAACGAGAAGATCGTGGCCCTCTTTCAGAACGAGATCGACCGCTTCAACAAGAACCTGGACCGCCAGGAGAAGGTCCGGCGCTTCGCCCTGCTGCCGCGCGACTTCACCATCGAAGCCGACGAGATCACCCCGTCGCTGAAGGTGAAGCGGAAGACGGTGGACAAGAAGTACAAGGACATCATCGACCAGCTCTTCTTCGACGAGAACGTGGAAGAGGAGCGGGCTCCGGCGGCGCGGGCGTAGGGGGCGGATACCGGGGACCGGGGTATCGGAGGTTGTCGTGAGCAAAGGCGGCCAGGAGCGCCGCGCGGCTGCAAGCGGCCGCGACATCTACGCCGTCACGGCGCCGCTCGTGGTGGAAGCGGCCGTGCGCATCGTGGCTGGATCGAGCAGGGCCGCCGGGGTCATGGCTCCCGGCCAGATCTTCGACGCACGCGAGTTTCTTGAGGCGCTGAGTCCCGAGGCCTTTACCCTTAGTACAGTTTCCCGGAACGAGCAGAATTGAACAGGAGGAAACAGAGGAAGCAGAGGAATGGCGCCCGTTCCTCTGCTTCCTCTGCTTCCTCCTGTTCAAGAATGGCTCCTTGGACACCCGTCGGAAGAGGTGTTCTCCAGTGCTTCGTCGTGCCGCATGTGGTCGTGGAGATTGAGCGAAAGTCTCGCTGAGGGGCGATCAACTCCCGTCGAGTCGAATGAGAGCCTTCCGGTCTCCCTGAATCCGGCACTCGCACCCGGCATCCAAGAGCAGATAAGGTGTGCTCCGCAGGACAATCACGCATCTGTCACCCGTTACCTGGCGTCCACTACTCAGTCGAAAAATCATCCGAGGCGACAAAGACATGACCGCAACCGCCGAAGCCCCAACCGCAACCACCGCCTTTACCATCGAACGCGACGGCGATCTCGCCGTGATCTGGTTCGACCTGCAGGGGGAGAAGGTCAACAAGTTCTCCTCGGCGATCCTCCAGGAGTTCGCGGGGATCGTCGATGCCCTGGAACAGAGCGATGCCAAACGCATCGTGCTGGCGTCGCGCAAGCCGGGGATCTTCGTGGCCGGCGCGGACGTGACGGAGTTCCTCAAGGCGACGACGGCGGAGCAGGCCAAGGAGTACACGCGCTTCGGCAACCAGCTCTTCCACCGCTTCTCGAAGCTGCCGCAGACGAAGGTGGCGGCCATCAACGGCGCGTGCCTCGGCGGCGGGTGCGAGATCGCCCTGGCCTGCGATTGGCGGGTGATGAGCGACTCGCCCAAGGCCCAGATCGGGCTCCCGGAAGTGAAGCTGGGCATCTTCCCGGCCTGGGGCGGCACGACCAAGCTCTCGCGGCTCATCGGCCTGCCGGCCGCGCTGGACATCATCCTGGCCGGCAAGTCCGTGGAAGGGAAGCGCGCCAAACGCATGGGCCTCGTCGACGAGGTCGTCCCCGAGGCCATCCTGCTCGACGTGGCGAAGGACTTCTCCACGCGCGGCCGGCGCCGCGGCGGCGGGCGGACGAAGTTCCTCGTGGAAGGCAATCCGCTCTCGCGCCGATTCGTCTTCAGCAAGGCCCGCAAGGCGGTGATGGAGGAGACGAAGGGCCACTATCCCGCGCCGCTGAAGGCGCTGGAAGTAATGGAGTACGGCATGTCGGCCGGCGTGGAGCGCGGGCTGGCGCGCGAGGTGGAGGAGGTCGCGCCGCTGGTCCTCGGCGACGTCGCTCAGAACCTGGTACGGCTCTTCTTCCTCATGGAAGCGTCGAAGAAGGATCCGGTCAAGGTGAAGCCGCTGACGGTCGACAGTGCCGGAGTGCTCGGTGCGGGCGTCATGGGCGGCGGCATCGCCCAGATCATCGCCGACAAGACCGACGCCGGCGTGCGGATGCGCGACATCAACTGGAAGGCGCTGGCCGGCGGGATGCAGGCGGCGGCGAAGGTGTGGAAGCGCAAGCTCGATCGCGGCCGCATCAAGAAGGGCGAGATGGACCGCAAGCTGGCCCGCATCACCACCACCACCGACTGGAGCGGCTTCCAGCACGCCGACGTGGTCGTGGAGGCAGTGGTGGAGAACCTCGACATCAAGAGGAGAGTGCTGGCCGAGTTCGAAGGTGTCGAGAAAGACGGCGCGATCTTCGCCACGAACACCTCGACCATCCCCATCACCAACATCGCCGCCGAGGCCAAGCACCCGGAGAACGTCGTCGGGATGCACTTCTTCAATCCCGTCGACCGCATGCCGCTCGTCGAAGTCATCCGCG
>CAZYTO010000351.1:0-4484 GCA_964650405.1 uncultured Thermoanaerobaculia bacterium | reverse complement strand
CCTTCGACTCGTCGTCGCCGCCGTTCTCGAGGTCATCGAATTCGTGATCCGTCAACGTCCGTCCTCCCTCTTGCCTACTGCTCCTGCGGAGTGCCTTCGTCTGAAGTGTTGCCGGACGGGGGCGTTACGTCACCCCCACCCCCAGCTCCGCCATCACCATGGTGGAGCTGGGCGCGCTCGTCCTCGGAAAGCTGGGCGACGTCGCGCGTCGACAGGCCGATCTTCTTGTCCGTCCAGTCGATCTTGATGATGCGCGTCCGGACCGGATCGCCCGCATGGAAGCCCTTCTCCAGCCGCACCTTCGGATCGCGCTGGATCTCGCTCACATGGGCCAGACCTTCCACGCCGTCCGCCAGCCGGATGAAGAGACCGAAGTCGGTGATCTTGGCGATCGTGCCGATCACCTCGTCGCCGACGTTGTGGGCCTTGGCGTAGTTGTCCCACTCGTTGGGCAGGAACTCCTTGATCGACAGCGACAGGCGCTGATTCTCGCCGTCCACGTTGATCACCCGGGCCTGCACCGTCTCTCCCTTCTTCAGCACCTCGCTGGGGTGCTTGAGGCGGCGGTTCCAGGCCATGTCGGAGATGTGAATGAGACCGTCGATGCCTTCCTCCACTTCGACGAACGCGCCGAAGTCGGTGAGGTTGCGCACCCGCCCGGAGATCACCGAGCCGACCGGATAGCGCTCCGCGATCGTGTCCCACGGATTCTGTTCCAGGGCCTTGAGGGAGAGGGAGATGCGGCGGTTCTGCACGTTGACGTCGGAGACCACCGCCTCCACTTCCGTCCCGATGGAGACGAGCTTGGCCGGGTTTCGGACCTTCTTCGTCCACGACATCTCGCTGACATGCACGAGGCCTTCCACCCCTTCTTCCAGCTCCACGAAGGCGCCGTAGTCCGTCAGCGACACCACGCGGCCGTGGACCTTCGTGCCGAGCGGGTAGCGCTCCACGACGTCCAGCCAGGGATCGGGAGTTTTCTGCTTGTAGCCGAGCGACACGCGGCCGGCCTGGGCGTCGAACTTCAGCACCACCACTTCGATCTCATCGGCCACGTTGAAGAACTCGCTGGGGTGATTGACCCGGCCCCAGGAGACGTCGGTGATGTGCAGCAGACCATCCACGCCGCCGAGGTCCACGAACACGCCGTAGTCCGTGATGTTCTTCACCACGCCGTGGGTGATCTTCCCCTCTTCCAGGCGGCCGAACGTCTCCTTCTTCTGCGCTTCCTGCTCCACTTCCAGAATGGCCCGGCGGGAGAGGACAATGTTGTTTCGCTTCTTGTCGAACGAAACGATCTTGAACTTCAGCTCCTGTCCGCGGAGGACGTCGAGGCTCTTCAGCGGCTTGGTGTCGATGAGCGAGCCCGGGAGGAACGCCTTCACGCCGCCGACGTCGACCGAGAGACCGCCCTTGACCTTGTCGATGACCCGGCCGGTGATGGCCTCGTCGGCCTTGAACGAAGCTTCGATGCGGTCCCAGACCAGCATGCGCTCGGCCTTCTCGCGGGAGAGGATCACGTGCCCGCTGAAGTCCTCCAGGCGCTCGAGGTAGACGTCGATCTCGTCACCGGCCTTGACCTTGACCTTGCCGTCGTAGCTGGTGACTTCGTTGATGGGGAGCAGGCCTTCCGATTTGTAGCCGATGTCGACGACGACCTCGGAGGGGGTGACCTTGATGACCCGTCCGCGGATGATGTCGCCTTCATTGAAGCTCGCCATCTTCTTGTCGTAGATGTCGAGCAGCTCGTCCATGCCGAGGCCCTCGAACTCGCCGCCGTTTGCCCCGGGTCGGGGTTGTTGCGCAGTCTTCTTGGAATCATCCATCGGCGGCATCTGCTGGGGCACCTCCCTACGATCTCCGGCGCGTCGGCTCGGCTCAAGAATGAACGCTAAATTGTTGATACGCGTCGAAATGTGGATTTTATGAGGGCCGCGTGAGACTCGTCAAGGAAAGGACGGAATTCGTGCAGGTCACTGCGGGCGGTGAAATGAGAGCGCGGGTGTGGCCGACGGGCAGGGCCGGTCCGTAATCATGGGTCATGAAGCGGCGCCTCACTCTCCTGTTCCTCGTTCTTGGCCTGGCGGTACCAGCCGCGGCCCAGACCGTCTATGCATTGCGCGAGCGGGGCCGGCCGATCTTCGTCACCGACCCGCCTCTGCCCAATCCGAATCAGACGCTCGACCTCGTTCAATTCACCGGCACGGTGACCGCCGGCTATGTGGATGTGACTTCGCTGATGTCCCTGCCTCTCGACGCGCACATCGCCGCGTTCGACGCCACCGGGCGGCGGGTCTACCTCACCCTCCCGGCGAAGAACAATCTGTACATCGCGGACCTGGAGGCGAAGACACATCTACGCGGTCGAGTACGACGACTGGGACCTGATAGCCCTGGTGAACATCGACGCGCGGAAGGGAACGGCGTCGTTCGCGTACATCCCCGGCGACTCCGCCGAGGTGGTCGTGGTGCCGGCCGCCCCGCCGAAGCGGCGCGCCGTCCGGGGTCACTGACGGACGCGGCCCGGGCGCAGGCCAAAGCCACTCATGCCCCATGCCTCATGCCTCATGCCCCGCCCCTCGGCACTCAGCACTCGGCACTCAGCACTAACGTCACGCATACCCCGCGATGAACCGCGACGTCACGGTGGCCGCGAGCGTCAGCTCTTTCGGCACGTGAATGAGCGGGTGGATCGCGTTGTACGAATGGGTGGCGCCGGAGATGACGATCCGTGAGCTGTCTGTGTGCTCGGCGACGATCTCTGCCGACTGCTCCACCGGCACGCTCTCGTCGCGTCCACCGTGGAAGACGAGGAGAGGCACGTCCAGACGGCGTGTCGCGGCGAGGATGTCGAAGCGTGCCGGATCAGCCTCGAAGTCGTCGAGGACGCGCGTGGAGAGCCGCATGTTCTGGCCGGTGCGGGCATTGATCACATCGAGACCGCCGCTGTGGCGCCACTGGGCCTTCGTCGCGGCATCCCAGCCCCGATCGACGCGGGAGATGGCGCTCCAGGTCACGACACCGCGCAGCAGAGGCACCTCGCCGGCACCCAGCAGCGCGATCGCTCCGCCGCGCGAATGCCCGAGGAGGAAGAGAGGGAGCTGGAAACTCCCGTGGACGTGGCGGACCACCGTGCGCAGGTCGGCAAGCTGCACGGAGTACGTATCGTCGGCGAAGAGGTCGAGCCGGTCGAACGTCTCCGGATCCTCCCCGATCCCGCTGCGCGACATGTTGAAACGGCAGACCGCGAAGCGATCGCGGCACAGAGACTCCGCCAGCCACGGAAAGAACGCCCAGTCCTTGAACCCCTTGAACCCGTGGATGACCACCACCAGCGCACGCGGGTGCTCCGGCACGTCGAGATTCCCGCGAATGGGGAGACCCTCGTCGGATGTGAGCGTGAACTGCATCACCAGTTCCAGAGTGGCTTAGTGCCGAGTGCCGAGTGCCGAGTGCCGAGTGCCGAGGGCATGAGGCATGAGTGATTGTTACTCATGCCTCATGCCCAACTCGGCACTCGGCACTCCGCACTCAGCACTTTCTTCTTATACGTTGAACCGGAACAGGATGACATCTCCATCCTGGACGACGTAATCCTTTCCTTCGCTGCGCATGCGGCCGGCCGCTTTCGCGCCCTGCTCTCCGCTGTGGGTTACATAGTCGTCGAAGGCGATGGTCTCGGCGCGGATGAAGCCGCGCTCGAAATCGCTGTGGATCTTGCCGGCGGCCTGGGGCGCCTTCGAGCCGCGGTGGATGGTCCAGGCCCGGGCTTCCTTCGGGCCGGCGGTGAAGAACGTCTCGAGGTCGAGCAGCTTATACGCCTCGCGGACGAGGACGTTCAGGCCCGGCTCCGGCAGCCCCATCTCGTGGAGGAAGCCGTCGCGCTCGTCCGCCGGAAGCTGAGCGATCTGGGCCTCCAGCTCCCCGCAGATGGTCACCACCCCGCCGCCCTTCGCCGCGGCCACTTTCCGGACGCGGGCCACGTACTCGCTGTGGCCGTCGAGGTCCGACTCCCCCACGTTCGCTACGAACAGCACCGGCTTGGCGGTGATGGGGTTCAGCTCGTCGATGGCCACGTGCTCCTCATCGGAGAAGGCCACGGCGCGCAGCGGCGTCCCCTTCTCCACGGCCTGCACCGCCTTCGTGTACGCCTCCATCTGGGCCTGGGCATCCTTCTGCCCGGCGCGGGCCAGGCGGCTGACGCGATCGATGCGCTTGTTCAGCGCGTCGAGATCGGCCAGCAGCAGTTCCGTCTCGATGATCTCGATGTCGCGCTCCGGATCGACGCTGTTCTCCACGTGCACGACGTTCGGGTCGTCGAAGCAGCGCACCACGTGGGGGATGGCGTCCGTCTCGCGGATGTTGGCCAGGAATTGATTGCCCAGCCCCTCCCCCTTCGACGCGCCCCGCACCAGGCCGGCGATGTCCACGATCTTCAGGTCGGTGTAGATGGTCTGCTTGCTCTCGGCCAGCACGGCCAGCTT
>CAZYTO010000350.1:0-4491 GCA_964650405.1 uncultured Thermoanaerobaculia bacterium | reverse complement strand
ACAGGAGCTGCGCCATCCAGGCGTTGTTGTCGTTCTCTTTGGTCAGATGGCAACTGTTGCAGCGCTGCGTCTCGCGCGCGCGCACGGTGTGGGGCACGTGCGGGTTGAAGGCCTGGCTGCTGTAGCCGGGGGCGGAGATGGGCGGCTGCTGGATGTAGATGCGGTCGCGCAGGGCGTTCGTCGAGCTGATGACCAGCGCACTCGACGAGCGCACCGGTGCAAGCTTGTGGCCTTTGGTCGTGCCGTTCACGCCGAGCATGAACGCGTCGGTGCGGATGACCTGCGGGTTGTAGGACGCGTAGTTGCGCGTCTCGTCCGAGTCGAAGTGGTGCTTCTCCGACTTCTGGTTTGCCTCCTGTGGGAGGTGGCATCCCGAGCACGACGTCATCCAGGACGTGTGGCAGGCGTAGCAGGTCATCTTGGCGTCGGTATGCGCGTAGCGGGGGGATTCGAGGGTCGCAGGTCGCTGTTCGCTGTTCGCTGCTCGCTGGTCGCTGCTGGCCGCTCGCTGCTCGCCGCTCGCCGTCTGCCGCTCGCCCGCCCCCACCCCCCACGTCACCCCATCCTGCTTCACCGTCTTCGCGTACGCCGAGCGCTCGTTGTAGTGCGGATTGCCCGGCGTGATGCTGTCCTTCACCTGGATCACTTCCCATTGCTGGTTGGGATTGACCATGGAGCGCTGCCAGAGCGTGCCGTTGACCCAGATGAAGCGGCGCTGGCCGAACGGGGTCGTACCGAGACGCAGGTCGTTGCCGCGCTGTAGTCCGCCGGCGCAGTCGGCGCCCTTCGAAGAGACGGCCAGGACCGGCGACCGCTCGCAGTCCAGCGGTGCCTCGGGGCCGGAGGTGCGCAGGGTGGCGTAGTGGTCGACGCTGCCGTGGCAGTCCTGGCACTCGATCTCGATGGTGTTGCCGTATTCGCCGTAGATCTGCCCGTTGCCGTGCTCGTCCTGCGAGAAGTGGCAGTCCACGCAGTGCATGCCTTTCTCCAGGTGGATGTCCTGCAGGTGGACGGCCTTGTTGAACCTCTCCGGGTCCTCGAACGGGACGACCTTGCCGTCCTTGTCGAGCAGGTTGCCCTTGCGGTCACGGGCGTAGACGGCCATGAAGTTCCAGCCGTGGCCGTGGTAGTCGGCGAACTGCGTGTTTTTCGCCTTCGCGTTCAGGTCGCGTACGTTGTCGAGGAACGTCTCGTCCGACCACAACCCGCGCACGGCAGCTCCCTCGGGATTGCGATCGAGGCTGGCGCGCTTCTCCGCTTCCGTCGGGTAGCGCTGCTGCTTCGGCCACATCAGCTCCGCGTCGGTCTCGTAGTCCCACATCGTGTAGCCGAGGAACGTGTTTACGAACGAGTTCGGCTGGTGCATGTGGCAGCTCATGCACTGGCTCGTCGGCACGGCGCGCGTGAACTGGTGGCGGATGGGGTGTCCGCGCTCGTTCTTCGGGATGGTCGGGTCGTTGGTCTGCGTCAGCCCGGTGTTGCCCGCCGCCGCCCACGGTCCGGAGTGGAGCGGGTCGCGGTCGTTGGCGTAGACGACGTGGCAGGCGCTGCATCCGGAGGAGCGGAAGTCGCCTGGATGGTCGTTCGTGCCGAGGAACGAGAGGTGCGGATCGTTGAGGCGCGTCTTGTGGATGTTGATCAGGGCGGGGCTGATGCGGAGGCCCGTACCGCGGCCGCGATTGCCCAGCTTGATGTCGGGGCGCCCTGCTTCGTCGTCGCGGCCGGGGTTGCCGATCTCCGGCGGCTGGGAGCCCTGGGCCACGCCGCCGCGCTCGAAGGCGCGGAAGTACTCGCCCGGCTGGATGACTTCCCAGCGCGGCATGGGCACGAGCAGCGGCAGGGCGCCGCGCTCGAGCTGGTCGGCCGTCGGCGTTGTGGCCGGCTTGAGGGCCTGGGGCCGGCCGTTGCGATCGTAGCTCTCGCCGAGGATGGCGGCCTTCGTGGGGAGGACGCCGTTCGCGTAGCTCGCGGCCGCCCAGAAGACCGACGACGTGGCCATGGTGCTGCGCGGCACGGCATTGACTTGCTTCTGGTGGCAGCCGCCGCAGGTCTCCTGCGCCACGCGCAGGTCGCCGGGGTTAACGAACCGGATGAACTCGGGGCTCTCGTCGAGGACCTTCGAGTACGAGCGCTCCGGATTGGCCGAGGACGTCCAGAGCTCGGGGTGGCGCGGCTGCACGTGTGCCTGCTGCTTGGTCGCGGCGTTCGCGTCGCCGCCGTGACAGTCGACGCAGCCGAGCTTCACGGCAGGGGAGGCGTGCATCGGCTCGATGTTCTTGTGGCACGAGACGCACTTCCCGTCCTTCGCGCTTGCCTCGGAGAAGGTCTGCTTGAAGAGGGACGGCGTCTGCTGGGCCATGAGCGTGATGGCCGAGATGGCGAGGAGCGTCGGAACGGCGAGTTTCTTCATGGTCAGAAGGTCAGAACGACGTTCGTGAACACGTGGTAGAGCGTGTGCTGGTGCTCGTAGATCTCGCGGAACCCCCGGCTGGGGAAGAAGGCCGCGGCGCCGCCCACCACGACGACGTTGTTGTTCAGGAAGGGGCGGAAGCGCACGCCCAGGCTCAGATCCTCGCCGAGCGTGCGGCTGATGTTGTCCTGGAAGAGCAGGGCCTCAATGGGCTTGGTCGTGTCGAGACGGATGTAGTTCGCCGTCAGCAGCGCCTTCAGGCGTGGGGTGACGTCGATGTCGACGCCGGCCGTGACGAGCTGCACTCCCGGATTGACGAAGTTCGGCTGCCCTTCGTCCTTGCTCGACTTGAGGTCGGGGAGCAGGCTGCCGCGCTCGACGAGGGAGACGCCGCTGCCGGCGAGCCTGATGCCGAGGCGGTTGAAGAAGCTGAAGCCGCCGCCGGCGAAGTTGGGGTTGTCGAAGATGGAGTCGAAGCCGCGGGCCTCGCGGTCGCGCGGATTTCGGTCGCCCGTGGCGTAGAAGAAGCCGAGGCGCGGCCGGAACCAGTCGTGATCGAGCGAGAGCTCCAGCGCCGCCATCCCCGCGCCGATGCGCACGGAGTTGCCGTTCTTCAACGCGGGGTCCGGACCGGCCAGCGGATTCAGCGAGTCGCGGCCGAAGACGCCGTAAATCGCATGGTCGATATTGAGGCGTCCCACGTGGCCGAGGCCGGCCGCGCCGACGTAGACGGCGTCGATCGAGTGAGGCGTGAAGACGCCGATGGGCGCAGGCCGGACCAGGATGCCGTTGCGGTCGTAGGCGAAGCTCTTCCCGTCCCGCAGGTAGTGGACGCTGAACTCCTCGGTGAACCCCTTGCGCAGGAAGTCCTGCCAGTAGACGTTCGCCACGGCCACCTGCTGGTCGCGGCGGTCGAAGAGGCGGTTGAGGCCGGAGTTGGTGTCCTTCTCCCGGCGGTCGAAGAGGGCCAGGTTGTACTGGTAGCGGTTCGAGGCGTAGTTGCCGAAGACGCGGATGCCGAGGTTGGTGTCGCTGAAGATGAAGCCGCGGAAGTCGGAGGTGAACGGCTGGGACCCGACGCGGATGGAGACGAAGTCGTAGTTCGACGAGAGGTCGCGCAGCTTCCGCTCGTAGAAGAGCTCCTGCAGGGCCAGGTAGTTCGTGTGCCGCGTCGTCCCGTCGCGGACATCCGGCTTGACCACGGCGTTCTCTTCGACGCGCAGGTAGGTGAGGTTGGCGATCAGCGTGGCCTTCAGCCGCTGCTTGATCGGCTTGAAGGCCGTGTCGCCCTCGAACAGCTCGGCCGAGACGTCCACGTTCTGGCTGAAGAAGTTCTGGTTGTCGTCGCCGAAGAAGTGAATGCTGGCCGGCTTGGTCGTGCTCACGCCTGAGGGCGTCGGTAGCGTGCGCGACTCGGCCAGCGTGTCGGAGACGCCGGTGAGGACGAAGAAGAGGTCGTTCCGAGTCGCGAAGGGCAGGCCGTCTTTGACGTGAATGGGGAGGTCGCCTTTGAGGATGTTCGGGTGATACGGATCGAGGCGTCCGCGTGTGTTCTCGTCGAGCTCGTACGGCGGCGGCGCGATGCGCCACCGGTCGGTCATGGCCATGGCCGCGTCGTCGTTCCGCACCTCGGGGCGGCCGTACACCGGCTCGACGTCGAGAGGCACCTGCCGCTGCAGGTTGCTGGCCGTGGGAAGCTGGAGCCGCAGCAGTTGCGTGGTGCTCTCGCTCCCGATCGTGGCCGTGACGTTGTACGTGCCGGTCTTCAGCGGCAGGTGGTCGATGGTCAGGCTCCACCGGCCGCCTTCGATGACGGACGTGTGCAGCACCGAGGTCTCGATCGTAAGGGCGACGTCCGTCCCCGCCGGCGCGTCGGTCGTGCCGGCGATGGTGAACGGCACGGCCTCGGCGACGATGGGCTGGTTGTCGTTAATGGTGACGGAGGCGGCGTAGAGGGGAGCAGCGATCAGCAGGACGATGAAGAAAAGAGCACGAAACACTGATTCGGCCAAGCCTCTTACCATCGGCCTTCTCCCCGCCGCAGCGGGGAGAAGGTGGCCGAAGGCCGGATGAGGGGTTCT
>CAZYTO010000349.1:0-4523 GCA_964650405.1 uncultured Thermoanaerobaculia bacterium | reverse complement strand
CGTCAACAAGTTCCCGAACGGCAAGTCGATCGTGCTGGCCGTCATGATCATCGCCGGCTCGGAAAACCAGGCACTGAAGAAAATCCTCGACGCTGGAATCCCCGCAGCCTGCGCAAACCGGTCCGTGGCGGCGGTTCCGCTCGCGCAACTGCTGCCGGCCCAGTTGAACCGCTACGCAACGTACATCGGCTCACTGACCACCCCGGCGTGCGACGAGGGCGTGCTCTGGGTCGTCCTGCATGAAAGCATCCAGGCGACGCAGACGCAGATCAACGCCCTCAAGCAGGCATTGCCCAACAATTCCCGCGGCCTGCAGCAGCCCTGGGCGCACCGGACCAGTTGGCGCAGTGCACCGTAGTCGTTCCGTCACTCACGGCCTGCAGTGACCGGACCCTCCGTTTGCGCGATGCGCGTGACGGTTCCCGTCGAGCCGTTCACGCGCACGCGCTCTCCGTCCTGCAGCGTGGAGAGCGCGCCGCGTACGCTCATCACCGCCGGAATCCCAACCTCGCGCGCAGTGACCGCGCCGTGCGAGAGCGGCCCGCCGCTCTCGGTGATTACCGCCACCGAGCTGTGGAAGAGCGGGGTCCAGGCAGGATTCGTCGTCCGCGCCACGAGCACCGACCCGGGCGGGAATCGGCCGAAGTCCTCGACTCCGTGGAGCCGGAAGACCGTGCCTTCCGCAACGCCGGGAGAGCCGGGCATGCCTTTCAGGTCGCCGGCGGCGGCAGGCAAGGCGGCATCCGCTCCGGCGCTATCCAGCGACCATGATGGTGTCCGCTTGCGGTTCGTCTCGTAGATCTCCTTCTGTGCCTTCGCCTCGGCTGCCGTCTCCGCCGCCGTGACGGCGCCTTCGATGCGCGCTTCGATCGTGGCCCGGCGGAGGAAGAAGACGTCCTCCCGCGATCGCAGGACGCGGCCGTCCACGAGACGGCTTCCCAGCTCCACGAGGGCGCGCCGGAAGGGCACGGAGAGACGCGTTGTCTCGTAATGCTCGAGGTCGTCGAGCGAGGTGTAGGCGCGCGCCAGCCGCGCCAGCTCGAGCGCGAAGTAGCGCAGGTCCTCCGGTATGAGCTCGGCCAGGCGCCGCTCCGCATTCTGCTGCCGCTCCCGCAGGTCGATCTCCCGCTGCGCCGGGTCGTGCAACTCGCCGCGCTCCAGCACCAGCCGGAGATTCTCCAGCACGACCCACGGCTGCCCGCTCCACGTGGGCACATATGTGTCGAAGTCGACTTCGCGATGTCCGTGGTTCGCCAGGAATCCCTGCAGCTCCTCGGCGAATTCGGGGAAGGCGCGGAGCTTCCCTTCTTCCCAGATCTTGCGGCGATCCATGCGGGAGAGGAGATCCCGCAGCAGCGGCGTGCGCCTGACCTGCTCCGCCAGCCGCAGGAGGTCGTTGTTGACCAGGTTGGTCTTCGTATCGCAGAAACAGGTCAGCGCGTCGTACAACGCCGCCCCTTCCTGCGGCCCCACCAGCAGCGCAACGAGCTGGAAGAGCATGCGGTGGATGATCCCGTGGGTGATGGAGATGGCGATGTTCGGCAGGAAGTAGCGGCGGCCAAGGGCGTCAATGGCCTTGATGTGCCGCCACAACTGCGCTTCGTTCAGCGAATCGAGATCCACCGCGGCCAGACCGCCCAGGGTCAGGAGATACCAGTCGAGGTCGCGGGCCCAGGTCACTGGAAGCTGGACCACCCACTGGTACCGCTCCCGGATGACCGGCAGCAGCGCCCGCAGGGCATCGAGCGAGTCGAAGGCCACCTGCTGGCCGGAGGTGAAGAGCTTGACCGCCGTCTCGTTGCCATAGACGTAGTTGTCGAAGAGCTCGAACCAGTAGCCCTCGAAAGGCGGCATCTCCATCATCCGCAGCGAGTGCTGCAGCGACTGGTGGAAGCCGCTGACGACGAAGTCCCAGGTGAGCGGCGTGATGGCGTTCGGAAAGCGCTCCGCCGACTCGCCGCGGGTCCAGCGCGGGGGGAACTTCGTGACGGGCCGCGACTGCAGCAGGTACAGCGCCCCATCCGCAAACGCCCACTCGATATCCTGCGGGAAGGCGTAGAAGCGCTCGACGTGCACGAGCAGCCTGCGCAATTCATCGAGCTGCCCATCGGTCAGCGACGGCGCCTTGCGCAGAGCTTCGTCGACGTCGACATGCTCCGTTCCCGCGGCCGCGGCGATGATCCGGTACGTCTTCTCCCCGATCGTCCGCTCCCGTACCGCGCCGCCCGACTTCTCCACGACGAACTGATCGACGTCCCCCGCGCCGCTGACGACGGTCTCTCCGAGGCCCCAGGACGCGTTGACCATCACCTCGCCGAGGTTGCCTGTGATCGGATTCATCGAGAACGCCACGCCCGCCACGTCGCTGTCGACGAGCGCCTGCACCACCACCGCCATCGTGGCCCGCTGCGGATCGAACCCGTGCGTGTACCGGTAGTGCGCGGCGCGGTCTTCCCACAACGAGGCGAAACAGTGCCGCACGCCGTCGACCACGCCGTCCGCGGTCCGGATACCGAGGTAGGTGTCGTGCTGGCCGGCAAACGCCGCGCCGGCCAGGTCCTCCATGGTGGAGGAGGAACGAACCGCCACCGCGCCCTTCGCCAGGAGCGGCTCGACCGCAGCCCGCAGGCTAGTCTCGACGGCTTCGGGCAGCGAGAGCATCAGGATCTGCTCGCGCAGGGCCGCGCACGCTTGGCGCAATGCCCCGGTGTCGTAATAAGGCAGCGCTTCGATGCGCGCCCGCAGGTCAGGACTCTGACCGGCGAACGCCACGTACGCCGCGGCCGGGATGATTACTCCGGCCGGCACGTTGAAGCCGGCCCGAAACAGCTTTGCCAGGCTCGCCCCTTTGCCTCCGCTGTTGGCGAGGTGCGTCGCGGCGACGTCGTTGAATCTAAGGATCATGAGGCTTCTCCCGGGAATGCGGTCTCCCTGATCTCCTGAATGAGGGCACGGCCGCGCCGCTGCAGCTCGCGCTGCAGGCCGCGGCGAACGACGAATCGCAGGAACGTGCGCGCGCGCCGCACGGCACGCCCGACGCGCCCTTGCCAGAGGATGAAATAGACCAGCGTGTACGGCAGGAGCAGTGCATAGCCGAGCGCCGCGAGCGGCGAACCGATGCGCCACGCCGCGGCGATCCCGGCGATCCACGTCAGCGGAAAGATCGCGAACCCGTAGAAGATCGCATTCGAAGCCCAGTGATCGAGGTCGACCGACAGCTTGCGGGTCAGCATCCGGTCGGCGAGGAATGCGATGCCGTGTTGCACGAGCGCCACGGCCATGATCGCCGCCCCGGCCACGAGCAGCTCCAGCTCGCGCAGGAGGAAGAACGCCGCCTGGGCCGGGTGCATGGAGAGATAGACCTCGTGCTGGGCGATGCCGAGCCGTCGCAAGTCTCGACGATACGCCCGGAGGGCGCCATGAATCGACGCCACACGATCACGGTCCGCCGTGTCGTACGCGATTCGCAGCTCTTCCAGCAACCGGGCACGCTCCGCCACCGGGAGAAACTCCTGGTCCAGCGGCTTCGGGTCCTGGCCGCCGGTCGCCAGCAGCTCCGCGGTCCAGCGCAGCCAGAGCGCCTCGCGCACGCGGCGAAAGTTCGAAGTCAACGCACGGATGCTCGCGTCGAGGAGCTGGGTCAGCTCGCGGGGGTCCCTTGAATCCGCGGCGGTGAGGTCGATTGGCGCGCCGATACGGACGAGAACCGAGGAGCGGAAGCGCTGTTTCGCGTCGTAGTGCAGTCCCACCGGCAGGATCCGCAGGCCCTCTCTTCGATTCCCGCCGGGGTAGCCGGTCGAAGCGGCTGGTGACCGGCCCGGCTCCGTGCTCTCGACATAGTCGAGGGCGATCCGCGCCGCCCCGCTGCGAAACTCACGCAGGCTCGCATCGCTGTGGCTCACGCCCTCCGGGAAGATGCAGATCGCCTCGCCGCGCGCCAGCCGCTCACGGATGGCGGCGAACGAGTCGACGTTCTTCCGCGTGTCGACCGCGTCCTGCCGGCGGTAGAAGGGCACGACCCCGCCGAGGCGCATCAGCACTGCCAGCAGCGGATTCCTCGCCAGTGTGCTCTTGGCCGTGAGCGAGGCCCGGCGGGGCAGCACGCTGAGGAGCATCAGCCCGTCCGCCAGTCCGTTGGTGTGATTCGCCACGACCAGCAACGGTCCGTCGTGCGGGATGTTCTCTGCTCCGTCGATCTCGACGTGATCGAAGAATAACCGCACCCCGGCGCGGGCCAGCAGCGCCAGGAGGTTCGTTCCGAGAAACGTTCGCACCGGTCTGCGGGCGGGCCCCGGCCCCCCTTCGATCCCCAGCGCCAGCAAAACGACGGCCCGGCCTGACGGCACACGGCGCGCCGGCCTGACGGCGCTGGGGCGGCGTGGCCGCTGCGACGGACCGCAACTGCTCAGCTAGGCTCGAATCTCGACACCCCGCCGCCGTTCCCCGGGAGCCGTCTTGGCCACCATCCAAGCCGTCCACGCCAGGCCGATCCCCGATTCCCGTGGGCACCCCACGCACCAGGG
>CAZYTO010000348.1:0-4583 GCA_964650405.1 uncultured Thermoanaerobaculia bacterium | reverse complement strand
AGAACAGCCGGTAAACGCTGTCGCCGTCGTTCTGGTAGTTCTTGGCGGCGTTGATGCCGCCCTGGGCGGCGATGGAGTGGGCCCGGCGCGGCGAGTCGTGGAAGACGAAGCACTTGACGTTGTAGCCGAGCTCTCCCAGCGTTGCCGCCGCCGCCGCGCCGGCCAGGCCGGCGCCGACCACGATGATGTCGTACTTCCGCTTGTTGGCCGGGTTGACCAGCTTGTAGTGCGACTTGGCGTAGGCCCACTTCGCCTCGAGCGGCCCCTTCGGAATCCTGCTGTTCAGCTCACTCATCGCACCACCCCGATCAGTACCGCCACCGGGAACGAGAGATTGCCCACCGTGATGAGGAGCGCGAAGGAGGTGGCGAAGATTCGTTTCCACGGCTCCAGCTTCGGATGATTCAGGCCGAGCGAATTAAACATGCTCCACAGGCCGTGGTAGAGGTGCAGGCCGAGGGCGAGGTTGGCCACGATGTAGATGGCGCTGGCCCACCACACCTGAAACCCCGTCACGAAGTTGTGGTAGACGTCGTGCTCGACGAAGCTGGGGTGGAACTTGCCGTAGGTCAGATGGCCGAGGTGGTAGAAGACAAAGAGGAAGATGATCACGCCGCCCCAGCGCATGGTCCGCGACGCGTACGATGCGGCCGGGTACTCGCGCTGCCGGTAGTCGACGGGCCGGGCCGCGCGGTTCATCAGCGTCAGCCGCACCGCCGCGTCGATGTGCAGCACCACGGCGATGAGCAGCAGCGTCCGCACGAAAATCAGCGCCGTCTTGTTCGGCAGCAGGGGCGCCCCCATCGTCACGAGGAACTGCGCGTATTCGTTGTAGTGCTCGGGCCCGAGGTAGACCTTCAGGTTGCCGAGCATATGCAGAAGGATCCAGCCGAAGAGAAAGGCGCCCGTCACCGCCATGACGGCTTTCTTTCCGATCGATGATCGATAGAAGCTCACGATCCACGACATGCGGGAATCACCTCGATGATTGGGAGAGTCGGATGAGGGGGAGACGGCAGCGGTCACGAGGGCACATCATACAAGAGGGCGAGCGGGAGGCGGCGAGCAGCGAGCGGACGGGCGGATAGGGCGAAGGAAGAAGGGCGAAGGTGGGCCTTCTTCCTTCGCCCCTTCGCCCTTCCCGCCCCCCCGCTCGCCGCCCGCCGCCCGCCGCCCGCCGCCCGCCGCTCGCCGGTGACAAACGTCATCCGCATCCGTTGACGAAGGACAATCCCGTCCTTGCCCAGCGGTGCGTACATTGCGGGCATGCTGAGAGAAGCTCCGCCGCCCGCTGAACTGATGACCGTAACGAAGCATTACGGAACCACGGTCGCCCTGCAGCAGTTGTCGCTTTCTGTCGCTCCCGGCCAACTCGTCGCCATCCTCGGTGCGAACGGCGCCGGGAAGACCACCGCCGTCCGCCTCCTCCTCGGGCTGGCCAAACCCGACAGCGGGCTGGCCCGCGTCTTCGGCGACGATCCGCGCCAGCCTCGGACCCGCACCCGCACCGGGGCCATGCTGCAGGTGGCCCGCGTTCCGGAGACGCTGCGCGTCGGCGAGCACATCGACCTCTTCTCCAGCTACTACCCGGAGCCGATGCCGCGGGAGGAAGTCATCGCCGCCGCCTCGCTGCACGGGCTCGAGTCGCGCCCGTACGGCGAGCTCTCCGGCGGACAGAAGCAGCGCGTGCTCTTCGCCCTGGCCATCTGCGGCAATCCGTCGCTGCTCATCCTCGATGAACCGACCGTCGGGCTCGACGTCGAGGCGCGGCGGGCCATGTGGGAGCAGATCCGCCGCTTCCAGCAGCGCGGCTGCGCCATCCTTCTCACCACGCACTACCTCGCCGAGGCCGACGCACTGGCCAGCCGCATCGTCGTCATCGACAAGGGGCGCGTCATCGCCGACGGCACGCCCGAAGCCATCAAACAGCGCGGCGCCGGCAAGCGCGTGCGCTGCCTGACGCGCCTGCCCATCGCCGACGTCCGTGCCATGCAGGGCGTCGTCAGCGTACAGCCCGGCGCCGCGGAGGCGAACGGCACGAGTGACACGAACGGCCGCGTGCTCCTCGAAATCGCCACCAGCGACAGCGACGCCGTCGTCCGCCAGCTCATCACCGGCGATCCCTCGCTCAGCGCCCTCGAAGTCACCGGCGCCCAACTCGAAGATGCCTTCCTGGCCATGACCGCTCATTGAGGTCGTTGTTCGTTGGTCGTTGGTCGTTGTTCGTGACGACAAACGAACAACGGACAACGAATCAGCGAATAAGCGACCAAGCGAATAAGCGATTAAGCGAATAAGCCATTAAGCGATTAAGCGAATAAGCGACTCAGCGAACAAGCGAATAGAGCCATGAAAACAACCCGCATCCACCTGCTCGAGATCAAGTACGAATTCCTCAAGGCCATCCGCATGCCGGCGTATGCCCTGCCGACGATCTGCTTCCCGCTGCTCTTCTACATCTTCTTCGGCCTCGTCTTCGGCCGGCAGCAGGCGGGCGGCGTGCAGATGTCGTCGTACCTCATCGCCACCTACGGCTGCTTCGGCGTGATCGGCGCATCACTCTTCGGCTTTGGCGTGACCGTGGCCATCGAGCGCGGGCAGGGATGGATGGAGCTGAAGCGGACCACGCCCATGCCGGTAAGCGCGTATTTCGTCGCCAAGCTGGCTCTGGCCATGATCTTCTCGTCCTTCATCGTCATCGGCCTCTTCGCCCTCGGCCTGACGTTCGGCAACGTGCACCTGTCGCCGGGCACCGCGGCCACGCTCTTCGCCGTGCTCGTCCTCGGCTCCGTGACCTTCTCCGCCCTCGGCCTGGCCATCGGCTACGTGGCCGGTCCGAACTCCGCCGCGCCGGTGGTCAACCTGATCTACCTGCCCATGGCTTTCCTCTCCGGCCTTTGGGTGCCCATCTGGATCCTGCCCCGCGCCCTGCAGCGTTTCGCCTTCATCCTCCCGCCGTTCCACTACTCGCAGATCGCCCTGCAAATCATCGGAGCGGGCCGCTTCGGCATCCCGCTGTACGTTCACGTCCTGGCCATGCTCCTCGCCACGGCGCTCTTCCTCGCCATCGCCTACTTTGCCTGGCGCCGCGATGAAGGCAAGATGTACGGATGACTTAGAGAGTGCTGAGTGCTGAGTGCCGAGTGCTGAGAACCGCATTCGAACCTCGGCACTCCGCACTCGGCACTGATCATGCGATTCCACCTCCTCCCCAATGACCGCGACGAAGGCTGGACGCCCTATGCCTGGCTGATCTACAGCCTGCTCTTCGCGTGCTGGCCGGCCATGAAGCATGGCTCGACGGCGCTGGAGTGGGCGCTCACCGCGGCCGGTCTCATCGTCTTCCTGTTCCTCTACTTCCGCGGACACTGGGAGTCCGGGATCCGGCTGGTGGCGATCATCGCCGCGCTGACGCTCCTGGCCGTGCTGTACTGGCCGTGGAACGGCGGCGCGGGATCGTTCTTCATCTATGCCGCGGCCTTTGCCGGCAACCTCCAGCCCTCCCGGCGGGGCATCCAGTTCATGGTGGCCATCGAGATCGTGGTCATCACGCAGTCGATCGTGCTGCAGATGCCCTGGTACAACTTCATCTGGCCGCTGGTCTTCTCCCCGCTCATCGGCGCCATCAACATGCACTATGGCCAGCGCAGGATCGCCAACGCCAAGCTGCGCCTGGCGCACGACGAGATCGAGCGCCTGGCCAAGACGGCGGAGCGGGAGCGGATCGCCCGCGACCTGCACGACCTGCTCGGGCACACGCTGAGCCTGATCATCCTCAAGTCGGAGCTGGCCTCGAAGCTCGCCGGCCGCGACGCCGTCCGCGCCAGCAACGAGATCCGCGACGTGGAGCGCATCTCCCGCGAGGCGCTGACCCAGGTCCGGGCCGCCGTCCGCGGCTACCGGGAAGGCGGTCTCCGATTGGAGCTCGACTCGGCGCGCGAGGCCCTGGCCGCGGCGGGTATCGACCTGCGGGTGGAGGCCCAGTCGCTGACCCTTCCGGCGGCGCACGAGGCGGTGCTGGCCCTGGCTATCCGCGAAGCGATCACGAACATCGTCCGCCACGCGCGGGCCCGGCATTGTGAGATCACCGTCACCCAGCAGGGCGCCGTCTGCGTGGCCACCGTCCGCGATGACGGCGTCGGCGGCACGGCGTCTCCGGGCACGGGCCTGACCGGAATGCGCGAGCGCGTGGAGTCGCTTGGCGGTACTCTTCGCCAGGACGGGACGAAGGGAATGACCATCACCATCACCCTGCCGCTGGCGACGCCGTTCGCCGGTGAACGGACGGCATGATCCGCGTCGTCATCGCGGAGGATCAGGCCATGGTGCTGGGCGCGCTGGCCGCGCTGCTGGAGATCGAAGGCGACCTCGAAGTGGTCGGGCGCGCCCAGGATGGCGACGAAGCACTCGCCCTCTGCACCCGGCTGCGGCCCGACGTCCTGCTGACCGATGTGGAGATGCCGAAGCGCACCGGCCTCGAGCTCGCCGCGGCCGTGAAAGGGCAACTGCCGTCGACGAAGATCATCATCCTCACCACCTTTGCCCGCGGGGGCTACCTGCGCCGCGCACTGGAGATCCCCGCG
>CAZYTO010000347.1:0-4658 GCA_964650405.1 uncultured Thermoanaerobaculia bacterium | reverse complement strand
AAGTGACGGACGAGGACATCGCCGAGATCGTGTCGAAGTGGACCGGCATCCCGGTGACCAAGATGCTGGAGAGCGAACTGCAGAAGCTCCTGCGGATGGAGGACAACCTCCGGCAGCGCGTGGTGGGGCAGGAAGAGGCGGTGACGGCGGTGGCCAATGCCGTGCGCCGCTCGCGGGCCGGGCTGAAGGATCCCAACCGCCCCATCGGCTCGTTCATCTTCATGGGCCCGACCGGCGTCGGCAAGACGGAGCTGGCCAGGGCTCTGGCGGAATTCCTCTTCGACGACGAGGGAGCCCTGGTGCGCATCGACATGTCGGAGTACATGGAGAAACACGCCGTGGCCCGGCTCATCGGTGCTCCTCCGGGCTATGTCGGCTACGAGGAGGGCGGCCAGCTCACGGAAGCGATCCGCCGCCGGCCGTACTCGGTGGTGCTCTTCGACGAGATCGAGAAGGCGCACCCGGAAGTGTTCAACATCATGCTGCAGGTCCTGGACGACGGCCGCCTGACCGACTCGAAGGGCCGCGTGGTCGATTTCAAGAACACGGTCATCATCATGACCTCCAACGTCGGCTCGCAGTACATCCACGAGTACCAGCAGGGGGTGAAGTCGCCGCTGCAGGAAGAGCAGATGCGGAAGCGGGTGGAGGAGGAGCTGCACCGCCACTTCCGCCCGGAGTTCCTCAACCGCGTGGACGACGTGATCATCTTCCACGCCCTGGAGCTGCAGCACATCAAGCGGATCATCGAGATCCAGCTCCGCGGCCTGGCCAAACGGATCAGCGACCGCGGGCTGACCATCGACATTAGCGACGGGGCGAAGGAGCACCTGGCCCGCGAAGGCTACGACCCCGCATTCGGCGCGCGCCCACTCAAGCGCGCCCTGCAGCGCGAGATCGTCGATCCGCTGGCGGTGAAGCTGCTGTCGGGCGAGTTCAAGCCGGGCGACACCGTGTTCGTGAACATGCACGACGGCAAGCTGGCCCTGGAACTGGAACCGGAGCCGATGTCGGTGCATTAACAACGGCCTTCTTAGTTTGGGTAGAGCTGCGCCGGCATCGCGGAGCGCGGGTCGTTCACGGAGACGAAGCCCCAGACCTGGCCGTTGCCGGTGTCGAGGATGACGTGGTTCTTGCCGTGGGCGTTTGGGAAGTCGGTGCGGAGGTCGGGGGAAACCGAGTAGCCGGTGTCGCCGTCGATACCGTACTGCTTTTCGCCGAGGGGATGGCCGTCGGGGGCGGTGACGCGGACGGTGAGGGCGGGAGCGTGGGTACCGAACGACCAGGCCCGGAGGTTGAGGCGGAGACCCTCCTCGAAGGGGACGTTCTCGATCGTGGTTTTGCCGTCGTGGAAGTCGCGCTCGCGGACGGCGGGCATCGGCATGGACGTCTTCGTTCCGTCCGGTGCCGTGCGCTCGGCGATGGTGGTGAAGGTCAGGTGGTCTGCGTTTTCTCTCTCCGCGTAGACGATGAGGAACGCGCCGGTCGCGGAGAGGGGCGCGGACTTGCCCGGCCCGAGCTCGAATTCGCACTGCGGTGCGGTGCAGCCGATGGCGTGAATGATGGCAGGCTTCGGACCGTCGTTGCGCACCGACTGGGCGACGTTCCACCAGACGCCGCCGGGTGCGCCGCGCGGTCCGGTGCTGCCGGCGACGGGGAGGAGGATCCGCTCCACCAGCCGGCCGGAGTGCTCGAGGTCGATCACGACGAACGGCGCGGCAATGCGGTAGTCGCGGAGCAGTTTCGTCCACGCCGGCGAATCCGGTCCGGGAATGCGGTAGAGGCGGATCGACTTGCCGACCGGCTCGTATGCGGGCGGAAGCCACAGCCAGCCGCCGGCCGTCCGCGCCACGGCAAACGACTGCTCGCTGACGGCGAGCCAGCCCGGTGACGGCTGCCAGGGATTGGCGCTGCCGACCGTCGGGAATCCGAGCTTCTCGAAGTCAGCCGCTCCCATGAGCGAGGCGCGCATTTCCGTGATGTGGTGCGCGCGCACGGCATTGCGCAGGCGGAGGACGTCCTGCCCCCAGTCGAGATTGCTGTCGCCGAGATAGCGTGACGGCTCGCGTCCGGCAAAGAGATTGAAGTACGGGAAGTAGTCGGGATGGGCGGCGATGGAAACGCCGGTCTGCAGCAGGAGCAGTGCGATTGCGACGCCGCGTGCCAGGCGCCCGTCACTCATCAGAGCCAGAGCGGTCGCTGCGCCGGCCACCGCCATGGCGGCGTATGCCGGGAGGACGTACCGCACACCGATGTCGAGGGGGCTGGTCATGGTCACGCCGATCATTGCCGCGGCAGTTGCGAACCATTCGAGCCATGTCCAACGCAGTTGCGTTCGTGTGACGACCGCCCCCAGAAGGAAGAGCGCGAGCAGCGCGATCGTCGTCTTGAGGGCGACGGCGAAGGGGAAGTACCACCACCACCCGGTCGTACTGCTCTTTCCGCACAGATAGCTCTGAATGCCCACATGATTGTCGGCGAGGAGCCCGGCGATGCCGATGAAGAAGTTCGGCGCCGGGATGCGCGTCTCTGGACCGATGTGATGAATCAGAGCCACGACGCGCGGGCCGAAGGCGCCCTCGAACGGCGTAAGCAGATTGCGCGGGCCGGTGGAGAAGGCATAGCAGGCCCATACCGTCAGGAGCGTCACCAGTGCGGCGGGAAATACAGCGAGCGCAACACGGAGGAAACGCCGCCGGAAGGCAGCGTCCCGAACGAGCCGCAGCACGGTCATTGCGATGCAGGCGGCGGGGACAAAGCCGATCACGGAGAACTTGCAGGCGATGCCGAGGCCGAAGGCCGCTCCGAACAGGAGAGCGCGCCACACCGTTGGGTTGCGCATCCAGCGCCGGAAGGCGAGCAGTGGAATGGCCACGCCGGCGACGACCGAGGCGTCGTGCGTGGCCAAGGATGAGTAGCCCATCACGATCGGCTCCATGGTGAAGAGGAGCAGGGCCAGGAGGGCGCCGGCATCTCCCAAATCGTCGCGTGCGAGCAGCCAGATCGCCAGCGCGGCGACGATGAAGAAGAAGAGGTTGCCGACGCGTGCCAGGAAGAGGTTGTGCTCGTACTTGCCGTGGTCGTAGAAGGCCGTCTTCAGTTGCTGCGGCCAGGGTGGAGCCAGGTCGAAGCGCATGCCGCCGAGGTAGGGAGCAATCCCCATCACCACGCAAGTAAGCGGCGGGTTCTCGCGCTGCACCCTGTACTGGTGGAACTGGTAGATCTCCAGCGAGGCGGAGATGTGCGTGGCCTCGTCGACCGTGGCCGAGAAGACGCGGAAGGTCGCGGCCATGCGCACCACGGCGAAGGCGACGAGGAGCGTCGCGATCAGGGCCGAACGGCGTTCCAGCGTTGCAGGCAGGTTCATGGGATGCGGTAGAGACGGATGGACGTGCCGATCCGTCCAACGGGCTTGTACTCCTTCAGCCAGTCGTAGGCGCCGGCGCGGGCGTAGGGATCGATGTGGATCGGCGTCTCTCCCACCGCCACCCAGCCGTGCGCCTTCCGGGCCGGGAGGAGATTTACGCCGTGATCGATGGGCACGGTGTCATAGCAGAAGAGGAAGATCTCCGGGATGCGCTGCTGGCGGACGAAGCGGCGCAGGCGGAGAGCGTCCTGCCCCCAGTCGAGGTTACTGTCGACGGCGATGCGCTCGGGGTGCCGGCCGGCCGCTTCGTTGAACCAGGCCAGGTAGTCGGGATGGGCGAGGGCAACGCCGGCGAAGAGCCAGACGCAGAGCGCGACGCACGCCGCGGCCGCCGCGACGCGCGCGCGCCGGCTCTGCCAAAGGGCAACGGCACCGATGGCGGCGACGACGCAGAGCGGCGGATAGATCGGCAGGAGGTGCCGGACGCCGATGTTGATGGTGCTCGGCAACACCGAGAGCATGAGCGCCAGCGGCACGAGCACGAGGTCGAGCGCGTCCCGTTTCCGCAGCGCGATCGTCGCCGCGCCGATGCCGGCCAGCAGCAGGAACGGCAGCGGCGTCTTGAAGAAGAACACGATGGGGAAGTAATACCACCAGCCGAAGTGATGCACGGCGCCGAAGAGGTACGAGTCGTGGCCGAGTGCGTTGTGACGCTGGACGATGGTCAGGCCGTGGAGGAACGCCGGCGCGGGCATGGGGAGGTGCGGCCACGTCTCCGAGGTGCCGAAGGAGAAGCGGTACCCGGCCCAGATCAGGAGGAAGGCGGCGCATGCGGCGATGACTATGCCGGCCGCCGTCCGATTCGGGGTTGCGGGGTTACGGGGTTGCGGGGTTAGTCGGTCCCTGAGCCACGGGCTACGCGCGACGAGTAGCGCAAGGACGGAGGCGGGAAAGAAGACGACGAACGAAAACTTCGAGAGCGCGCCGAGGCCGATGGCGCCACCGGCCAGCACGGCTTTGCCGTAGGTGCGATCTCGGAGCCAGCGGCCGGAAGCAAGCACCGCGAGCGGCAGCGTCGCGACGACGGTCATGTCGGTCGTGGCCACACCGGCGTGACCGAGGATCGGGGGGAGCGAGGCGAGCATCGCCGCGGCGAGCAGGGCCACGCCGCGTCCGAAACGCAGGCCCCAGGCGATGGTGCAGACGAGCGCCAGCGCCAGGAAGACGAGGTCGGCCATCCGGGCACGGGCCAGGTGGGGCATGAGATCGCCGCCGTCATCGAGGATGGCAT
>CAZYTO010000346.1:0-4690 GCA_964650405.1 uncultured Thermoanaerobaculia bacterium | reverse complement strand
GGCCGCGGCGCGCGCGAAACCTGCCGCGAAGAAGACCGCCGGCGGCGGCAAGGCACCGGGACGCGGCGCGAGCGCGCGAGGCGCGGGCGCCTCCGGCGCGAAGAAGCGCAGCGCCTCACGCCGTTGAAGACCAGTCTCATCGTGAGTCTCAACGTGAGTTTCATCGTTGCCATCGACGGCCCCTCCGGCGTCGGCAAGTCCACGGCCAGCAAGCTCGTGGCCCGGGCCCTGGGCATTCCGCACATCGATACCGGGGCCATGTACCGCGCCATCGGCCTGGCGGCGAAGCGTGCCGGAATCTCCACGCGCGATGAAGCGGCGCTGGAGTTGCTCGCCAACGGCGTGCGCATCGAGTTCATCCCCGGCGAGAGCGGGCGCGTGCTGCTGGACGGCGAGGACATCAGCTCGCTCATCCGCACCCCGGAGATCAGCATGGCCGCCAGCGACGTGTCCGCGGTTCCGGCCGTCCGGCGCGTGCTGGTGCGCCTGCAACAGGAGCTCGGCCGGCGCGACGGCGGCGTGCTGGAAGGCCGCGACATCGGTACGAAGGTCTTCCCCGAGACGCCGCACAAGTTCTTCCTCACCGCGCGCGCCGCCGTGCGCGCCGAGCGGCGCTACGAGGAGCTGAAAGCGAAGGGCACACCGGCCGACTTCGCCACGGTCCTGGCCGAGACGGAGGCACGCGACCAGCAGGACTCCACGCGCGCCGACTCGCCGCTGACGTACAACGACAGCTACACCGTCGTCGATACTTCCGACCTCACCATCGACGAGGTCGTGCAGCGGATCGTGGAACAGGTCGGGGACCAGCGGCCCGCGACCAGCGATACATAATGTCCCCATGTCGAAATACGACGCGGTGGTCGTCGGTGGCGGGCCGAACGGACTGGCGGCGGCGATCGTCTTGGCGCGGGCGGGCTTCCGCGTGGCCGTGCTGGAGGCGAAAGAGACCGTCGGCGGCGGCGCGCGCACCGAAGAGCTGACCCTTCCCGGTTTCCGCCACGACGTCTGCTCGGCCATCCATCCCATGGCCCAGGTCTCGCCGTTCTTCCGCGAGCTGCAGCTCGACGTGCAGTGGGCCTTTCCGCCGTTCGCCGTGGCGCATCCGCTCGACGACGGCACGGCGGCGGTGCTCGAGCAGTCGGTCGAGGCCACGGCGGAGCGCTTCGGCCGGGCGGACGGGCGGGCCTGGCGCCGGCTCATGGGACCACTGGCGCGTCATGCGGACGCCCTCTACGACGAGATCCTGCGTCCCCTGCGGCCCGTGCCGCGGCATCCGCTGCTCATGGCGCGTTTCGGCATGCGGGCGCTGCCGGCCGCCGCGTGGCTGGCGAAGTCGCTCTTCCGGAACGAAACGGCCCGGGCCCTCTTCGCGGGCAACGCCGCGCATTCGTTCCTTCCGCTCACCGCACCCGGCTCCGCATCGTTCGGCATCGTCCTGACCCTGTCGGCACATGCCACCGGCTGGCCGGCGGCCACCGGCGGCACGGCGTCGATCATCGATGCCCTGGTGCGCCGCCTCGGGTCGCACGGCGGCGAGATCCTCACCTCGCACAACGTCACATCGCTGCGCGACATCCCGGGCGACCCGCGGGCCATCCTCTTCGACGTCACGCCGCGGCAGCTCGCCGCCATCGCCGGTGACGCGCTTCCACCCAGCTACCTCCGCCGCCTGCAGCGCTTCAAGTACGGCCCGGGCGTCTTCAAGATCGACTGGGCGCTGGCAGGGCCGATCCCGTGGAAGGCGGCGGAGTGCCGGAGCGCGGCCACCGTGCACGCAGGCGGCACGCTCGACGAGATCGCCGCGCACGAAGGGTCCATCTGGAAGGGGCGCAACACGAATCGCCCCTTCGTCCTCGTCGCGCAGCAGAGCCTCTTCGATCCGGCCCGCGCGCCGGCCGGCCGCCACACGGGATGGGCCTACTGCCACGTGCCGCACGGATCGAACGACGACATGACCGAGGCCATCGAAGGGCAGATCGAACGCTTCGCGCCCGGCTTCCGCGACCTCGTGCTGGCCCGGCACACGCGGAACAGCGCCCAGTACGAGGCCTATGACGCGAACTTCGTGGGCGGCGACATCGCCGGCGGAGCCCACAACCTCCTGCAGGTCGTCATGCGGCCCTTCCCGCGCCTCGATCCGTACAGCACTCCCAACGAGCGAATCTTTCTCTGCTCCAGTTCCACACCGCCCGGCGGCGGCGTGCACGGGATGTGCGGGTATTTCGGGGCGCTGTCGGCGTTGAAGCGGTTGAAAACCTGAACCGGACGTGGCGTACGGTGTTGTCGATCGGAGGATACGACATGCCGCGAACCCTGCTTCTGGTCATGCTCCTCACCGTCACTACAACGCTCTCCGCCGGCCCGGCCGGCGATGACTCGCAGACCCCGCGTGACTGGCAGGCCATGCTCGACAAGATGCTGGCGAGCCCGCCGTAGCGCGCATTCGCGGACCTGTTTCGGAGCACGGTTAAGTTCCTGAGGTTACGGGGTTGCGGGGTTGCGGGTTGCGAGAGAACACCCCGTAACCCCGCAACCTCGTAACCGCTTTGCGAGCTACCCGACCAACGAGCAACGCCCCGTCACTTCGCCTGCGCCGCCGCCTGGTTCCACATCTCCGTCCGGATCCGCCACTGGCCGTCGGTACCGCGGTGCAGGACGAAGAGCAGCTTTCCCCAGCCGTCGAAATCCGGCTGCTTCGGATCGGCGAAGCGGACGACCTGGTGCTCCGTGCACCACTCCGAGGCCCAGTCGCCGGAGACGGTGATGTCGTGGCACTGCATGTCGAAACTCTCCATGTGCGCACCCTTCGTCTGCGCCGCGACCTGCTCGAAGAATTGCGCGATCGCTTTCTTGCCGGCGATGGGAGGCGTGGACGGCAGGAGGCTCACGCCGTCTTCCTCCCACAAGGCCAGCCCGGCGGCGTTGTCCATGTGGCGCGTCGCGGTATCCATGGCCCGATTGAACGCCTCCACGCCTGCTTTCGGATCCGCGGCGTACAGGGCGGGGGAGGCGATCACGAGCAGCAGCAGGAAGCAAACATTTCTGGGTGATCTCATGTCGATCCGTTCTCCTTGACCTTCGCGCGGATGAAGTCGATCGTGTTCTGCAGATCGATTTGGAACCGATCACCAAGCCCTTCCCGTTGTTCGTCGAAGTAAGCGACAGCTTCTTCGATCTCCGGCTGGGCGGCCTTCAGAAATCGAAGGGGCATTAGCGCTTGCGCGAACGAAGACGCTCAAATACTTCTTCGTAGGAGACTGCCTCGATGTTGCCGGCCTTGTACTCCGCGAAGCGCCGTTCAGCCTCGATTGCCCACAACTGGTCGCTCTCCGCTTCCGACAAGTCATCGAGGCTCTCGAGAAGGCGGCTCGCCAGTTCTGCGCGTTCGGTAAGTGGCAACTCCAGAGCTTCGGCGGCGATGTCCTTTAATTCGCGGCTCATGAGGCAATTCTACCAGTCGCGCGAAGCGAAGAGACCGAGCTCCGGACGAGATCCTTCGTCGGGTCGTTGCTACACTGCTGAATCGATGATCGACCGCGAGCACCTACTCGCCGAGGCGCGTCAGCTTGACTCGCTCGACCGCGTCTTCCGCTGGGCGCTCGGGCGCGCCGAGCGGGGCCTGCCCGACGACGTGGTCATCCAGGACGAGTACACGCATGACGTGCTGTTCCGCTTCGCCGAGGATTGCTACCTGGTCTTCGACACCACGTGACTCGGCGCCGTCCAGAGCGTCTCGGTCTGGGACCACAAACCCTCCGCTGACGAACTGCTCGAGACCCGGCTCGCGCGCGGCTGGGAACCGACGCCCAGCGAGCTGACCTCCGGGCCGGCCATCCTCGGACATGCCGCGTGTGTGGTGGCGAAGCGCTGACGGCCGGCTCGTCAATCGACTCAGTCCCCGGAGCGCTTCGCCCGTCTCTCGAACGGGGTGACATTGCTCACGGCCTGGGGTCGCGGCCGGAACTGCGTGTCCGCGGCGGCGAAGAGGAAGCGGACGCCCTGTCCGAAATCGGTCCGGCTGGCTGGGCCGAGGTACTTCGTCCATCCCGGTTTCTCTTCCCCTTCGAACCAGGCCAGGTGGGCCAGCGCATAACCGAACATCGGAGGAGTCATGTACTCCGGCCGGGACAGCGACGTACCGGGCCACCGCGAATTCTGGCTGTCCCAGTTGCGGGGCGAGTTGGCCATGAAGATGGCGAAGCCGAGCGCGAATGCGGTGAGGTCGGTGAGCAGTTCGTTGTCGAAGATGCGCGAACGGATCCGCCCCTCGCCGATCAGGCGGGCATGGGCCATCTCGTGTGCGAACGTGGCGATCAGACCGGCCGGCGCAGCCAGCTCGCCGCCGTCCACGGTGATGATGTACTTCCCGCCGTGGCCGCCGGTCTGGAACGTGCCGGCGGCGTGGGGCACGTACTGGCCGGCGTGATTGACGAGCCAGACCCGCTTCGACGTCCGCGAGATGCGCAGGATCGTCGCTTCGTACGGAACGCCCATGAAGCCGCACACCCGGCGAAGCAGCACACGCGCCGCATCCTCGGAGTGATCGTAGTCCTCGGGGAAGAAATCATCCGTGGGATAGACGAGCGGCCGGCCGCCGAAGATCGTCGCGCCGAATTCCGCGCGAATCCACTCCAGCCGCTCCTCGACCCACAGCTTGGCATGCGGGTAACAGGGGCACGTCGCCTTC
>CAZYTO010000345.1:0-4700 GCA_964650405.1 uncultured Thermoanaerobaculia bacterium | reverse complement strand
CGCCGTGCACAGGCACCGGCGTTCCCTGCGGCCAGGACTGTCCCGGAAATGAAAACGAAAGGAGAAAGCACATGAAACCGATGACTCAGACCCAGGAAACGAACGAAGTGGAGCAGTTGGCGACCGAGGCCGTTACCCCGAGCCCGGCGGCGGATGCTCCGCTGCCGGCCAAGGTGACCCCGGATCAGGCCGTGGAAGTGCTGCGCAGTCTGCTGGCGCAAGTCCCGGATGTGATGGCCCTGACGGCGAAGGAGCGGGTGCTTCTTCGCGGACGCGCCCGCATCCCCGACAGCGTCGTGCAGGCGTCGATCAACTTCCTCGGCACGTCCGGCAAGATCAAGGACGCGGTCGGCCAGCAGGCCAACGAGGTCGTGCAACTGGTCAACGATGCCAACCGCTGGGACGTGGTGACGACGGAGCTGAAGGGATTGCTGTCGAATATCTCTGACGCGAACCTCGTGCGCCGCCAGCGCGCGGGCCTCATCGCCATCCAGGTGTACGGCGTGGGCCGCAACCTGGCCCTCGACGCGTCCAACGCCGAGCTCCGTCCGCACGTGGAAGAGATCAAGCGCCTCAAACGCGCCGCCCGCAGCCGCAAGGCCCCGGCCGGTACGCCCAAGACGCCCGCCTCTGACACGCCGGACACGACGAAGCAGTAGCCCCGCAGTAAGCCCCAGGTGATGTACGGACCGGGCGCGCCGAAGCGCGCCCGGTCCATTTTCGGTCACTTGCTGCAAACCTGCTCGCCTTCGCCCGCCCGAGCCTTCGCTTGCCTTTGCGTCCCCCCGACGCGAAACTGCGCGCGCATGGTCGCGATGGCAGTCGAAGCGCAGAAGCTCGCCCGCCGCTACGGCACCCGCTGGGCGCTGGCGGGGGTGACGTTCTCCGTCCCGACGGGCGCGGTGATGATGATCGCCGGGCGTAACGGGTCGGGGAAGTCGACGCTCCTCCGCGTTCTCTCCACGGCCATCCGTCCCGACGGCGGGCGCGCCAGCGTGGGCGGCTTCGACGTCGTTACGCAGCGCCACGACATCCGGCAGAAGTCGGCCCTGCTCTCGCACTACTCGTATCTCTACGAATCGCTCTCGGCGCGCGAGAACCTCGAGATCCTGGCGCGGCTGACCGGGAGAGACGGCATCGAGGCCGTGCTGGAGAAGGTCGGCCTGGGCGGGCGCAAGGACGACAACGTCAACACGTACTCGGCCGGCATGCGCAAGCGCCTGTCGTTCGCGCGGGTCCTGCTGCAGCGGCCGGAGATCGTCATGCTGGACGAGCCCTTCGGGCAGCTCGATCCGGCCGGCTTCGCCCTGGTGGAGGAAGTGGTCGGCGAGCTCAAGGCGCGCGGCGCGACCGTGCTGCTGGCCACGCACCAGATCGAGCGGGTGGAGCGCTTCTGCGACCTGCAACTGACCCTCGAAGCAGGACGGATCCTCCCGTGAGCAATCACCTGGCAGGTGCCCTGCGCAAGGAGATCCTCCTGCAGTGGCGCACGCGGGCCCAGGCCATGTCGGCCTTCATCTTCGGCTCCACATCGCTGCTGCTCTTCAGCTTCGCCATCGGTCCGAACGCCGAGGCGCTGCGGACGTTCTCGGCCGGTTTCTTGTGGCTCGGGCTGCTGCTCTCGTCGACCCTCACCCTGGCCGACAGCTTCCACGCGGAAACGGAGAACCGGGCCCTGGAAGGATTGCTGCTCGCCGGCGCGAGTGCGCGGGCCATCTATTACGGCAAGGCCATGGCGAACTGGATCCAGCTCTCGCTCCTCGGCGTGGCGCTCACGCCGGTGATGGTCGTGCTCTATGACGCCGGGACGATGCGCCTGGGCATGCTGCTGCTGATCATCCTGCTCGGCGGGGCCGGGATCAGCGCCCCGGGGACGCTCTACGCCGCCATGACCTCCCAGGTCCGGGCCAGGCCGACGGCCCTGCCCCTGCTGCCCTTTCCGCTGGTGGTGCCAGGGCTGCTGGCCTCCGTGAAGGCGACCTCGCTGGTGATCCTTGGCGACCCGATGGAGCAGACCAACTCCTGGATCGGCCTGCTCGCCGCCTTCAACGCCATCTACTGGTCGCTCTGCGGTCTGCTGTTCGGGCGGGTGGTGGAGGAGTGAGTGAGCCAGAAGGCTGAAAGGCTGGAAGGCTGGAAGGCTGAAAGGCCTCAGGGGGACGAGCCCGTCCTCGTGCGACCCTTTCAGCCTTTCAGCCTTCCAGCCTTCCTTCTGGTTTACACTCCGGCAAAGTCCGTCGCGGACTTCGGGAGACAAAACTTGAGCTATCTGCCGTATGTCGTGGCCATCGGCGGGATCGTGGCATCGTTTCTCGTCGTCGCCTTCGACGACACCCGCCGCAGCCTTCCCTACGTGGTGCTTTTCCTCGGCATCGGGTGCCTGATGGCCGGGTCGTACTTCGGCATCTTCGTGGCCCCGCCGGAGCACTTCATGGGCAACGTCCAGCGGATCATGTACGTCCACGTCCCGACGGCCTGGAGCGACATGCTGGCCATGACCTACGCGCTCATCTTCGCCGCGCTCTACCTCTTCACGGGCGACTGGAAGTGGGATGCGCGGATGGAAGGGGCCATCGAGGTGGGCGTGCTCCTGGCGTTTCTCCTCTGCTGCCAGGGAGCGATCTGGGCCAAGCCGACCTGGGGAGTGTGGTGGGACTGGGACCCGCGCCTGACCACCACGGCCGTACTGCTGTTCGCCTTTCTCGGAATCCTGGCCCTCCGGCGTTTTGTTGACGACCCGGTGAAACGGGCCATCTGGTCGTCGGTGGCGACCATCATCGCGTACGTCGACATCCCGATCGTCTGGTTCTCGGTCAAATGGTGGAATTCGCTGCACCAGCAGCAGTCGTCGCCGGAGACGGTGTCGAAGTCGTTCCACCTGCCGCTGCGATTGAATGCGTTCGGGATCCTCTTCGTCATGACGGCCTTCATCATCCTGCGTGCGCGCCTGGCCTCGCTGCGGCTCAACGACGAGCTCGCGCCGCCGCCTCATGAACATGAGGGCGTGGGAGAGCTGGCATGAGGTCGCTGGTCAGCCTTGACCCCTCACCCCGGCCCTTCCGCGCTGGCTGCTTCGAAGCCGATTCACCCTGCGTTGGATTGCGCGCTCCAGGGCCGACCCTCTCCCGTGGGGAGAGGGTGGCTCAGGCTCGTTCCGGGCGCGTCGTTGATGCTGATCCGATACCCGAAACCCGATACCCGATACCCCGTTTTGCGCCGACAACGAACATCGGAGAACGAAAATGACCGGCTACGTCACCGGCGGCTGGGGCTTCGTCATTGCCGCCTACAGTCTCACGGCCATCGTCCTCATCACCTACGGTGTGACACTCATCACGCGTCTGCGTAGCTCGCGGTCCGGCGATGACGAGAGGCCGAGTGCACGATGACCCTGTCGCAAGGAGCGATGATGACCACCCCTCTCACAGCTACCGACCGGATGCGTCGCAGGACGCGGCGTTTCATGATCCTGGCCGTCGCCGTGGCCCTGATCGGCTTCGCCATCATCGCCGCCAGCGGCATCAACAAGAACCTCGTCTACTACTGGGCCCCGAAGGACCTGCAGGCCGCCGGTGACAAGGCCTATGGCGCCACGATCCGCCTCGGCGGCATGGTCGCGCCGGGATCGATCAGGACGGGCGCCGGCTCGGCGCTCGACTTCGACGTGACCGACTACCGGCAGGTCGTCCACGTCAAGTCCACGGGCCTGCCGCCGGCCATGTTCCGCGAGGGTATCGGCGTCGTCGTCGAAGGGACGATGACGAAGGGCGGCTACTTCAAAGGGGAGCGGCTCATGGTCTCGCACAACAACGAGTACCGCTCGCCGAAAGACCACGCCAACATCGACGCCGAGAAGCTGATCAAGTCGACCAAGGGTGTTCAGTAAGGGAACCCGTTCATGACCGCACTCCTCGGCCGTATCCTCGTCTACGCCTCGCTCCTGGTATCGGTCATCGGGGCCATGGCCGGCTTCGCCGCCGGCCGCAGCGGCTCAAGTGATGCGTTGAAGTGGTCGCGCCGCGCCGTCTACCTCTATTTCTTTCTCATGGCCGCCGCCACGGCCGTCATGGAGGCGGCGCTCCTCTCGCACGACTTCTCCGTCAGCTACGTCGCCCATGTCGGCTCGCGGGCCGTGCCGGTCTGGGTGACCATCGTCAGCCTCTGGTCGTCGCTGGAAGGGTCGATCCTCTTCTGGGGCCTGATCCTCGGCATTTACGTCGCCCTGGCCACGTGGCTTACGCGCAACCAGCACGCCGAGTACATGCCGTACGCCATCGGCACCTGGATGGCGTGTGCGACGTTCTTCTCCTTCCTCATCGCCTCGCCGGCCGGCAGCCCGTTCGGCACGGTCTCGCCGATTCCCGTGGACGGCCCGGGCCCGAATCCGCTGCTGCAGAATCACGTGCTGATGATCATCCACCCCCCGTTCCTCTACCTCGGGTACGTCGGGATGACCATCCCCTTCGGCTTCGCCTGCGCGGCCCTGCTGCGCGGCCGCTTCGGCCAGAGCTTCCTCCGGCCGGTGCGGGCCGCGCTCATGCTGCCGTGGTGCTTCCTCACCATCGCCATCATGCTCGGCGGCTGGTGGGCGTACGAGGTCCTCGGCTGGGGCGGTTACTGGGCTTGGGACCCGGTCGAGAACGCCTCGCTCCTGCCGTGGCTCACGGCCACGGCGGCGCTGCACTCGGCCATCGTCATGG
>CAZYTO010000344.1:0-4720 GCA_964650405.1 uncultured Thermoanaerobaculia bacterium | reverse complement strand
AAGTTGCGAACGACGAGGTTACGGGGTTGCGGGGTGACGGGGTTGCGAACGACGGGGTTGCGAGGTTGCGAGGTTACGGGGTTACGAATCGTAGCTCCGCTACGACGGCCTCGCAACCTCGCAACCCCGCAACCCCGCCGCCCTTCCGCAAGCCACTCGTCCTCCTCGGCGGTCTGCGCCATGAAGAGCGGGATGCTGTCCTGAAGTTCGTGACGGCGTACGGCGCGGCCGTGTACGCCGAGCCGCTCTCCGGACTGCGCGAGGAGCGGGCCCTCGCTCCGCAGGTCGTGCTCAACGAGCGGATGCTGGCGCGCGGAGAGTTCGACGGCGTGGTGCGCATCGGCGACGTTCCCACGCTCCGCTTCTGGCGCGATCTCGACGAGAAGATCCAGGCCGTGCCGGTCGTCCACTACTCACGCCTGCCGTTCGCCGGACTGGCGCGCGGCGAGGTCCATGGGATCGGCGAGCTTCCGGCGAAACCGTCGCGGGTTCTGCGCGACGACGACTATCTCGCCCGGGACCGCACCATGGCCGAGCGGGTGGCGGCCATCCTCGACGGCGAGCCGCAGTCGGAACCGGCCCTCGTGCGGGCTCTCTCCCGCGAGCTTCCCGCCAGCTCCCGCATCTTCCTCGGCAACTCGCTCCCCGTCCGCGAGTGGGACCTGGCCGCCACGCGCGAGCCGCGCGGCTTCACGCTGGAAGCCAGCCGCGGCGCGAACGGCATCGACGGGCAGCTCTCCACGTTCTTCGGCTGGTGCAAGCCGCGGGTGGAGAACGTCTGCATCGTCGGCGACCTGACCGCCCTCTACGACCTCAACGCGCCGTGGATCTGCTCGCAGCTCAACCGCGGCGTACGTTTCCGCATCATCATCATCAACAATAACGGCGGACGTATCTTCTCGCGCGTGGCCTCCCTCCGGCAGCTCGACCCCGGCTTCCGCGAGCGCGTCATCGAGAACGAGCACACCATCCGCTTCGACGACTGGGCCGCCATGTGGAAGATCGACTACGAGTGGGTCGGCCTCGTCACACCGATGACCTCCGACGCCGGCATCCGCCTGGTGACGGAGCTGGCGCCCGACCCCGACGCCACCCGGCGGGCCTGGGCTGCCTACGACGAGTTGTGGGCGTGAGGGTCGTTGTTCATTGTCCGTTGGTCGTCGTTCGTCGCGTTGACGGGGGCTCGGCACGACGCAGTCGTGCCCTACAGGTGTCTGGACGTGGGCGGTGCCGGTGATCACCGCTCTCCACGGCTTCCTCGGCCGCGGCAGTGACTGGGACTTCCTTCGCGACGCCGGCTTCGCCGTCGCCACCCCGCCGCTCGACGCCATCCCGGCCGAGGGCGACACGCTGCTCGGGTACTCGCTCGGCGGCCGCCTCGCGCTGCACGTACTGCTCGCCGGCGCACGTTACCGGCGGGCCATCTTCATCAGCACCGGTCTCGGTATCGAAGACGCGGCCGCTCGCGCCGCCCGCCGCGCGGCCGACGAGGCCTGGGCTCTGCGCTTCGAGCACGACGACTGGCCGGCCCTGATGCGCGACTGGAACGCGCAACCGGTCTTCGGCGGCCATGCGGTCACGCGCGAGGAACGTGACGTCGACCGCGCCGCCCTCACCCACGCCCTCCGCGCCTGGTCGCCGGGCGTGCTCCCAGCCGTGGCTTCGCGGCTACCGGAGCTGACCCTCCCCAGCCTCTGGATCGCCGGATCCCGCGATGCGAAGTACGCAGCCGAGGCGGAGCGGGCGGCAAGCCTGTGTGCGCGCGGAGAGGTGGCCATTCTCGAAGGCGCCGGCCACCGCGTACCCTGGGAGGCGCCCGGCCAGCTCACCGAACGAATCCGCGCCTTCGCGGAGGACGGACAATCCTGTCCGTCATCTGGCTAACCGGCTCTGCGGAGACCGGAGCCTCGTCTTGTGATTCTGGATGACTGGCGGCTGGACGTTTTGGCTATAGCCGGGTCCGCCAGGATCTAGCCGGGAATGAATGATTGTTCATTCAAGTTAGACGGCTCTTAACCGGCCCTCGTTGGCCAGCAACGAAAGGGAGTATTCAAATGTTCAATCGCAAACCGAAGTTTCCCCTCGGTAAGGTAGCCGTCGGCTTCACCATCGGAGCCCTCTCCGGCGCCGTTCTCGCCCTCCTGTACGCGCCGACGACCGGCAAGAAGCTGCAGAAGAAGGTCGGCAACGTCACCGAGAACATCCTCGACAAGGTCGAAGAGAAGGTCGACGACCTGCAGCAAACCGTGCGCCGCTTCGCACGCTCGTAACCTCACCCCATCGTGTCGTGAAGAGGGCGAGCTTCGGCTCGCCCTTTTTCTCACCCGGCGACCGTCCCGGCGTATTCGGCACTCGGCACTCCGCACTCGTCAAGTTTTGCGATAGCCTCGCGCGCTATGCCAGAGACCTGGACCGCCATTCAACCATTCAAGGACATCAAGTACGAGCGCACGGAAGACGGGATCGCAAAGATCACCATCAATCGTCCCGAAGTGCGCAACGCCTTCCGGCCCCAGACGGTCGGTGAGCTGAAGGAAGCCTTCGACCTGGCCCGCGACGATTCGGAGATCGGGGTGGTCATCCTCACCGGCGAAGGTCCCGACGCGTTTTGTTCCGGCGGCGATCAGCGCGTGCGCGGGAAGGCGGGCTACGTCGACGCGAAGGGCGTGCCTCGGCTCAACATCCTCGACGTGCAGAAGCAGATCCGCTCCCTCCCCAAGCCGGTCGTGGCCATGGTGGCCGGGTATGCCATCGGCGGCGGGCACGTGCTCCACGTCGTGTGCGACCTCACCATCGCCGCGGACAACGCACGCTTCGGCCAGACCGGCCCGAAGGTCGGCTCCTTCGACGGCGGTCTTGGCTCGTCCTACCTGGCCCGCATCATCGGCCAGAAGAAGGCCCGCGAGATCTGGTTCCTCTGCCGCCAGTACGACGCGAAGCAGGCGCTGGAGATGGGACTGGTCAATACCGTCGTGCCCCTGGCGCAACTCGAGGAGGAGACCGTGAAGTGGTGCCGCGAAATGCTGGCCCTCTCGCCCATGGCCCTGCGCTGCCTCAAGGCCGCCCTCAACGCCGACTGCGACGGCCAGATCGGCCTCCTGGACTTCGCCGGCAACGCCACACTTCTCTATTACCTGAGCGAAGAGGCGCAGGAGGGACGGAACGCGTACGTCGAGAAGCGGAAGCCGAGGTTCGATAAGTTCCCGCGATTCCCGTGAATGGGGATCGGGTGTCGGGTCTCGGGTATCGGGCGTTGATACTTGAGCCTGTACCCGATACCGGCACCGGCACCTTGATACCCGAGACCCGACACCCTATACCCGAGACCTGATACCCGAGACCTGGTACCCGAAACCTGATACGCGACACCTGATACACGACACCCGATACCGGAACCCGGCGCTCGACACCCGGTACCCGACACCCGCCACCCGGCACCCGATACCCGGTACCCGATACCCGGTACCCGATACCCGGCCCCGGCACCTGTTACCTGTTACCCGATAACCGAGCTCCGAAACCAGACCGACAAGAGCGAGTCGACAGCAAGCATGCCCTCCCCCTGGCTCCTGGCCGCCCGCCCGAAGACGCTGGCCGCCGCCGTCGTGCCGGTGTTGATCGGGACGGCGCTGGCGGCGAAAGGATCGCGGCCGCTCGACTGGCCGCTCTTCGGCTGCACGCTCCTCGGTTCCATGCTGATCCAGATCGGGACGAACTTCGTCAACGACGCGCTCGACTTCAAGAAGGGAGCGGACACGCAGGACCGCCTCGGCCCGCTGCGCGTCACGCAGGCGGGGCTGCTTTCCGCCGATGCGGTCATGCGGGGTGCGTATGCGTGTTTCGTCCTGGCGGCGCTCTGCGGCGTGCCGCTCGTCTTGCACTCGGGCTGGCCGCTCCTGGCCATCGGCCTGACGTCGATCGCCGCCGCCTACGCCTACACCGGCGGGCCCTACCCGCTGGCCTATCATGGCCTCGGCGAGGTCTTCGTCCTGGCCTTCTTCGGCCTCATCGCCGTCGGCGGGACGTACTACATCCAGCGCGGGCGGCTCGACTGGCCGGCCCTGTCCATGGGCGCCGCGGCCGGACTGCTCGCCGTCGCCCTCCTGGCCATCAACAACCTCCGCGACGCGCGCAATGACGTCCGCAGCAACAAGCGCACACTGGCCGTCCGCTTCGGCGAGACCTTCGCGCGCGCGGAGATCGCCGTCAGCGTCCTCGCGCCCTTCCTCATCGTCGCGTCCCTCGCCTGGGCCGTGTCGCGGCCGTGGCTGCTGACGGCCTGGCTGGCCCTGCCCCTGGCCATCGCACTCCTCATCCGCGTAACACGGAGCGAAGGAGCCGCGCTCAACCGGTGCCTGGCGATGTCCGGCGCGCTGCAGTGGGCGTTCGGACTGCTGTTCGTTGTGGGCGCGGCCGTGGGATGAATGGGAGATAGGGAGCCATCGATAGGAAGAGCGGACGGATCGATACGAAGAATGCGGCCATTCACGGACCCTAACGTAGTAATGATTGGACTACTGATCCTGTCGTTTCGCCCTCAGCCCGTTCGATCACATTCCAGCACAGTACATTGATCTGACGGCCGGTTGCTAAGTTCATAACGACAGCTCAATCGATTGAATAGTTTGAGCCGATGTTTTTGATTGTTTGATAGTTCTATCAAATGCCTTAACAACATGATGCTTAAATTTGGTGATACGAACTATAATTTTGGACATAT
>CAZYTO010000343.1:0-4722 GCA_964650405.1 uncultured Thermoanaerobaculia bacterium | reverse complement strand
GGCTGCTGAACGAGAAATAGTAGTCGATCGTGATGAGCTGCTTGAAGTTCCTCCCCAGCTGGATGACGAAGAACTGGCAGGGGGCCGGCAGCATGACCTTCCAGCCGAAATAGCCGCCGAGCACGAAGAGCGCGGTGGTGGCGATGATGAACGGCGCCGCCCAGCGCCGCTCGTGGCGGTACAGCCCCGGCGAGATGAAGAGCCAGAGCTGGAAGAGGATGACCGGGGCAGCGAGGAAGAGGCCGGCGAAGGCCGCCACCTTCATGTAGAGGAAGAACGGCGCCGTCAGCCGGGTGAAGGCCAGCTTGTCTCCCGGCGGCAGGACCTTGGTCAACGGCTCCTGCAGCTTCGCGTAGATCTCCGCCGCGTAGTTCCAGCAGAGCAGGAAGGCCACGAAGACGGCCACCATGGAGATGAGGAGGCGTTTGCGGAGCTCCTCGAGGTGATCGAGGAAGTTCATTTTCGGCAGATTGCGCTCGCGTTCTTCGGGGGGTTGGGTGGGGTCGGCGGTGGCGGCTGCGTTCAACGGGTCCTGCGGTTATTCGAAGGGCGTGGGGGTGGGGGAGAGGGGGGCTTCGTTCGTCGCCGAAGAGGAGGTGGGGGTGGCGTGATCGCCGGCCGGGGCTGTGACTGGCTCGGCTCTTGATACGGTGTAGGTGGCCGGGCTGATGAGCGGGGAGAGGGCCTGTTTCGTCTCCTCCATGGACACTTCGCGCTCGATGGTGTTTTTCAGGTCATCCGAGGCTTTCTTGAACTCGTTGAGGGCTTTACCGAGAGTCTTGCCGATCTCGGGAAGGCGCCTCGGCCCGAAAACGATGAGGGCGACAGCGAAGATCATCAACAGCTCCGGCAGACCGAGTGAACCGAACATGGATGGTAACCGACCTTTCTCCCCTGGTGACGTGAGCGTGAACAGCGCCCTGTCTGGCAATAGTCCGTGCCTATAATGGCGTTGAGTCGTTGAAATCGATCTGTCGAAGAGTGGACATGACCAAACTGCAGAAGACGAAAAAGTGGACGTTCTCGTTGACGCTGCTCGTGGCCTTCGCGGGCGCAACGCTCTTCGGCGGGTTCTACGGCAACCGCCTGTTCGGCTCGCCGATGCAGAGCGACACCCAGAAGCGGTTCCGAGAGTACACGGATTTGCTGGCCGCCGTGACGGCCAATGCGCCGGAAGACGTCGGCAGCGACAAGTTCATCTACTCCTCCATCGACGGCATGGTGCGCACGCTCGACCCGCACACCAGCTTCCTCGAGCCCAAAGAGTACTCGGACATGCAGGACCGCCAGAAGGGCTCGTTCTACGGCCTGGGCATCCTGGTGACCAAGCGGAACGACAAAGTCACGGTCATCACGCCCATGGAAGGCACCCCCGCGGCGCGCCTCGGCATCCGCGCCGGTGACGTCATCTCCGAGATCGAGGGGCAGCCCACCGACGACCTCTCCATCGACGAAGTCGTCAAGAGCCTCAAGGGGCCCAAGGGCACCACCGTGCACATCAAGATCATGCGCGTGGGCATCAAGGAGCCGATCCCCCTGACCATCGTCCGCGCGGCCATCCCCACCAACTCCATCTCCAACACCCTGATGCTCGACCCCACCACGGGTTACATCCGCATCAAGGACTTCACCTCCACCACCGTGCGCGAGCTCGACGAGTCCATCGACAAGCTCAACCAGCAGGGCATGCAGCGCCTCGTGCTCGACCTCCGCGGCAACCCGGGCGGGCTCCTCGACGCCGCCGTGGGCGTGGCCGATCACTTCCTCGACAAGGGACAGACCATCGTTTTCACCAAGGGCCGGACAGCCGACTCCGACCAGAGCTACCCCGCTCCGGGCAAGCACGACCACCTGAACATCCCGGTCGTGGTCGTCGTCAACCGCGGCAGCGCCTCGGCCTCGGAGATCGTGGCCGGCGCGCTGCAGGACCACGATCGCGCCCTCATCGTCGGCGAGACGAGCTGGGGTAAGGGCCTCGTGCAGAGTGTCTACACCCTGCAGTACGGCGCGGGCCTGGCCCTGACCACCTCCAAGTACTACACCCCCTCCGGCCGCAACATCCAGCGCGACTACACCTCGTTCTACGACTACTACGTCGCCGACGAGAGCGAGAACGGCGCCGCCACCGAGACGCCGCTCAAGGACCGCAAACAGTTCAAGACCGACACGGGGCGGCTGGTCTACGGCGGCGGCGGGATCACCCCCGACGTCATCGTCCATCCGGCGCCGCTCTCCCGCGTCACGCAGCTCGTGGAAGTGCGGGGCACGATGTTCAACTACGGCGTCGAATACGTGTCGAAGCACGCCGATCTCGAGGCGAAGAGCTTCGCCATCACCCCGGCGATCATCGAGGACTTCACCCAGTACGCGATCGGCAAGGAGATCGCCCCGGAGAGCGACGTCCGGGCCGTGATGACCCAGCCCAACGACCGCCGCTACATCGAGCGCGTGCTCAAGGCGGAGATCGTCGCGGCCAAGGACGGCTTCGACGCCTCGTATCCGTACCGGCTCCACGGCGATACCCAGGTCGAGAAGGCCGTCTCCCTCTTCCCCGAGGCGCAGAAGCTGTCCATGAAGGCAGCCGAGCTCCGCGGCCACGACGGGCCGGCGGCCAGGGGTGAGGCGGGTACGCGCGCTGCGCAGGCTTCTCCGCATAGTTGAAGACTTCGCACCACCTTCAGTGACGCTGCACGATCCTCGGGTCTGACGGCGATGCACACCGTGGCGAAGTACCTTCGGCCATGGTGCGTTTCCTCACAGACGGTCCTCTCCGCCCCTGCGCGTACACGGAGAATGCACTTTCGCCACTCCAGTCCGAAGCTACTTGCCGTGCGGGAAGTGCGGTGCTAAGGTTGCGCCGCTTTTCGCACCAGGAGAATCGCGAGACACATGCCTGAGCTTGGAAAGAAGTACAACTGCTATAGCTGTCATACGAAGTTCTACGACCTCGGCAAGGCCGTGCCGACCTGCCCGAAGTGCGGGGCCGATCAGCGCGACGCCGAGGAAAAGCCCCTCATCACGTCCCACCGCGGACGGCGTGTCGTGGAGGAGCCGGTCGAAGAGCCCGAGTTCCCCGATGCGGAAAGCCCTGCCACCGGTGAAGCCGAAGAGGACGAGGAGATTGTCCCCGAGACGCCGGAGCGCGAAGAAGAGGATGACGAGGAGGACGAGGAAGAGGACTACTGATCCGCAGGGGCCTGCCGGGTTGCCGGTACCGGGTGCTCCAAAATGCCTTACTCCGTCCTCATCGCTCTCGGCACGAACCTCGGCGATCGTCTGCTCAACCTGCGGCATGCCGTCGACGCCCTGGCCCCGTATGTCCGCGTCGTGCGCCTGAGCACGGTCATCGAAACCGATCCCGTCGACGCGCCGCCGGGCTCACAGCGCTTTCTGAATATGGTCGTCGCCGGTCATACGAAGCTCAGCCCGGCTGCGCTTCTCGATCGCCTGCTGGAAATCGAGCAGATGCTCGGCCGCCGGCGAACCTCGGTCCGGAATGCACCACGGATCATCGACCTGGATCTCATCCTCCACAGCGCGAACCGGGTTCGCACGCCGAGGCTGACCTTGCCGCATCCTCGCTTCCGTGAACGTGAATTCGTCATGCGGCCGGTGAGGGAACTGCGGTTGGGGTGGGCGGCACTCGAGTATTAGGCGATGCCTTGTTCGCCTGCAGTCGGTTAACATCTGCATATGACCACTTGGACTGCCGTCTATCTCAAGGTGCCGAGTGGATACGTTGCGTTCGTGGAAGAGCTTCCGGGCGCGAACACTCAGGGTGCCACATTGGACGAAGCGCGTGAGAATCTTCAGGAAGCAATCGAACTCGTGCTCGAAGCGAATCGCACGCTTGCTGAGGAGTCTCTCCTTGGGAAGAACGCGATCAGGGAGTTGATCCCTGTTTCGTGACATCCGGCCATCCGTCGGCGCTTCTTTCGAGTTGACTGGAGTCAATCGGATATCTCACTTGAGTGACTCACTCCCGGTTCGTACACTCGTGTCTCGATGAAGCGGCGTGACTTGATTAGACACTTGGAGCAGCAGAGGGGTGCGAATTTCTTCGGGAGGGCGGCAATCACTCGATTTACGTGAATCGGGCTACGCAGAAAGTTACAAGCGTCCCCAGACACTCCGAAATTTAGGATTTCCTCTGCGTGAAGATTTGCCGGGATCTGCAGATCCCGAGGCCGTGACGACTACCGTGTCCCCACGCCCCCGCTCAGTTCGACGTGCAGGCGGGCGTGCTGGACGGGTAACGCGGCCTTCAGCAGCGGGTAGGGGTTGATCATCTCGTCGCTTTGATTCACCCCGAAGTGGAGGTGGCTGGGCGTGTTTTTGGCGTTGCCGGTGTTGCCGACGTAGCCGAGGAGGTCGCCGGCCTGGACTTCCATCCCTTCGTAGAGCCCGGGCGCCCAGCGGTCGAGGTGGGCGTAGTAGAAGGCCGAGCCGTTCTCCGTCGTCAGCCAGACGCAGTGGCCGCCGAGGCGCTGGTCGCCGATATAGCTGACGATGCCGTCGGCCACGGCCACGACCTCGGTGCCGCGGGGGGCGAAGATGTCGATGCCTTTGTGGACGCGGGCGCCGCCGTCGCGCGGGGCGTGCCAGGAGTCGTCGAGGGCGCGGGGAGAGATGCCCACGACCGGCATGCGGATGCCGCTGCCGTTGAGCGGCGCGAAGAGGGCCTGGGCGCGGGCGGCGAACTCGCGGTCGCGCGTCCCGGCC
>CAZYTO010000342.1:0-4764 GCA_964650405.1 uncultured Thermoanaerobaculia bacterium | reverse complement strand
GCGGGCGAGAGGTTGGAGAGATTCAACTGCTTCGGCATCAGGCGTCCTCGACCTGAACGGAAAGCTCTACCACGCCGCGGTGGCCCCGGTGGCCGCGGGCGCCAACCGCGTCCGCATCGCCTACCTCGTCAACGCCTACGCCATCGACGAAGCCTTCGCCTCGAGCATCGCCACCTCCACGAGCGCCGGGGTCATCTTCGCCGGCATGGCGGCCGTGACCCGGTCGCAGAACGCTCCGGCGTTCACGATGCAGCAGATGCACGGCGTCGACTCGATCTTCAAGAGCGGCAAGCCCATGCCGCCGTCGAACGTGGACGTCGACCGCAGCCGCTACGTCATGACCGGCGAGCCGCTCCTGGCCGGAACCAAGACCGTGGGCGCGGCCGTCTTCGTCCGCTCGCTCGACACCGAGCTGGCGCCGTTCCGGCAGATCGAGAACGCCCTCCTCCTCGGCGGCGGCGTGGCCCTGCTGCTGGCGCTCTTCTCCTCGTGGATCATCGCCAAGCGGGTCACGCACCCCATCGAGGAGCTGGCCGGCCTGGCCCAGGCGGTCACGGCCGGCGATTACACCGTCCATCCGAACATCGACCGCAGCGACGAGGTGGGCATCCTCGGACGCTCCTTCGCCCAGATGATCACCTCCCTCCGCGACAAGTCGGAGATCGAGGAGCTGTACGAACAGATGGCCGCGCTGTCCGAGGAGCGCGAAGCGGCCGGACCGCGGGCGTTCGCCGAGCCGGCCCGGAGCGACTCGGGCACCGTCCTCGTCACCGACCTGCGCGGTCTCGCCGCGGGCGAGGGCGACGCCGTCAGCGTCATCGCCGCCATGAGCCGCGTGATGAAGATCCAGGAGGCGGAAGTGAACCGCCAGGACGGCATCGTGCGCGAGATCGTGGGCAACCGCCTGGTCAGCGTCTTCCACGGCGAGCGGGGGATCATCCACGCCATCCGGGCCGCGCGGGCCGTGAACGAAGAACTGGCCTCCCAGCCGGAGATGAAGAACCTCTCCATCGCCGTCGGCGTCTCGACCGGCGAGTTCGTCACCGGCTCGGTCGAGCTGTCGAGCGAGAGCGGACTGGCCGTCATCGGCGACGCGCCGCTCCTGGCCTCGCTCTTCGCCTGGCACGCCCCGGCCGGCTACGCCTACATCTCGTACGAATCCGCGCAGGCCGCGGGCGGCGACATCCAGCAGCAGGCCACGCGCGAGGAAGTCCGGCTGAAGTGGCTGACCCAGCCGCTGCCGGTGGCTTCGATGCCGCTGGCCAGCCTCACCACCGGCATGATGCGCTCCATCGGCACGACCACGTCGTCCATGGCTACGCTGCGCATCGACGGCACCCAGCCCGGCATGACCTCGCCGTCGCAGGTGCAGCAGGACCTGCCGCCGGGTGCGCTTTTCGCCACGCGCTACCGCATCGAACAGGTCCTCGGCCGCGGCGGCATGGGCGTCGTCTACAAGGCCGTGGACACGCAGCTCGAGGAGACCGTGGCCATCAAGACCCTCTCCGGCGACGTCATGGCCCGCTCGCCCGAGGAGCTGGAGCGCTTCAAGCGGGAGATCCGCCTGGCACGCAAGATCACCCACCGCAACATCCTCCGCACGTACGACTACGGCGAGGCGGAAGGGGTGTACTTCATCTCCATGGAGTTCGTCCGCGGCTACACGCTGGCCGAGCTGCTGGAAGAGTCGCCGAACCACCAGATGGTCTCGCGCCTGGCCGTCGGCATCGGCCGCCAGATCTGCCGCGGCCTGCAGGCGGCGCACGAGCAGGGGATCATCCACCGCGACATCAAGCCCCAGAACGTGCTCATCGACCACAAGGGCGAAGTGAAGCTGATGGACTTCGGCATCGCGCGCATGGCCGAGGCCCATGAGGGGATGACCCAGGCCGGATTGATCGTGGGCACGCCCCACTACATGAGCCCCGAGCAGGTGCAGGGCAAGCAGCTCGATCCGCGCAGCGACGTGTACTCGATGGGCGTGATGCTGTACGAGATGCTGGTGGGCGAGAAGCCGTTCGTCTCGACGTCGCTGACGGGTGTGCTGACGGCGCACATCACCGAACAGCCCCGCCCGCCCATCGAGCGCAAGCCGGAGATCGGCCGCGAGATCAACGGCATCGTCCTGCGCTGCCTGGCCAAGGACCCGGCCCATCGCTACAGTGACGCCGGCGCGCTGCTGTCCGACCTGGACCGCGTGCAGATGGCAAGCGCGGCCGCAGCTTAGACGCTTTCTAAGGGCGAAGCCCTCGTCTGTCGTCCTGAACGAAGGCTAAGGGGCCGACGCTCGAGCCGTTCGGGCCGTAACTGTTCGCGGATGGCTCGACGCGCTGCAGTCGCTGCATCGATCCTCCTGCTCGTCATCTGCGGGCGGGAGATGATCGTCCGCGGCGCGCCGGCCTATGCCAGGACCATCGTCTCGCGCACGGGCCTGTCGCCGAAGGCGTCCGAGAACGCGCTGCTGTTGCTCGATCAGGCGCGGCAGGAGCTGCCGGACGGTGCCACCGTCGTCTTCCTCGATGACCGGAAGCCGGGCAGCGCCGGCGTCAACTTCGCCGTCGCGGCGGGCCAGTTGCCGAAACAACGCGTGCTCCCGGCGGAGCGGGCAGGGGAGGCGGCGTACATCCTCCTCCGGCACGGCGGCGATGGAGGCGAGATCGTCCGGCGGCGATGATCGGGCCCCGGTTCGCGCTCCTCACCGCACTCGTGCCACTGATGGGCGGGTGGGTGGCGGCGTTCGCCTCCGTGCGTGCAGTGCCGCGCGCGCTGCGCCTGGCAGCTTTCCTCGCCACGGGCCTCGTCACCATCACCGTGGAGATGGGTCTCCTGGCAAGCCTCGGCATCCCGTGGTCGGCGGCGCTGCTCCTGCCCCTGCCGTTGCTGGCGACGCTCTTCGTGTGGTGGCGCACTCGCGGGCAGGTCGCGCCGGCGGTCTCGCCGCCGCGGGAGCGCGCCGTGCTGATCCTCGCGGCCGCAGCCATCCTCGCCGTGGCCGCCACCGTCTTCGCCGGCGCGGCGACGTCCTTCGACCTGCTGCTGTTCTGGGGCGTGAAAGGCCAGCGGTTCGGTCTCACGCATACGATCGACGTCGCGTTCCTCCGCGATCCCGCCCACAAGCTGATGCACTCCGACTATCCGCCGCTCGTACCGCTCGTCTACGCCTGGACGATGCTGGGGAGCGAGCAGCTCGACTGGTTCGGCACCATCGCCACCGCGCCGCTGCTGCTGCTGGCCGGCAGCGCTGCCGTCTGGGGCTTCACCCGCTCCGGCACCCTGACCGCCCTCTACGCCACCACCTTCGGCTTCGTGTTCCTCGACAACAACATCGCCGGCAACGCCGAGCCGATGCTCCTCTTCCTCGAAACCGTCGTCCTCGCGGCGCTGCTTGCGGACTGCGACGCCCTGGCCGCCATCGCACTGCCGGGAGTTGTCCTGACGAAAGTGGAAGGGGCGGCATTCGTAGGAGCGATCTTGGTGTGGAAGATCGCGGCACGGGCCGCGGCAAGACTACTGCCGGCTGCGACGACGAGATCGAGATCGGAAGCCACGAAACAGGATCCATTCTCCTTCTCCCCGCCGCAGCGGGAAGAAGGTGGCCGGACGCCGGATGAGGGGCCGTCAGCAAGCCGGTGGCTCGCAGTCCTGCTCCCGCCCCTCCTGGCCCTCACGGCCTGGATCGCCTTCTGCGCGCACCACGGTCTGCTCGACACCTACCGCAGCCATGGCTCCGGCGGCCACTCCGCCTGCGCCGCCGTCTTCCGGCCGCTGCTCATCGAGTCGTCGATGCACGCGTTCTACCTGCCCTGGATTGCGCTGGCTGTGCTCATCGCCGCCGGGCGGACGCGCGCCGCCCTTCCCGGTCTCGCAGCCGCCGCCGCCTATCTCGCATTCCTGATCGTCGTCTGGGCAGGTGGGGCGGAGGCGAACATCGCCAAGGAGATCGCCTGGTCCGCGCGCCGCGTGCTCATCACGCCGCTGCTGCTGGTGTTCTTCGCGGCGGCGGGAGCCGCATCGTTTCAGAAGACGTATCCTCGCGATTGATTTCAGCCAGAAACAGCGAGGGCGGCCCTTACTGGCCGCCCCCCGCAACCTCGAAACCCCGCAACCCGCTCTAGAACGTCGCGTCCAAAAACGGACGCAGCTTCTTCGACCGTGACGGGTGGCGGAGCTTGCGCAGGGCCTTCGACTCGATCTGGCGGATCCGCTCGCGGGTGACGTTGAACGAGCGGCCCACTTCCTCGAGGGTGTGCTCGGCACCGTCGCCCACGCCGAAGCGCATCTTGAGCACCTGCTCCTCCCGCGGGGTGAGCGTGCGCAGGACCTTGCCGGTCTGCTCCTTGAGGTTGGCCACGATCACGTGATCGATCGGCGAGATCACGCCGCGATCCTCGATGAAATCGCCGAGATGCGAATCTTCCTCTTCGCCGATGGGCGTCTCCAGGGAGATCGGCTCCTGGGCGATCTTCATGATCTTGCGGACCTTGGCCACGGGCATGTCCATCCGCTCGGCGATCTCCTCGGCCTGCGGCTCGCGCCCCAGCTCCTGCACCAGCGCGCGCGAGGTGCGGGTCAGCTTGTTGATCGTCTCGATCATGTGCACCGGGATGCGGATGGTGCGGGCCTGGTCGGCGATCGAGCGCGTGATGGCCTGGCGGATCCACCACGTGGCGTACGTGGAGAACTTGTAGCCGCGGCGGTACTCGAACTTCTCGACCGCCTTCATCAGGCCGATGTTGCCTTCCTGGATGAGGTCGAGGAACTGCA
>CAZYTO010000341.1:0-4819 GCA_964650405.1 uncultured Thermoanaerobaculia bacterium | reverse complement strand
AAACCGCGACGCAGTACGTGATCAAAGGCGCCGTGCTCGTCGCCGCCGTGGGCGTCGACATGGCGGGGCGGGAACGAGGTGGCAGGTAGCAGGTTGCAGACGGCAGGAGAATCTCCTGCCAGCTGCCTCCTGCAACCTGCTTCCTTTACGGCAATATCGCGAACGCCCGCGCCGGAAATCCGAAGCCGTGCTCCACCTTCGGCCAGGTGACGACGATGACCGCGCCGGTGGGCGGCACTTTGTCGAGATTCGCCATCGCCTCGATCTGGAAGTGATTCTGCTTGAGGATCCACGTCTCCGAGTCCATCGACTCGGTCGTGTCCGTATCGAGCGACTCGTGCCCGATGGCCGTTACCTTCCGCTCCTCGAAGAGGAAGCGGATGGCGGCCAGCGACCAGGCCGGAAACGGACTGCGCTTGAAGCGATCGGGATGACTCTCCCAGTCCTTGCTCATGTCCGTCCGCAGCGCCGCGAACGCGCCCGCCGGCACGCGGCCATGCTCCTTCTCCCAGGCCCTGACGTCCTCGACGCTGAGGGCGTGGTTCGGATCGGCGGCCAGTTTCGGCGTGACGTCGAAGACGACCAGCGGCAGGATCATGTCCTTCAGCGGAATCTCATCCATGGTCATGCCGTCGGACCGGAAGTGCGCCGGCGGATCGACGTGCGTGCCGTACTGCCCGACCATCGAGTAGAACGTCGTCCGGAAGCCGTCCTGCTCGATCGTGAACGGCCGGTGCGTCTTCAGATCGCAGGCCGCGCTCATCGTGGCCTGCCCGAACCCGCCCCACACCGGCGTGGTGGGACTGAAGCGGTGCGTGAGGTCGACGAGTTCCCGGCTCTGGATGACCTTGAGCGCGTCAGCGAGGGAGACGCCCTTCTCCTGGGCGACCGCGACCGGCGGAAGGAAAAGCACGGCAAGGACGGCGGCCATGAAGCCGCACGAGCGAACAACTGTCATGGGAGGATCCTCCTTGAATCGTCCGGCAACGCTACGCGGAAGAGGGCGGCTGGTGCAATGGCGGCCGTGCCGCCCCTCGCTGTGAAGTTGTCCGCTACACTGCGGAGCGCAGCGACGCCGCGCAAACCACGGAAATGAGCACGACTCCATGACCCCGGCCCAGGGTGGGCCGCCTGCGCCCGCCGTTCCGCCCGAGTCCGAGGCCCGTGGCCGGAGTCCCCTGCGTGCCAGCCTGCTCCTCGGGCTCTGCTGCCTGCTCATCTACAACGCCAACGGGCGCGCGATCAGTGCCGGCGACACCTACCCGGCCCGCTACCTGCCCTTCGCCATCTGGCATCACCACACCGTCCTGCTCGACCCGATCGCGACGCTGACTGCCCAGGGGCGAGGCGACCTGGCGTTCTGGATCGTGTTCCTGCCCGAGGGGCACATGATCTCGCTCTACCCGGTGGTGCAGGCGGTGCTCATCGCCCCACTCTACCTTCCCGCGGTTGCCTGGCTGCACCTGCACGGCTGGACCGACATGCGGCTCGACCACATCGCACGGATCATGGAGAAGCTCACCGCCTCGCTCCTGGCGGCGCTTTCCGTGTCGCTCCTCTACCTGCTGCTGCGGCGGCGGACATCGGCGGCGATCGCGCTGCTGCTGACTCTCGCCTATGCCTTCGGTACGACCACCTGGATGATCAGCAGCCAGGCTCTCTGGCAGCATGGAATCGCGGAGCTCATGGTGACCGGCGCCCTGCTGCTCCTCACGGGTCGCTGCACGACGCCGCGGGTACTGGCGGCTGGGTTGCTGTGCGGACTCATCGCGAGCAACCGCCCCCCGGACGTCGTCCTCGCCGCGGCTCTTGGGGCGTACGGACTGTTCTGGGCGGGCCGGCGGCGGGCGGTGCTGCTCGCCGCGGCAGCGGCGCTGCCGATGGGTCTCGTGCTGCTCTACAACCTCGATCTGGCCGGCAACATCGCCGGCGCGTACGGACGGATGGGCAAGGATGACTTCTTCCAGCACGACCTTCTGTCCGGGATCGGCGGATTGCTGGTCAGCCCCACGCGGGGACTGTTCGTCTTCTCACCCTTTCTACTCTTCCTCGTCCTGGCCTGGCGCTACCTGCCCCGCGGTCCGGAGGAGCGGCGCCTCAGCCTGGCGATGGGTGCCGCGGTCGTTCTCCAGATTCTCCTCTACGCCAAGACCGACTGGCGGGGCGGCGTGGCGTGGGGACCGCGCTACATGACCGACCTCCTGCCGTTCCTGGTCTGGATGCTCGTGCCGGTCGTTACCGCGCTGCGCGGCCTCGGACGAGCGTGCTTCCTGTTTGCCGTCGTCCTCTCGGCCGGCATCGAAGGGATCGGGGCCTTCTGCTACACCGCCACGACCGATACCCCGATCTTCGCGATTGGCCGCGGTCCCCATGAGATGCGCGCCGCGTGGAACTGGAGGAACGCGCCTTTCTTCACGTCATTGACGCAAGGCCTCGCGCCGGCCGAGTTGACGATCGCCCTGCGCGGCAGCTTCGACGCCATCGAGAGGGGCGGCCGCGCAACGTCCAGCGTTCTTGCCGGCCAGGAGGCCGCCGCCGATGGCTGGGCGCTGATCGGCCACGCCACACCCTGGAAGGTCGTTGTCGTCGTCGACGGCCGCCAGACCATCACAACCCGTACCTTCGTCGACCGTCCCGACGTCCGTGGTACGCTGCACGAAACGAGTCCGTCCGGCTGGCGCCTCCCCTTCGACACCGCGGGCCTCGCTCCCGGCGAGCACCACCTCACTGCCTTCGTGTGGGCTTCCGAGAACGGCGTGGGACATTACCTCGCGGATCGCAATCTGACTGTGCGGATGCCTCCGGCGGCGGATGTCGCCGCTCCGTCAACCGAAACGGTGCCAGCGGCAGCATCGGCGAAGACCTCAGCCGACGCCGGCCTCGACGACGGCTTCAGAAAGGCTGCGGCACGCATTCGGGAGCACCAGCAGGCTCCGGGATACTGGCTCACGGCCTACACGAGTGGGACGCGGTTTCAGGATCCGCATCCGGAGATGAACACCTTTCTCACGGCCCTCCTGGTCGACCTGCTCGATCCCGTTGCGAAGACTGGCGGCCTCGAAGACAGTCTGCGGCGCGCCCGCCGGCATCTCACGGATCAGATCGAGCCCGGAGGACTGGTGCGCTACCACGGCCTGCCGAACGGCCCCACCATCGGGACCCTCGGCTGCGCGATCACACCCGACACGGACAACACGGCGCTGGTCTGGCGGATCGCACCGGGCCGCGACCGCAGTCAGGAGGCGGCGGCTCTGGCCACCATCGACCGCTATCGCACCCGACCTGGCCTCTATCGCACCTGGCTCGCTCCGCGCGACGCCTACCAATGCCTCGATCCGGGCAGCGACCCGAACCCCACGGATGTCGGCATCCAGATGCACCTGCTGTTGCTGCTGTCCGAGGCACGGCCGGCGGCCGGCCGCGCCCTCTGCCAGGAGCTCCGCTCCTACATCGACGAGGATCAGGTCTGGGTCTACTACCGAAAGGCGCCCCTGATTCCAACCCTGCGAGTGGCCGACCTTCACCGCGCCGGCTGCGACCTGGAGTTACCCGGCTCCCGCATGCACACGGACGTTCCCGGGCAGCAGATCTGGGTGTCCGTGGCGCGCCTGCTGGGCCGCGCGCACGTCGCCGGAACCTCACCGGACGACACGGCACGTATCCCGGACGCTCTGCGTGAGCTCGCCAGGGACGACTTTGCTCTCTTACGAACGAATCCGCCGCTGCTTTACCATAATGATCTGACGGCGGCGGTTTCCAGATACTACTGGTCCGAGGACGTTGGCTACGCGCTCTGGCTAAGACTCTATGACGAATATCACCACCACGGTTCTCCCCATCTCGGCCGCTAAAGCCTCAGCGCTTCGCTACTTCTCCTGCCTGCGCCTCCAGGACATCCTCGTGCTCCAGGGCCCGCCGCTCCTCGGTGCCGTCTTCGCCATCCGCCATCCGCAGGCCCACGACCTGGCTCCGCTGGCCACGCTCACAGCCGCCAACGTGTTGCTGATGACGCACGTCTTCATGCTCAATGACTGGGCCGGCCTGACCGACGACCTCGCCGACCCGAACAAGGCAGCCGGCGTCTTCACGGCCCGAGGGGTCGGACGGAGGGAGATCAGCGCACTGACGGCTGCGCTGCTGGTCGTGAGCCTCCTCCTCTTCAGCCGCCTCGGCGCGGTCACGCTCGTCCTCTCCCTGGCCATTGCCACCCTCAGCGCCCTCTACTCCTTCCCCCGATTCCATTGGAAGGGACGGCCGCTCCTCAACTCCCTGACCCATCTGGCCGGCGGCATCCTGCACTTCCTCCTTGGCTACTCCCTCGGAGGCGCCATCGACGGCCGCGGCCTCGCCACCGCCGCCTTCTTCGCCCTGATCTTCACCGCCGGACACCTCACCCAGGAGATCCGCGACTATCACGCGGACGCCGTCAACGGTATCCGCACCAACGCCGTCATTTTCGGCCAGCGCCGGACGTTCGCCGCGAGCCTGGCCCTCTTCACCCTGGCGCAGGGCCTCTTTCTCCTGCTCGCGCTCCAGGGCATCCTCCCCCGGTCGCTCGCCGCCCTCGTCGCCCTCTACCTCATCCAACTGGACTGGTCGCGCCACGCCCTGCGCGACGGCCTCCATTACGCGAGCGTCTGCCGCCTGCAGGCCCGTTACCGCGCGCTCTACGCCGTCATCGGCCTGGCCATGGCCGCCGCGCTGTACCTGGCCCCGGGCCACGATGCGAGTGTGAGCGCGAGCACGAAACCGGCCGTCCGTACTACGGGATGAGCTGAGACGCTTGGCCGAGCTTCGCACTTAAGTCGGTTTGGAGCCT
>CAZYTO010000340.1:0-4845 GCA_964650405.1 uncultured Thermoanaerobaculia bacterium | reverse complement strand
ACCACGGCGCTGTTCACGCCCGGCCCGCGCATCGCCGCCACGCCGACCGCCAGCAACAACCCCGGGATACTGAAGAAAACGTCCATGACGCGGTTGATCGCGTTGTCCCACACGCCGCCGGCGTAGCCCGCCGTCAGCCCGAGCGCCCCTCCGACGAGCATCGCCAGCCCGATTGACGTCACCGCCACGTAGAGCGAGATGCGTGCGCCGTAGATCACGCGGCTCAGCACGTCGCGGCCGAACCGATCCGTGCCGAATAGCGCGTGCGCTCCCGGCTTTGCCTCGATGAGATCGAAGTTCTGTTCGTCGGGCGGATGCGGCGCCAGCCCGCCGGCGAACAGCGCCATGCCGACGATCGCCAGCGCGAAGACCGCGCCGACGACCACCACGGTGCTTCGTGCCGCCCGCCGCAGACTCTTCGTCGCGATCCTCCGCGAGCAGGAGACTAGGCGGGAGCGACGGCGAGTGTCAAGGCAGCGGTGACTTTACGGCTTGGGAATGCGCAGCGTCTTGCTGATCATCAGCGAGCCGGACACCAGGAACAGTAGGACGATCGCGTGCCATTCGACGCCGAGCAGATTCATTGGATACAGCGTGCCACCATGAAACGCCTGCATCAATATGCCGAGCGGGATGATGCTCGTGGGGATCGGCGTGCCCTCGAAGTATTCCACTCGGCCGGTCGGTGCCGACATGCGCTCCGCCGTGACATTGTAACGCGCCAATCGGCTCACCCCGCAACCGACGAAGAACAAGAGGATCACTTGATCCAGGGGCGTATTGACGCCGGCCGCAAAGGCGATCGCCGCCGGCGCGACGCCGAACGACACCACATCAGCAAGCGAGTCCAGCTCGCGCCCGAGCGGCGACGCCGCGTGCCGCGCTCGCGCGATGCGGCCATCGAGCACGTCGAAGATCAGCGCCACCGGGATCAACACCGCCGCGAGATACAGGTATCGGGCGGCCCGTGTGCTGAGAAACGTCATGGCCCCGAAGATCGCGAGCATGCCGCAGAAGCCGTTGGCGATGGTGAAGAGGTCCGCCACCTGAAAGGTGCGGATCATCGAGAAGTGCCTGTGGCGTGTCTGGTCAGGCGCCACGACGTCAGAGCTCGCCGTGAACCGGAAGGAAGAGGTCGAGCAAGGTCAGTCCCGCCAGTGCTCCGGAAGAATAGCCTGCAGGTCACTGATTCGACACTGCGCGGCGATCCACTGCTCGGCGTAGAGGCCGTCTCGATAGGTGGATTGCTCGGATTCGTGGACCGTCACCTCGCCAGGAATCGCGTCGGCGAGTGACTTCAGCGCTTGCGCATCGAGCGGGCCGCCGGGGGCTCCGGCCATCAGGAGCGTCTTCGCCGCGACGCGAGGCGCAAAGGCACGCAGGTCGTAATAGGCCAGAGTCCGGCGCGCGGCTTCGGTGCGCGCCGGGAAGGTCCGCAGGTAGTCGTTGATCTCCTCGAGGGGATACGTCTGCGTCCCGGTCGCCAGCTCGGCGGTCTTGTAGAAGAGTGCCGGGGCCGCCACCACGTGCGTCCCGCCCGACGTCAACGCCGCGGTGATGAGCGCCAGGTCGTTGCCCACCACGGCCACTCGCTTCGAGTCGAGCTCGCGCCGGGCCAAGAGAAACTCGAGACCTCTGACGCTGTCAGCCACGATGCCCCGGAAGACGTACGCCGCGGCATTGCCGATTTCATCGGTGAGCAAGCCCGGAAACATGGCGGCGTATGGTGTGTCGGCATTCCGCTGCCCGCGCGCAGCGAGGGAGAAGGTGATGTACCGGCTGCGGATCAGATTCGCGGTGCCCTGCGGAATGATCTCCAGGACGCTCTGGTACTTCGGCGAGTAATAGATCGCGGGGAACGGGCCGGCGCCCGTCGGGACGCTGAGATATCCGAACAGGCGATAGGGGCCGACGCTGGTGAGGCGGACGCCGAACAGCGTGGCAAACGCGGTGCTCCGCAAAGGGATGGCCTCGAGCTCGGCGCGCGCGGGATAGCGCGCCAGACCGATCAGCGTCTCCTGCCAGTACTCAGAAAAATTCTGCGGCGCCTGGTTCATCGGTCACTCACCGGTCGCTCAGGAGATGCTGCGCAAAGAATCGGTCGACGATGGCGCCGTGGCGCGAGCGCCCGCCATCGTGGCCATGGCCGTCGTATGGATAGAGCTGCTTGTCACCGGCGCCGATCCGATCGAACAGCGCGTACCCGGTCTCCGGCGGACACACGTTGTCCTGCAGTCCAATGTTCACGACGATCGGGCAGGTGATCCGGTCGGCGAAGTTGATGCCGTCGAAGTACGCGAGCGTGTCCTCGACCTCGGCTCGACGTTCCGGATAGAGGCGGAGATAGTCATTGATCTCTTCGTAGGGATAGGTGTGTGTCAGCTCGATGGCATCCATGAAGCCACAGAGGTAGGGCACTCCCGCGGCCGCCGCGCGCACCTCCGGCCGCATGGCGGCCGTCGTGACGACCAGGCCCCCGCCCTGACTGCTGCCCACCACCCCGATGCGCATCCCGTCGACCTCGGGACGCGAGAGCAGAAAATCGATACCGCGCCAGGCGTCGACATAGAAGCCTCGGTAGGCGTACGTGTGGCGATCCACGATGTTGTGCGTCAGCAGATTCGGATACCCGGGGTTGAACCGGCGATCGCTCCGAAGCTTGCCCCGCGGCGCGACGGACAGCGCGACGTAACCCTTCCGCGCCCACTCCTTGGGAATCGGCGGGTCCATCTGATAGCCCGGCAAGAACATGATCGCCGGTGATCGCTCCGCCCTGCGAGTCGGACGGCAGTACCAGCAGGCGATGCGCACGTGGTCGAGGCTGGTGTAGAAGACTTCGAACACCTCGACGTCGTGAGAGGTCCTGAACGGGTCGGGGACGACCTCGACTTCCAGAGGAATCGCCGCCGCCTGCCGTAGTACGTCCTGCCAGAACACGTGAAAGTCGGCCGGCTTGCGCACCGTGGACTGATAGTCCCGCGACACCGCTTTCGGCATAGCCGCTCCTTGGCTCTCTTTCCCGGATTTTGCCACTCGCAGGGCCTGAAGGGCCGAGAACCTGCCGAATGCCGGTAAATGTGTCACTTCCGTCACGAGTAGGCCGTTCATGGTCACCGGACCGGTGGCCCTGCGGCGCCCCCCACCGTAACTGTGAGCGAGGTAAAGCTTTTCCATGCGCGCAGGTGTGGCCCATCTGTTGCTGTACCTGAAGCACGGAGGGGGAGGGGACATGCCAAAGCTCACGCTGGTGGTCGAGCGGACCGCGCTGAAGGTTTACGACATCGACCACATCGAGCACCCAGTCATACGGGTCGGCCGTGAGACGGGGCTCGAGGTGGTCATCGACAACGTCGCCGTCTCCCGCCACCAGGCCGAGATTCGTCTTCAGGAAGCCCTGTGGTTCGTCCGGGATCTCGACTCGGGGAACGGCACCTTTCTCAACGGGCGGCGGCTCGCGGGCTCGGCGCCGCTCAAGCGTGGAGACGAGATCTCCTTCGGGAAGTTCTCCCTCTTCTTCGACCATGTCCCGACCGAGCCGGCCCCGCAGCTCTTCATTCCCAGGACCGGGTATGCCGAGCCTGGTCGGACGCTCGTGATGAAACCGGAGGAGCTGGCGAAGATCCGCGCGACGGTCGTCGAGAAGCGCCGGGCCCACGTTCGCTGGCAGGCCGGCGGCGAGGCAGGGACCTTCACGCTCGCTGACGGCTCGGTCGTCATCGGCCGAAGCGATCTCTGCGACCTGCGCGTGGACTTCCGCGGTCCGAAGCATCACCTGCATATCAGCCGCAGCGGTCCGCAGTACGAGGTGCGCAACACGTCGTGGTGGTACCGCATGCGGGTCAACGAAACGCCGACGAGGCACGCCACGCTGCGCGACGGCGACGAGATCGTGATCGGCGGGCTGCGCCTCACGTTCAAGGACGAGCTCCGGTGATCGAGGAGACGTGGCCGGCCGCGCGGAGGCCCACCGAGCGTCCGCCGCTCCCTTGTGGTCGCTACGAGCTCCTCTCGGAGCTCGGCCGCGGCACGAGTGGCGTCGTCTACAAGGCGCACGATCCCAAGCTCGATCGCCTCGTGGCCTTGAAGATCCTCCGTCCGGAGCTGGTCTCGCTCGAGGAGTCGGGCGTCAGCCTGAAGCAGCGCTTCCTTCAGGAAGCCGTGGCGGCGGGCCGGCTCACGCATCCCGCGATCGTCGCCGTTCACGACGTGGGAGAAGCCGACGGCCGGCCGTTCATGGTCATGGAGTACAGCGAAGGGGGTACGCTCGCCGATCTGCTACTCGGTGGCCGGCCTCTTCCACTGGCGGACGCGGTGGCGATCGTGGTGCAGGTCTGTGCGGCGCTCGACTATGCGCATCGGCACGGCGTCGTCCATCGGGACATCAAGCCTCGAAACATCCTCGTCGGGCCCGGCGTCACGAAGGTCACAGACTTCGGCACGGCCCGCATCCTGGGCGCCAGTCACACGCAGACCGGTACGATGCTGGGCACACCGGCCTACATGTCTCCCGAGATGGTCCGTGGCCAGGCCGCCGATCCTCGGAGCGACCTGTTCTCCGTCGGCGTCGTGCTGTACGAAACGCTCACCGGGATCAACCCGTTCAATGCCGCCGACCTCGCTGCCGTGCTCTACCGCATCGTCAACACCGACGCGCCGTCCGTGCGCCGCCACAACGCACAGCTCCCCCTGGCTCTGGACCGAGTCCTGCGGCGTGCGCTGGCCAAGGACCCGGAAGCGCGATACGCGACGGCGACGGACATGGCCAATGCCTTGCGTGACGCGGCGAGCAGCGAGCAGCGGACGCGGACCCTTCGCGTCTTGCGCGAGGCGGCGCGAGACCTGCGG
>CAZYTO010000339.1:0-5033 GCA_964650405.1 uncultured Thermoanaerobaculia bacterium | reverse complement strand
AATCCACTCGTGTTCGACTCCCCGAGTCCCCGCACCGGAAGCCCCATCGTTCGCAGGCTCGGCGTGCTAACAGGCGGGACCCTGCACGCCGTCGACGCGGCGACGATCCAGCTCGACAACCCCGCCGACGCATTCGCATCGATTCCCAGTATCGGTCCGATTGCGGGTTGGCGCCCACTCGCCATACCCGGCGATCAGGGAATCAGCGTGAGTTTATTCGGTGCCGGTGGCGGCAAGCTCTGCTCCGGCAAAATCGTCTTCCCCTCTATCTCACTTCCGAACGACGGATTGATTGGGGCAATTGCGGCATCGATCGAGACCCACGAAGGCGATTCGGGGACCGCCCTCGTCGATACCGACCGCCACGTCCTCGGATTTCTGGTCGGCCGCGCGAATTTCGGCCCGGCGGCGGGTATGTCCATTTTCAGTTCAGCCGCGCTCACGGTCAGCGCGCTGCAATGTGATTTCTGAAAGGAGTCGAAAATGAGAAGTTTCTTGCTTCTGTCCGTAACCGTGCTATTCGCGCTGGTGGCTGGTGGCGCGCCGCTTGCGATCCAGGTCCATGTGCCGGCAACCGGTCCCGCCGTCGTCACTCCTACACAACCGATTCCTGTCGATGCTGAGGGAGCGACGGTGACGATCCAGTGCGACGTTCCTGCGCCGTGTAGCGGACTTTCGGCCAGCTCCAGTGCGAACAGTTTTCGACCTGTCGTCAGCCTCAGTCCGACCGGCGGCACCATTGACGTGAAGCTCAGCGATCTCACTTCCTCGACGATAACCCTGACCATATCCGGACCCGCGAAAATCGTCGACCTGACGCTGGTGCCTAATATCGTGTCGAAGGCTGGTGACGGGCAGAGTGATGGTTCAGAGGAGCTCGGGACGGTTGATGCTCCGGTCCCGGGCCGGCTTTCGGAGACCGCCTGCGGTCCTCTGGTAATTTACGATCAACTGCAGAACATTGCCAGATTCGTCGTGACCTCGAACGCAGCGATCCTGTCCGCACCGACCCACGTGGACGAAAATGACCGAGTCATCGTGTATGTTTACGAGCCCGATCCCAATAATTCGGTACTACTGAGCCACTTGCAGGTGGCTAGAACGTCCGCCACCCGTGTGCCTACCGTGAGGGTCGCAGGTTCAGATGTGAGCCTGAGCGCGATCACCAAGTTTAGTAAGGGACCATCCACGCCGCCTCCGTGTCGCGCGTTCTCCCTTGGCGATTTTCAGCCAACAGTCGACGCGAATAGCGAAGGAGCCGTCGAGATCAGGGATTCGAGTAAGAAGACCGACCCCGCGCTCGGCGCCTTCAAGTTCACGGTCGATCCGCTCTATGCGGGCATCCTCTCATTTGGCCCCGTGTTCACCCGCGGTCCCGGCGACCAGACTTTCAAGCTACAGCCGCTGCCCGACAACAAGAACGCCGTCATCGCTGGCGATGAGGGCCATCGCAACGTGATCTATGCCGTTCAATATACGTACTTCATGTGGGGGCAGCGCGACTTCGAGAAAGGAGAGCCCCGCTCCCGCTGGTATGCGCACGTGAACCCGACGATCGGAATGTCGATCGACAAGCCCCTCGACCATGCCTTACTCGGTGCGTCCATCGACATTGGGCAGTTTATTTTCACATTAGGCAGTCACGTCGCCCGTGTAAACCGTCTGTCATCGGATTCCGGTCTGAAGTCCGGCAGTGTCTTCACAGGTACGAAAGATGACATCCCCACCGCTCGCAGTTGGGTCACTCATGGATTTGTGTCCGTCTCGGTCGATCTTCGCGCTGCAGCAACACTACTCAAGGCATTGACAACTGCGAAGTGAACGCTGGCGGCGGAGAGGCGACCAGATAGTCTCTCCGCCGCACCCTCTTCGCGCAGCCAAGTGACTTCGGCAGGTCATGTCCGTTCTATGGGCTCCTCTAACGCTTTGCCAATACGTCGACGACCTCACACCGTGTGGGCGGTATCGGAATGTGTTGGGCATGCTGCAATCCTCCGTGCTCGTCACCGCCCCGAATTCCGGACGAACTGCCCCGTGACCGGCTCTCCGCGGGGAACGGCGATTCCATCCGCGCGGTAATGGAGGAACTGCGCCGGCAGGCTGGTGCCGGTTCCCGGACGGGCGGTGGTCTGGAGGTTGTAGTGGAGGTGGGGGCCGTTGGTGTTGCCGCTGTTGTCGCAGGCACCGAGGAGCTGGCCGGCGGTGAGGTGCTGGCCGGTGTGGACTCGGACGCTGCCGCGACGCAGGTGTCCGAGGATGGAGAGCTCGCCGTTGCCGTGGTCGATGGCGACGTAGTTCCCCATCGTCGAGACCGAACGGTCCGGGCGGCCGGGTGGGTTGTCGGCGATGTCGTCAGCCACGCCGGCTACGATGCCGGCGGCGGGGGCGAGGACCGGCGCTCCCCAGGAGGCGTAGTCCTCGTTCCGCCGGCCGGGAGAGGCGGTGCTGAATCTGGCGTCGGCGGCGCGGGCGAAGTCGACGGCGAAGCGGTTGGGATAGTCGACGTTGTGATGGTTCAGGGCCGCGGTTCGTCCGCCGGAAGCGACGATCCACTCGCCGTCGAAAGGCAGGCGCAGGGCGGTCTTGGTCGTATAGACGACCGCACTGGCCTCCTCGGACGGCCGATCCAGAAGTCGACGATCCATCCCGCGCCGTCGATGCTCCAGAGGATCCGGAACGGTGCGGCCTGCTTCTCGAACCGCGCCGTCCGTAGATAGGTCGTCACGCCGTCCTTCCCGGAGACGGCTTCGTCGAGCAGGGCGGTTTCCCGTCCGAGGACGTGATGGGCATTTGCGGCGAAGCTGGCGAGGCCCGCCTCGGATCGCAGGTTGGCCCGCATCGGCTCGCCCATACGCTCCCACAACTCGCTGTTACGGCCGGCGTAGAAAAACTCCGTCAGTTGCCGCCCGGAGTCGAGCGGAGAGGGCCGTTGCGGCGGCGGCAGCAACGAAATCAGCAGAAGGATGAGATTGAACATGTTGTCTCCGTACGAACCGCCCGGCGCGAGACCACTATTCATGTTCCATTACGCGCGGGACGCTGCGTCGCACGCGCAGAGGCTTGTGGCTGTGGGAACGGCGACTTCTGGCGCCACGACCACCTCCGTTTCGCCCAGGAAGTGGCGGTGTTCGCATACCTAACGGCGGTGTTCAGGCGCCAAAATGGCGGCGTTCGCGTCCGGAACGGGACTGTTCGCGCGCGAAATGGCGGCGTTCACCCGTCGAACGGCAGTGTTCGCGCGCGGAACGGCGGTGTTCAACCCGCAGAACGGCAGTGTTCGCACGTGAAACGGCGACGTTCGCGCTCGGAACGGCAGTGTTCACCCGCGGAACGGCAGTGTTCGCACGTGAAACGGGGGTGTTCGCGCGCGGAACGGCGGGTGTTCGCACATGGAACGGCGGTGTTCGCGCGAAATGGCAGTGTTCGCACGTGCGTGAAAGAAATCCCTTGACAGAGAGGCCTCGCTTGTGAGTTGACGCCGGACGGGCGGTCCTGCTAAGCTCATCCGGTCTCGTGGGATCGACGGACCGGCATTAGTCTGGTGAAGGGCCACGGGGCTTGTAGGGCGACCAAAAGTACGGACGACTTTGCTGTACAGCATGACTGTTCCGTATCTCTGAGGGAGTCGAGTGGTACTCCTCCCAAGTCGCGGGCTCTCGAAGTGCGCGCACTTCGAGGTAGTTCAACCAGGGGCGCAGTTAGCCCCCAGCCCGTGGACCGCCTGCACTCGTCGACAAGTGCCGTCGTTTCACTCGGCCGAACGCTCGCGAGGTAAAGAACATGTCACAAAATGCAATTACCCCCACAGCCGCCGCCGCTGCGGAAGATCCGCAGGCGCCAGCCCTGGTCACGGCTGATCAGTTCACCACCGACCTGCGCGCCCTCATGGCGCAGGTCCCCGAGGTTCCGGTGTTGTCGCGCCAGGAGCGCGCTGTGTTGCAGAGAAACCGTCATGCCACCGATTCCGAGGTGCAGGCGGCCATCAACGTCGCCCAGGCCTCCGACAAAGTGGCCGGCGCCGTCGAGAAGACGGACGAAATTGAGCAGGTACTGGAGGACAACAACCGCTGGAAGGCGGCTGAGAACGAGCTGAGGGCAGCCCTGAAGAAGGTGTCCGATGCGAATCTCATCCGCAAGAAGCGGGTCACAGCATTCGCGCTTCAGGTAAACGGCGTCGGAACGCAGTTGGCGCGCTTCCCGGAGAACTCCGATCTCGTACCGCACGTGCAAGTGCTTAAGGCGACCAGGCGCCGCAAGAAGGCGGCGCCCAACGCCGCTCCGGCGCCTGCTCCCACGCCGGCGCCAGCTCCGGCACCCACCACTCCGGCGCCCGCCCCTCCGGCGCCGGTGACCCCGACTACGCAGCAGTCGTAACATGTGATGAGGGAGACCGGGCGCGCGGCGACGCGCGCCCGGTCGTTTCCTCTGCGCCGTTTTAGGAGACGGTGTCATGAGAACTGAAAACGAAGTAAGCAGCGTAGAGAGAGAGCAAGAGGCAGATCACGAGAGAGAACGGGCCGCGCTGGACGCGGAACTGGAAGAGCTGACCGATGCCTACGAATCGCTCTCGGCACGGTGGCCGGAGCGGCCGCCGGAATTCGAGACCTGGAAGCGGAAGAGCTGTGCCTACCTGCGCCGCATGGTGACCCGCCTGCGGGCCGGGCTGATGGAGTCGCCGAACCCGGCCTACACGCCCGCGCAGATGGCGGACGTCATCGAGAGGATCGAGGAGTACCAATCCCAGATGCGGCCGGTGCGAGCCGAGTTGCACAAGGCCGAGGCCCGGGAAGGCAGGTTGAACCTGCGGCAGGAGGGCATGACACTGAGGTTAGGCCTGGCGAAGCTCCTCGAGGCCAAGCGCCGCGCCGGCGACACCCCTCACCTGTCCCGATCCGCGGCACTCCGCGCCCTCCGCAAACTGGATCACGAGCTGCGCAATCAGGGCGCCCGGCGCGGAAAACGCGTGCGCACCGCCAGGGAGGCATACGACGACGCCATGGCCGCCGAGTTGAACTTGCCGGTCTCGGACGAGA
>CAZYTO010000338.1:0-5152 GCA_964650405.1 uncultured Thermoanaerobaculia bacterium | reverse complement strand
CAATTACATACCCTAACTGTCCAAACTCCAGCGGCACGACGCAGTCGTGCCCTACGCCCTTTCAAAGAGTCCCGGCCCCGGCTCCTCCTCCTCTTCACCGAGGAAGTTCGACAGGCCGATGCCGGCGAGGCGGTAGAGGGCGTTCTCACCGAAGGCGAACTTGGTCAGGAGCTCTTCGCCGAGGCGGGCCAGGTCGTCGCCGCTGGACGGCGTGTCGGGTGGGGTGATGCGGCGGGTGGCGGTGCGGAAGTCGCCGGTGCGCAGCTTCACCGTCACGGTCCGGCCGATCATGGCCCGGGCGGAGAGTTTCTCCCAAAGGTCGTGGGCCTCGCTGCGGATCCACTGCGCCACTTCCGCGAGGGGGATGTCCTTGGAGAACGTCGTCTCGCTCGACCAGCTCTTGCGGGGACGCGACGGCTCGACCGGGCTCTCGTCGATGCCGCGGGCCAGCTCCCAAAGACGCACGCCCCATTTGCCGAACCGCGCGGTGAGCTGCTCCTGCGAGAAATCGTGCAGGTCGCCGACGGTGGCGATGCCCATCTCCGTGAGAACGCGCTCGGTGGCCTTGCCGACGCCGGGAATCTTGCGGACGGGGAGGGCCACGAGGAAGCGCTCCACCTGGTGGGGACGGATGATGAAGAGCCCATCGGGCTTGCGCCAGTCGCTGGCGATCTTGGCCAGGAACTTGTTCGGGGCCACGCCGGCCGAGGCGGTGAGAAACGTCTCGTCGCGGATCTCGCGGCGGATCGTCTCCGCCGTCTCGGTCGCTGTAGGGATGCCGGTCAGCTCCTGGGTGACGTCGAGGTAGGCCTCGTCGAGCGAGAGCGGTTCCACCAGCGGCGTGTGACGCTCGAAGATGGTCCGGATCTCTTTCGAGACGGCCCGGTACTTGTCGAAGTTCGGGTAGATGAACACGGCCTCGGGGCAGAGGCGCTTGGCCCGGAGTGCGGGCATGGCCGAGTGCACGCCGAACTTGCGCGCCTCGTAGGAGGCGGCGCAGACGACGCTTCGTTCGCCCGGCCAGCCGACGATGACCGGCTTTCCCTTGAGCTGCGGCTCATCGCGCTGCTCGACCGACGCGTAGAAGGCGTCCATGTCGATGTGGATGATCTTGCGCACGGGCGTGGAAAGGATACAGAGTGCGGAGGACGGAGGAGGCGCGCCCGCGGAACGCCGGGAGCGTCCGGGCTGGTTCAACACAAGACTCGACACTGAGTAGAGTGTACGAATGAACGGAAGGGGGCTGTCCTGAAGCCGAATCGCGAGCAGAATGGCGGCCGGGCCGCGAGCGCCGTGGCCGTCCCTCCGTTGTCGTTTGCGGAGACAAGCCAGTCCATCCGGCGCTCGCCGCTGCCGCACATGAACGAACCGATCGCGCAACTATCCACGCCTGCTTTTCTCGTCGACCTTCCGGCCGTGTCGCGCAACTGCCGGGCCATGCGGGAGAAGGCCCTGGCGTCGGCGGTGACCTTCCGGCCGCATGTCAAGACGCACAAGACGCGCGAGATCGCGCGGATGCAGCACGGCGGCGGGACGGGGCCGATCACCGTCTCCACGCTGGCCGAGGCGGAGGCCATGGCCGGCGACGGCTTCCGGGACATCACGTACGGCTTCCCCCTCGCTCCCGACAAGCTGGCCCGAGCGGCGGTGCTGGCCCGCGGCATCGACCGGCTGAACTTGGTCATCGACAGTGAGACCACGCTTCGGGCCATGGAGGCGTTTCACGCCTCGACCGGCATCCTGTTCGACGCCTACCTCAAGGTCGACTGCGGCTACCATCGGGCCGGCGTCGATCCCGCTTCTCCCGACAGCGTGCGGCTGGCGGTCTCGATCGGCCGCTCGAATGCCGTGCGCTTCAACGGCTTCCTCACGCATGCCGGGCACTCATACAACGTGGCCAGCCGCGAGGAGATCGCCCGCATCGCCGCGGAGGAGACGGGCTGCCTGACCCGCTTTCGCGCCCTGGTGGCCAGTGAGATCGGCGACGGTCTGCTGCGCAGCGTCGGCTCGACGCCGACGGCGAGCGTGGTCGACAAGTTCGCCGATTGCGACGAGGTGCGGCCGGGGAACTACGTCTTCTATGACGCCTTCCAGTCGGCGATCGGCTGCTGCTCCCCGGCCGACGTGGCCGTGTCGGTGCTGACGACCGTCGTCGGCTGGTATCCCGAGCGGGGCCACGCCATCATCGACGCCGGCGCACTGGCCCTCTCCAAGGACGTCGGTCCGACGCACATCGATCCGGCCTTCGGCTTCGGCATCGTCTGCGACCTCGACCTCCGTCCCGTGGCGGCGCGGCTCGTTTCCCTCTCGCAGGAGCACGGCAAGCTCGCCACGCATGCCCCTCTGCCGGTGGGCACGAGACTACGCATCGTGCCGAACCACTCCTGCCTGACCGCGGCCCTGTTCGACGTGTATCACGTGGTCGACGATGGCCGGGTGGTGGACGCCTGGCAGCCGGTCCGAGGCTGGTAGAGGAAAGGCTCATCGTCTTTCTTCCCCGTGCAGCGCGTCACACCTCCGCGAGCGTGTCCACGGTACACTGCGGCGAGATCTAGCTGGTGCCCATCATCACCCTCGCCGTATCGACCTTCGCGATTGACGCGAGTGGGCTGGCATGGCCGACGCTGTTCACGGCCCTGGCCATTCTGGCCCTGGGCATCGCCGTGCTCGTTCGCGCGCGTGCCTCGTTGGCGGGCATCCTGTTTTTCGGCATCTGTGCCGGTGCGGCGGGATGGCTGGGCTGCTTCGCCCGGGTCTATACGGCCGATCACGCCGAGGTGGCTCTGGAGTGGGCGAAGTTCGGGACGTTCTTCATCGGTCTCATCCCGGCCAGCATGTTCCACTTCGCGGCGCTGTATCACGGCCGGGAGCGAAAGCTTCGCGCCGTCATCGTGCTCTCGTGGATCGCCTGCCTGGTCAGCAGCTTTCTCGCCGCGGCTCTGGGTACGACGGAGGTGCTGCGCTACTCGTGGGGATGGTTCCCGACGGCGGCGAAGCTCGACCCGCTGTGGGCGGCGATGTACCTGGCCCTGATCGTGGCCAGCGTCGTGCTTCTGGCGCGGGCGGCACGGGAAGCGAGCGGCGAATCGCGCAAGCGATCCCGGGCATTGGCCGTGGCCTTCGCCATCGCCGCACTGGCCTTCATGGACTTCGCTCCAACGTGGGGCGTGGACATCCCGCCCCTCGGCTTCGTGGCCATGCTGGCCTTCGTCGTCCTCAGTGCACTGATCGTCTGGCGCTACCGGCTCGTCGACCTCACGCCGGAATACGCCGCGGGACAGATCCTGGCCACCATGAAGGGGGCGGTGATCGTCGTCGACCTGGCGGCGAAGATCCGGGTGGTCAACCACGCCGCGGCGCGCATGCTCGGCTACCGCGAGGAGGAGCTCCTCGGCCACCACCTGCGCACGATCTTCGACGCCAGCGAGGGCCTGAATACCGGCCAGCTCGTGCATTCGCTGGGAGTGCTGGAGAACAACATGCGCTGGCGCACGCGCGACGGCACGACTATCGACGTCAGCGCGTCGTCGTCGTTCGTGCGCAACACGGAAGGCATGCCCGTGGGCGTCGTCTACGTGGCCCAGGACGTCACGGAGCGATTGCGCGCCGAGGAGGCGCTGCGGGAGAGCGAGCGCCGTTACCGCGTCCTCTTCGACGGGAATCCGCTCTCCATGTGGGTCTACGACCGCGAGACGCTGATGTTCGTGGCCGTGAATGACGCCGCCGTCCGGCACTACGGCTATTCGAAGGAGGAGTTCCGGCGGATGCGCATCACCGAGATCCGCCCTCCGGAGGACGTCCCGCTCCTGGAAAAGGCGCTGGCGGCCATGGCCAAGACGGACGTCCCGCGCACGTTCCGCCACCGGCGCAAGGACGGCACAGTGTTCAACGTCGAGATCACGTCGTTCGAGTTCGAGAGCGCCGGACGGCTGTCGCGGCTGGTGATCGCCGTCGACGTCACGGAGCGCATGCAGGCCGAGGAGCGGCTGCGCGAGAGCGAGGAGCGGTACCGGCTGCTGTTCGAGCGCAACCTGGCCGGCGTCTACCGCACGACCATCGACGGCCGCATCCTCGACTGCAACGACGCCCTGGCCCGCATCTTCGGCTTTCCGTCACGCGACGCCCTGCTGCAGGCGTCGGCCCTGACGATGTACTTCACGCCCGAGGAGCGCGACCGGCTGCTCCAGCGCCTGCGCGAGGAGAGGACGCTGTCGAACATCGAGACGCGCCTTCGCCGGTACGACGGCACGCAGTTGTGGGCCCTGGAGAACATGACCCTGCTCGGGGACGGAGTCATGGAAGGAACGCTCATCGACATCACGGAACGGAAGTCGGCGCAGGAGCAGATGGAGTATCAGGTCTACCACGACGTCCTGACCTCGCTGCCGAACCGGCTGTTGTTCCGCGACCGCATCACCGTGGCGCTGGCGCACGCGCGGCGCACCAAGCGCAGCGCGGCCGTGATGTTTCTGGACCTCGATCAGTTCAAGCTGGTGAACGACACGCTCGGCCACACGGTGGGCGACCGGCTGCTGCAGGAGGTGGGAGGGCGCGTGGTCAACTGCGTGCGCGGCGAGGATACGGTGGCCCGGATGGGCGGCGATGAGTTCACCATCCTCCTGCCGGACATCGCCGACCGGCGCGCCGCGGCCACGGTGGCGCAGAAGGTCCTCGATGCGATCTCGCAGCCGCTCTTCATCGAGCGTCACGAGCTCTTCGTCACCACGTCCATCGGCATCGCCATCTTCGCCGACGACGGCGCGGACGCGGAGACGCTCCTGAAGAACGCGGACCGTGCCATGTACCGGGCCAAGGAAGCGGGGAGGAACAACTACCAGTTCGCCACGCCCGTGAACTTCGACGCCGGCCGGCTGTCGCTGGAGCGGAGCCTCCATCACGCCTTCGACCGCGACGAGTTCGTCGTCCACTACCAGCCCATGATCGAGCTGACCAGCGATCGCGTCGTGGGCGCCGAGGCCCTCGTTCGCTGGCGGCATCCGGAGTACGGTCTCATGTATCCGGACGACTTCATCCCCATCGCCGAGGAGAACGGCCTGATCTTGCCCATGGGGGAGTGGGTGTTGCCCACGGCCTCCCTGGAGATGACGCGCTGGCACGACCCGGGGCCATCTTGGCTGCGCCTCGCCGTTAA
>CAZYTO010000337.1:0-5189 GCA_964650405.1 uncultured Thermoanaerobaculia bacterium | reverse complement strand
GAGCGGGAGGAGCTCGTTGCGTTCCTGTTCGATGCCTTTCCCGCTCGCCGCTCGCCGCCCCCCGCTCGCCCTCTCAATAAATCACCACCTCGTCGCCGACGTTCATGATCACGTACAGCTTGGCCAGGTCGTCGTCGCCGACGCGCACGCAGCCGTGGGAGACGGACTGCCCGAGCTTCTCCGGCTCGTCCGTGCCGTGAATGCCGTAGCCGTCGCCGAGCTCCAGGCGGTAGTGACCGAGAACCTTGTCGTAGTGGCGTTGCGCGGTGTTGATCGGCGGGATGACGATGGCATCGCCGGCCACGATCGTCTTGCCGGGCTGCAGCGGTCTCTGCGTGTGGCCGTCGTCGAGGACGACGTTGTCGCCGCGGACCCGCAGCACGGGAGGCTTGCTGCGGAACCAGCTCCAGATCCCTGCGCTGCGCGTGTCGGCGGGGCGTCCCGTCCTCGCGTCGACGGCCTCGCCGGCGTTGAGGCGGACCGTGCGCATCCCGTTCTTCCGCGCCTCTTCGACGAAGTGCCAGTCGGGCGGCACCCACTGCGGATTCTCCTCCTTCTGCACGATGTGGAACTTGCCGATGGGCGTTTCGAAGACGAGCGTCTTGCCGTCGACCGCCAGCGTCGTTCCCTTCCCCGTCGAGCACACCGCTTCGAAGACCGTCTGTCCGTTGCGCCGCAGGTAGAGCTTGTTCTCCGCCGTGGAGACGATGAGGATCTGCCCGCTGTCGGGGAGGTCCTGCGACTGCTGGATGACGTTCTGGACGCGCGACTGCAGGGCCTGCACTTCTCCCGACCGCTGCCGCGCCGTCTGGCGAAGCGCATCCACCGAATGCCCGTTCCGCTCCGCGATCATGCGGTCGATCATCGCCACGCGTTCGAGCCTCCGGTCGTCGCGGAGGTTGATCCACTCGCCCGCGGCCGCGAACGACGCCAGTCCCAGCGCCAGCGCGAAGAGCGCCCAGCTTCCAAGGAATCCGATCCAGCGCGCCATGCAGGTCTCCTTTCAGAAGATGTACACGCGCGTCTCCGTCGACACGCGCGGCCAGATCGCCTCCAGGTCGGCTTCCGGGACTTCGAACGAGCCCGGCTTGGGACCCTGGAGCGGGCTGCCGGGAGGGGGCGGCGACTGAATGACGTAGCCGTTCGGCAGCCGGAGGACGTACTTGCCGAGGCCGTTCGTCACGACGAGCGGTGACGCAGGCGGTTGGCCTCCGTTCATGACAAAGACCCAGTCGGGCACCGGCCAGTTGTAGTCCGTGAACTTGTTCTCGACGTTGAAGCCGCCTTTCAGCGGCAGGAAAGTCCACGTCCGGCCCCCCGCGCCTTGGATGGTCCTCGGAGCGCCGATCGTGACGGGCATCTCGCGTACGACGTCCTTTCCGAGGCGGAATTCGAGCCGTTGCTTCGCCGTGTCGATGGCGATGTAGAACTGTTCGCCCTCTCGCGACTGGAGGTATTGCATGCGTGCGTCGAGCTCGCCGGCCAGTTGCTGCCGGGTGAGGTCCATGCCGGAAAGCTCCTCGCGCATGCGGTTCAGCTCCTCCGGATTGGCCGGCGTCGCCTTGAAGAGAATGGCCGCTTTGCGCTCCACAGCCTGCCGCTCGTAGCGCGCGTAGGCCAGGGTGCCCGTGGCTAGCGCGAGGAGGAGGAGGTTGAGCCAGAGTGGGGGTCGGGGAAAACGGCGGCGCTCCTGCATTGATCCACAGAAGAGCCAGCCGCGTGCCAAGGTGAGCGAGCGGGGCGGCGGGCGGCGACGGGAAATATGAATGAGAGTGCGAGTCGGGACTCGCACTCCCAAACACAGGATTGGCGGCTACGAGGTCGCGGTGCGTCCGCGCAAGCCGAGCCGTACGACTGCCATCAGCAGCAGGGCGATGCCGAACGTGCAGACGATCGTCGCACCTGTCGGCAGGTCGAGCTTGAACGACAGCAGGATGCCGATGGCGCTGACCAGCGCGCCCATCGTCCAGCCGATGGCCAGCCGCTTGCCGATCGATTGGGCGAAGAGCATGGCCGCCACGGACGGGACGATCAGGTAGGAGAACACGAGCAACACACCGGCGATGGCCACCGACGACGTCACGACGAAACCGAACGACGTGTAGAAGAGAAAATCCCAGAACTTGAGGTTGGGGATGTTCTCCGCCTCGCCGTTGTGGGCGCCGACGGAGATGGCCAGGAAACGCTTCCGGAAGATGAAGTGGAAGAGGCCGACCAGCGAATACAGCACCGCAGTCTTCACCACCGTGGCCGTATTCACGGTCAGGATGTTCCCGACGAGCATGTCCTTGAGGTGCTCGGTGCCTTCCGGCGCCTTGCTCATGGCCAGGATCGCGGCCGCGGCGGACACGGCGTAGACGATGCCGATGATCGCTTCCTGGGGGATGCGCGTCTCCCGGTGGACGCGCGTGATGGCGAAGATGGCCGCTCCCAGGATCGTGAACCCCAGCGACCAGAAGTAGGTCACCGTCGAATGCAGGTCGTTGCCGGCCAGGTAGGCCGCGGTGGTGCCGAGCGCGGCGATCTGGGCCAGCGAGAGGTCGACGAAGATGACCCCGCGCTCGACGACATGGACGCCGAGGTAGGCGTGAATGCCCGTCAGGATCAGGCCGGCCAGGAACGGGAGAAGCAGGAATTCAAATAGCCCCATTTACTTCAGCGCCTTTACGAGGTTTGCGATATTCATGTCGAAGAGCTGGAAGTAGTCGTCGCTGCCGCTCTTCGCGCCGCCGACCGAAGGATAGAGGATGACCAGTTTGGCGCCTGTACTGTCGGCGATCGACTGGGGAGTCTTCGCGTCGAAGTACGGCTCCATCACGATGGCCTTGACGTGCTGCGCCTTCATGAGGTTGATCAACTCGAAGGTGTGGGAGGGCGACGGAGGCACGCCCGGTTTCGGTTCGACGTAGCCGGCCACGTCCAGACCGAAGTGGCGGGCGAAGTTCGGCCAGGAGTTGTGGTAGGTGACGATCTTCACGCCGCGATACGGTGCCAGCTCCGCCATCCACTTCTTATTGGCGTCGTTGATACGGACCTTGAATGCATTGAGCCGCCCTTCGAAGTAGGCCGCATCGGCCGGCCGCAGTTCGGCCAGCTTCCGTTCGATCTGGATGGCGATGCGCACGGCGTTGGCGGGATCGAGCCAGAAATGCGGGTTGCCCAGCGGGTGAACGTCCCCCATCGAGCGGTTGACCGTCCCGGTGGGCCGGTCGAGGATCTCCACTCCGTTCGAGACGTCGAGGTATCCGGGCTGACCGGGGCGGATCCGGTCGTTGCGGCTCTGGTCGAGCAGCGGCGGGAGCCAGCCGATCTCCAATTCCAGGCCGACCGCTTCGAGCAGGTCGGCGTTCTTGAGGAGCAAGAGGAAACTCGGCTTCGGCTCGACGAAGTGGGGGTCCTGGTAACCGCGCGCGATCGATACGGCGTCGACCTTGTCGCCGCCGACCTCCCTGGTCAGCGAGGCAAGATCCTGGATCGTGGTCACGACTTTGAGCTTCTCTTCGGCGAACGTACTCGCTGCCGGGAGGAGCAGGGCCAGTGCTGATGCGAGGACAAGAATGCGTTTCATGGGGTCTCCTGCGCCGGACGTGCCGGCTAGAACGTATGCGCGCCATGCGCGCCGATGGCGAATTGCAGTTGCATGAGCAGCTCGGTGACCGGCTTGTCGAGGTCGCCGTACCGGGTGCGGCGGAGCTGGCCGCGGATCTGACTGAACTCCGATGGCCAGAAGGTCAGCGTGGCCGAAACGCCGTGGTCGCTCACCAGGGGACCGGTCAGGCCGAAGCTGTCCGTGGTGATCCGGTCGGCCGAGTCCACGCGCACACCGGTGAACCAGCGCTGACCGAGTTGATAGTCCGCCGAGGCGTAGAAGCCCTTGGCGTGACGAGAGAGGCCGGGGCGATTGTTGACCATCCCCTCGAATCGGGCGATCAGGCCGCGGTACAGGCCCCGCTCCAGTGGCTTCCAGCGGTACGTCACATCGACGCCGCCGAACGAGTTCCGTGCCCCGGCCAGTTTTCCGGTCGCATAGCTCGTACCCACCTCGAGGTTCGAGTTCTCGCTGATGTCGCGGAAGGCTTTGAGGTGGCCGTTGTAGAGGAGGTCGTTGTTGGACGTCCGTTGGAAGACCTCGCCCACGTTCCCGCTGAAGACCTCTCCGGTCGCTTCGATGAATGTGCTCCAGGGATTGTCGATGCTCTTGCTGACCGAGATGCCTTCGTCCGCGAGGCCTTCGTCGCCGAAGAAGTTGTGGATGACCAGCGGCTGGTCGGCCCAGGGACGGACGTGACTGTGCCACGTGTTGTCCTTGCCGAAGAATGCCTTCATCTTGCCGACCTTGGCGGTCAGGCCGTAGGGAAGGGTGACGAAGTTGGCGTACCCCTCCTCGACCTCGATGCCTGCCGGCGTGACGGAGAAGAAGAACTTCGCCTTGGCGTAGGGGTCGACGAAGGCCTCGAAGGCGATCTCCGCCTCGTCGAGCCGGAAGGGCTGCCGGCGATCGCCCGGGAACTCCACGTCGTTCTTCTGGCCGGCGTGGCTGAGGAAATTGCCGATCACCGACGTGTCGGGATTGAACGCCTTGGAGGCGCCCGGATTCGAGACGTTGTTGACCGTTTGTACGTCGGTCAGCGACGACGGGGCTTCTTTCGACGCGGTCTGGGCCGGCGTCGCAGCGGATGGCGGCTGTGGAGCCACGTCGACCTTGGTCAGATCCTCCGCCTGGGCCGGCTGCGGCTGAGGTGTGGTGGCTGCCGAAGGCGTACCGGCCTTCAGGCGGTCGATCTCGCTGCGGATCTCGCCGACCTGGCGGGTGAGGTCGTCCAGTCGTTTTTCGAGTTGCGTGATGCGGTTGCTGTCGTCGGTTGACTGGGCGGCCAGCGGCAGCGCAGCAAGCGCAACGAGCAACGCAGCCCGGAGCGGGCGCGATGCGAGGGAAAACATGAGTAATCCTCCTGAGCGGTGCGTCGAGCGGAAAGGACGGCTCAGACCAAGGCAGGAGGGGCGCGTGACGGGGTGGGAATGTACTCGTGTTTTACAAGGGTGGGAGGCGCTGCTTCTTCCGGCGTCCAGGCCGCTGGCGCGGGGGTACAGACCTACGGGGCAGCCGTGGCGAGTTGATTAGACGCTACAGTACAGACGACGAAAGTCGACGTACACGCGGAGCCCGCGTCGCCTTCACAGGAGCGCGG
>CAZYTO010000336.1:0-5199 GCA_964650405.1 uncultured Thermoanaerobaculia bacterium | reverse complement strand
AACTCCGTCGTCGACGGCGTCCTGAACGGTGTCCAGATCGACGTGCCGGAAATCGAGGTCGACATCGAGGGCGCGTTCGAGGACGAAGAAGGGCATCACCACGGCGACAAGTCGAAGCTGCGCCGCCCCATCGGCAGCGGCGACAAGCTCAGCGTCGACGAACTGATCGCGCTGCGCTCCACCGGCGTCACTCCCGAATACATCGAACAGATGCGCGCCGCCTCCCTCGGCGAGCTGACCTACGCCGACGTCATTGCCATGAAGGCCAACGGCGTCTCGCCTGACTACGTCAGGGAAATGCGCGCCGCCGGCTTCGAGATCAAGAGTGCCCATACCGTCATCGGCATGCGCGCCAACGGCATCACCCCGGCCTACATCCGCTCCATGCGCGACGCCGGCGCCGACGTCAAGGACACGAACATGATCATCGCCCTCCGCGCCAACGGCGTGACGCCGGAGTGGATCGCGGCCATGAAGACGGCCGGCGTGACCATGCCCTCGGCCAGAGACATGATCTCCCTTCGCGCCAATGGCGTGGACGCGGCCTACATCGCAGCCATGCAGCAGGCCGGCTACCGCAACCTCACCGCCCGCGACCTCATCTCCCTCCGCGCCAACGGCGTCACCCCCGCCTTCATCAAGACCATGGCCGACGCCGGCTACACCAACCTCACCGTCCGCGACCTCATCCGCCTCGCCGCCAGCGGCGTCAACGCAGACTTCATTCGCGACCTGCAGAAGTACCGGAGCAAGTAACTCACCCATCCCGCCCGCTGATCGCCGTCACCGCCGGCGGTCAGCGACGCGGCGACAAGCCCGTTCTCTAACCACCGCGCACGACCAGACGTATCAGACGAAGACCAACCCCGAACCGTCAAACGACCCGCGAAACGCGAATAAGCGATTAAGCGAATAAGCGATTAAGCGATTAAGCGATTAAGCGAATAAGCGATTAAGCGAATAAGCGATTAAGCGAATAAGCGAATTCAGCGAATAAGCGACTAAGCGCCTCCAGGAGGATCACATGTACCGTCGCATCCTGCTCTTCGTGTATCTGTTCCTTGCCGCCTTCACGGCCACCAACGCCCGCGCCGTCCTGCACGGCTCGTGGCACGCCAGCGAGGCCAGCGATCACTCCATCCAGCTCAGCCTCGTCCGCGAGCACAACACCTTTGGCCACACCTTCGAGCTGTCGACGTTCACCGGCCTCACCTCCGCCCAGCTCCATGCCGGCGGCGATGCGCCCGTCAAGTTCTCCCTCGTGCGCGACGCCGGCACGGTCGTCCTGGAGGGCATCTTCGGCGAGGGCGAAGGCGGCGGCCGCTTCACCTTCACCGCCAACCCCGGCTACACCAGCGAGCTGCGCTCCATGAACGTCACCTGGAGCGACGAGATGGATGACGAGCGCCTCTTCATGCTGGCCGCCCTCGACGTCTCCAAGGGCTTCATCCGGGACATGCAGTCCATCGGCTACCGCACGTCGCTCGAGGACTACACCCGCTTCCGCATCCACGGCGTGAGCGCGGAGTACGTGCGGGACATGCAGTCGCTCGGCTACCGCGACCTGTCCGCCGAGGACCTGGTGCGGTTCCGGATCCACGGAGTGCATCCGGATTACATCCGCGCGCTGAACGAATACGGCTACCACCCCTCCGCGGAAGACGCGGTCCGCTTCCGCATCCACGGCGTCAGCGCCGAACTGGTCAAGACCTTAACCTCCCTCGGCTACCGGAACATCTCCGGCGAGGACCTCGTCCGCTTCAAGATCCACGGCGTCTCCTCGGAATACATCCGGGAGCTCAAAGACCTCGGGTACACCCCCGCCGCCGACGACCTGGTGCGCATGCGCATCCACGGCGTCTCCATCGACTTCATCCGCTCCCTGAAGGACGCCGGCTACAGCGGCGTCCCGGTGGACAAGCTGATCGAGATGCGCATCCACGGCATCGACGCGAGGTACCTCAAGGCGATGAATCCCAGCCGCTGAACGGGAACGCCTGACGAAAGACAACGGGCGCCAACGAACAACGACTGGTGATCAACCGTCAGCCGTCAGCGGGCACGAACTGAGCGTCAGCGTCTTTCACAGCATCTTTGGATTTAAGCGTTTTCCGTCCATCGTCAAGTCGGTTAGCGGACAGCTGATCATTCACCTCAGCACACGTGACGCAGAATCAGGAGACATCTCGATGGCGGCAGGATCTGCGTCGGTGATGGCATTCACGATATTCAACGCTTCGAGTTCGGCGGCAAAGTCAAACACGTGCCAGAACCTTCCGGTTCCGGCACGCGGACAGGTGATGTGCAGCTCAGAATCTCGATACGACACAACTACTTCGGCCCCGCAGTTGGCAAGCGGCACGTCGCCTGAGTAGTTGTGAACATAGCAACGGTACGTCGCGGCAAGAACTTTGGAGATTGTGATCGTTTCAGGGCCATAACCGCTGGTTACGTCGCGATCTAGCATGCCCCAAGGAAACCCGCTGGTGCTTCCGTGCGAGTGGTAATCGATATTCGCCCACCGACCCGCATGCCAGACGTTCAAATGGAGATCGAGATCCTGAGGCTTCGCGCGCCAGGAAAGGCGCACCGACTTCAGCGCAGCGACGCCGTGGCGGGCGATTGGGATAGGCGGTGGCATGGGTAAATCTGCCGGAGTTGCCGCATAGCGGCCAGCGAGCGCAGCGCGAAGCGAAAGCTGGAACCGTTCGCGGCCACCTTCATCGTTTGGGCGCAGGTGGCCGATCAACGTGATACGACGGCTGACCTGCGGTGTGAGCGCAGCAAGAAAATCGTCACGCACCGGGCCATAGGCAGCGAGGATGATGGCCGCGTTCGATCGACCGTTCGCGTAGTCGATCACCGCGTGAGAGAAATTCCGCTTTGAGAAACGCCGGTACTGCTTGCACTCGACCACGGCGACGGCAGATTTCGAACTTGTGACCGGATCGGCAACCAACGTGTAGTCGGGCTGGATGTTGCGGCGCCCGCTCAGGAGGCTCGGCTCATCGAGTGGCGACCGCAGTTCCGCCCAAACGTGGAGGTGCGGCTGTAGCGCTTCAGCGGTCGCGAGGTGCGAGCCTCCGAAGGAGAATGACAAGAGGCCCTCCTCGACGTGGAAGCGAAGGTCATGGCCGGAGAGCGCGTCCGCTATGAGCGTCATGACCCACGCTGAGTACAGCTCATGCCTACGTTGCCAGATGGGAAGATTCAGGAACTCGATGAGAACGCGGCCGATGCTCTCTTCTTCGACCGTCGAGGCAGGGACCTGGCTGAAGAAGTCTTCGATGCGGCGAGCGTGTTCGTCGGCGAAGGCGCGCCGCTCCGGTTCAGGCATGAAGCGGGTCTTCAACGCGAGGCGGTGCATATTCGCAGCTACCGAACCCGCCCAATGGTCGGAATCCAGGCCGTAGAGGAAATTCGCGGGCCATGCGGACTCGACCTCTTGCGCTGCTACTTCGGCTCGTGCACGCTCGCGCAGCTCATCCCGCCTGTGGCCGAATTTCGTGGACTCCCGTACGACGGTCGACCAGACCTTGAAGCACTTCCGAAGCGCATCGTCGAGCGCCGCGTCGCCGCTGACCGGCGTCGGCAGCGGAAAGTCGGGCCAGCGCCGCATCTCGCGATATTCGAGTTCCCATGGCTCCGCGTCGGTCCGAAGAATCTGGTTATCGTGGGTCTGGAGAAGAGACGAAAGTGTCCACAGGCCTTCGAGGGACCAGTGTCGGACGCTCACGAGTTCTCGGACGCGCCGCACGGCTTCGATCCAATCGCGAAACTGGCGGAGATCGAACGAGAGCTTCGGCGCGTTGCCGAAATCGAAGTCAATTCGCAGCGAGTGGTCCGTCCGTCGCGCGCCCGCGCGTTCGAACATCGAAAGGAGGTCCGAGAGCATCTTCGAAAAGGGATTCAATGCCTCGAGAAGCGCGCCGATGAACTCTTCGACCGCGAGGTCTGGGTTGCGTAGGGCGTTCGAGACCTTGGTTGACGGCGTGGCGCCGAGGGCACGGAGGAGCGACTGGACGATGTCTTCGTCCATGTCGCTGTGATACCTCAGATCAAGGCCGCCTGCGTTTGTAATCGCCCTCCAGATAGCGGAAGGGGTGTTGAGAAGATTCTCTTTCCTGAGCGGTTGGGTGGGCATAGACGAACATTCCCTCTTCCAGGGGAGTGTCGAAATCGCTGAAAAGGCACACCCGCCTCGGCGGCGGTGCCTAGACTTCCCAGGGTGCCGAATCGAGTGCGAAGTGCCTATCAATGCATACACTTGCGTGCACTATTACAAGAATTCCACGAGCGCGGACCTGATCGCCGCGAGAAGCGAAGGCCGACGCTACAACGCCGCGCGGATGTCCTCGAGGCACATCTGCATCCGTTCCATGTGCGTGCGGAACGACACGACGCAGATGCGGATGAGGAAACGGCCGCCCACCACGGCTCCGGTGAGCATCACCCGCTTCTTGGCGTTGACACGGGTGAGAAAGTCCCGGTTGGCCTCATCGTCCCCGTCGCGCAGACGGAATGCCACGGTCGAGAGCTGCGGCTCGGCCACGATCTCGATGCCGTCGATGGTCCGCAGCTCCTCGGCGGCCCAGCGAGCCAGGTCGAGCTTCTCGTCGAGCTGCTGCCGGAAGACGTCGATGCCGAAGAGCTTGACCGGGAGCCAGACCCGCAGGCCGCGGAAGTCGCGCGAGAGCTCCGGCGAGATCTCGCAGAAGTCGATCAGCTCCTCTTCTTCCTGGAAGTCGGGCAGGTAATCGGCGTGCATGCTGTGCGCGCGGCGCAGCGTGCGGGCGTCGCGCACGACGAGCGCCCCCGTACCGAACGGCAGGAAGAGCGTCTTGTGCGGATCGAGGACGACGGAGTCGGCTGACTCGATGCCGCGCAACACGTCCCGCCCGCGCTCCGTGAGCATGAAGAGCGCGCCGTAAGCGCCGTCGGCGTGAAACCACATCCGCTGCGCACGCGCCACACGCCCGAGGGCTTCGAGGTCGTCGACGGCGCCGGTGTTCGTCGTTCCGGCGCTGCCCGCGATGAGGAACGGGGTGAAGCCGGCGGCGCGGTCGCGGGTGATGGCTTCCTCCAGCGCGTCGATGCGGACGCGGAAGTGCCCGTCGCTGGGCAGCTCCCGGACGTTGGCCAGGGGAAAGCCCGCCAGCGTGGCCGCTTTCTGAAAGGCATGATGGATCTGATCGCCGC
>CAZYTO010000335.1:0-5208 GCA_964650405.1 uncultured Thermoanaerobaculia bacterium | reverse complement strand
GTCTCGGGCTGCAGGATCTTGTAGCCGCGCTTCATGTGCGGATCGACCGCCTCGCGGGCGATGAAGAGGTGCTGGATCTCGCTCGTGCCCTCGAAGATGCGGTTGATGCGCATATCGCGCATGATCCGCTCCACTGGGTACGCCTTCTCGCCGCGCTCGCGGAGGGACGTGGCGGTCTCGAAGCCGCGGCCTCCGCGGATCTGCACCAGGTGGTCGACGCACTGCCAGGCCACCTCGGTGTTGAACAGCTTGGCCATGGCCGCTTCCAGGCGAAGGTCGACGTCCCCGCGGTCGGCCAGGCCCGACGTCAGCCACACGATCGCTTCCATGGCGAACGTGTGCGAGGCCATCCAGGCGATCTTCGCCGCCACCGCTTCGTGCTTGGCGATCGGTGCGCCCCACTGCACGCGCTCCTGCCCCCAGTCCTTCGCGATCTCCAGCATCTTCCTGCCGCTGGCCGCGCAGCCGGCGGGAATGGTCAGGCGCCCGGTGTTCAGGGTGATCAGGGCCAGCTTCAGCCCCAGGCCTTCCCCCCAGAGGATGTTCTCGCGGGGAACGTAGACGTCCTTGAAGCGAATGAGCACGTTGCCGATGCCGCGCAGCCCCATGAACTGGCAGCGATGCGCCACTTCGACGCCCGGCGTGTTCATCTCGACGACGAAGGCCGTGATCTGCTTCTTCTCTTTACCCTTGACCACCTTCGGCGGGGTCTGGCACATGACCACGAGCAGCTCGGCCTTGAGACCGTTCGTGCACCACAGCTTCTCGCCGCTGATGAGGAAGCCCTTGCCGTCCGGCGTGGGCACGGCCCTGGTGGCCATCTTGGCCGGGTCGGAGCCGACGCCAGGTTCGGTCAGCGCGAACGCGGAGATGGCGCCGTTGGCCAGCCGTGGCAGCCACTTCTTCTTCTGCTCCTCCGTGCCGAAGAGCTTGAGCGGCTGCGGGACGCCGATGGACTGGTGTGCGGAGAGCCAGGCCACCGAGGAGCCGCACCACGTCGCCACCAGGCCGATGGCCCGGTTGTAGTTCGTGGCGCTGAAACCGAGACCACCGTACTCCTTGGGGATCTTCATGCCCCAGGCGCCGAGCCGGTTGAAGCCCTCGAAGAGCGAGTAGTCGTATTCGCCCTGTTCGTCGATCTTGTCGGCATCGACGCTCTCGGCCAGGAAGCGCTCGAGCTTCGCCAGGAACTCGTCGGCTTCCTTCTTGTCGGGCTCGGGTTGTTCGGGGAAGGGATGGATGAGGTCGAGATTGAGGTTGCCGAGGAAGAGGTCTCCGACGAAGGAAGGCTTCTCCCACGTTTCCTCGCGGGAGGCTTCGGCGACTTCCATCGCTTCGACGGCTTCTTTGGACTTGACTTCGGCCATGGTCAGCAGCTCCTTGCCGGGTGACGGTTACGTGATTCAACCCGATGGAATCGGGATTCAAGGTAGTATGAATGAATGCTCATTCAGTTGTCAACGGACGCTCGCGTGTGCCCGTAAAAGCAGTGTCCATACCAGGGGACACCTGCCGGCGTCGGGGAGACACCTCCGGCCGCCAGGTCATGCCTGCCGGTGCCGTTCGTCGCGTGGAAATGCCTCTCGTGGCGCTCTGATGCGCTTTGAGCGACTCGCCGGTTGGGCGCCTAGTCTGCATTAGTTGGCAGATGGAGGTCATGACATGAAGACGAGAAAAAGATCGACATTTACATTCCTGGGAGCGAGTGCCGTCGCGCTGCTCCTGAGCGCGGCACCGTCGTTCGCAGCACCGCAGCAGGACCGCTGGGATCGCGGCCGCGATTACAACCGCGACAACCGCGATTACCGCGACCATGAGTACCGGGAGAACGACCGCATCGAGCGCGACGGGCGCATCCGCAACTTCACGCGGGAGCGCGAAGGCTACCGCATCTACCTCGAGGACGAGCCGGGCTCGTTCTGGGTGCCCGCCGCCCGCATCGGCCGCAACCTGAGCATCGGCCTGAACATTCACCTCGGCGGCGTCTATCGCGACGGCAGCATCTTCGTCGACTCCGTGGCCTGGCCGAATGGGTCCGGTTACCTGACGCCGGACCTCCGCGTCCCGGGCTACGGCTACGGCACGCCGGGTTACGTGACACAGGGCGGCGCCTGGGCGCCTGGCCGGATGGAAGTCCGCGGCGTGGTGGAGAGAGTCAGCTACCGCATGAACGTGCTGTGGCTGCGGGATCACGACCGCATCATCCGCGTGGACATGCGCGACCGGTCGCTCCGCGACCTGCGGCCTGGGGACCGGGTCGTCCTCGGCGGCCGCTGGGACAACGGCGAATTCGAGGCCTGGCGTATCGACGGTCTCCGGTAACCGTTCCGCTCTGCGAGCCATCTCATGCGAAGGGGCCGGCGGTTTGCCGGCCCCTTTCGTATGCACTCCTTCCGGGAATGGCCAATCCTCAAACGATTTGGGCACACTCCCCGGTGCGTTTCCGGGCATTCCGCCAATCGCCATTACACTAGCTCCGACATGAAAGACTCCGCGCTCACTCTCACTCCCGACCTCGACACGCTGATCGACGAGCGCGGGCTGCTCACCTCGCCCCGCCCGACGGTCGATCGGGAGGCGCTGCAACGCCACCTCCACGAGGCGCTGCGCCTGCTGCACGTCGATCTCGACGACGAGAACCTGCGCGATACGCCAAGGCGCTGGGCGGAGTCGCTCGTGACCATGACCAGCGGCTACGACTACACCGACGTGAAGAAGCTGACCACGCTCTTCCGCAAGGCCTGTTCCGCGGCCGACTCGAACTGCCAGAACATGGTCGTCATCGGCGGGACGTACAAGACCCTCTGCGCCCACCACATCCTGCCGTTCTTCGGCCGGTTCATCGTGGGCTACATCCCGGAGAAGATGATCATCGGCGCCTCGAAGATCCCCCGCATCGTGGAAGTGCACATGCGCCGGCTGCAGTCGCAGGAGCACCTGGCCCACGACGTGGCTGACACCATCCAGCGCATCCTCGAGCCGCGAGGCCTCGGCGTCTGGCTCGGCGGCGTTCACATGTGCATGGTCATGCGCGGCGTGGAACAGGAGTCGTCGTTCATGGAGACCAACGTCCTCCGCGGCGAGTTCCTCAACGAGGAGCGCACACGCGTCGAGTTCATGTCGATCGTGAACCGGCGGGGGCAGCGCGAATAGTTAAACGAACAGCGACCAGCGAATAAGCGATTAAGCGAATCGGCGACTACCTCACCGGCGTGAAGCGGCCGGCGGCCATGCTGCGGATTCGCTCGATGTCCTCGCGGCGGGCGACGGAGAGGGGGACGGTGGCTGCTGCTGCTTCGATGACGGCCTCCGTCGAGAGCTTCTCCTTGCGATGAAGGGTGCGGTAGAGCGCGGAGATGATGGCCTGTTCGAGCTCGGCGCCGCTGAAGCCTTCCGTGGCCGCGGCCATCTTGACCAGGTCGAAGGACCGGGGGTCCTGCTTCCGCAGGGAGAGGTGAATGCTGAGGATGCTCTGCCGTTCTTCGGGCGTGGGCAGGTCGACGAAGAAGATCTCGTCGAAGCGTCCCTTGCGCAGCAGCTCGGGCGGGACGTTGAAGAGATCGTTGGCGGCTCCGACGACGAAGACCTCCTCCTTCTTTTCCTGCAGCCAGGTGAGGAACGCGCCGAAGAGCCGCTGGGAAAGCCCTCCGTCGGCGTCATTGCCGCCCGTCTGGGAGAAGACCTTCTCGATCTCGTCGATCCAGAGCACGACCGGCGCCATGGCCTCGGCCAGGGACATGGCCTTGCGCAGGTTCTTTTCCGACTCGCCGACGTACTTCTCGTACAGCCGCCCCGCGTCGAGCTTGAGCAGCGGCAGACCCCACTCGTGGGCGATGAATTTCGCTGAGATCGACTTGCCGCAGCCCTGCACTCCCACCACCAGCACGCCTTTCGGCGGCTCGAGGTTCATGGCTTTGGCCTCGGGTGTGAAGCCGAGGCGCGCATCAGCAAGCCACGTTTTCAGCCGCGTGAAGCCGCCGAGCTGAAAGCCGTTCGTATCGGGTGGGAAAAACTCCAGCACGCCGCCGCGCTGGATGATCTCCCCCTTGCAGCGGATGACCTTCTGGATGTCGTCCGAGGTGAGCCGGTTGTCGTCGACGAGGGTCTGGGCGATGACCTGCCGGGCCTGGGCCAGGGTGAGGCCGGAGAGGGCGTGCACGAGACGCTGCGCTTCCTCGCGGGTGAGCTCGACGCGCACGCCCTGCCGCGCGCTGAAGGCTTCGACCACGCTGCGCACCCCACCGCCCAGCCCGTCGTCGTCCGGCAACTCCATGTGGAAGCGGACCGCCAGCGACTCCAGGTCCTTCGGGAGCTCCACGGGGTCTCCGGTGAGGACGATCGTCGAATGGCAGGAGGCCAGCTTCTGCGCCAGTTCCCGGATCTGCCGCCCGAGGTTCACATTGGAAAGGTGCGGGGCCATGTCTTTCAGCAGGAAGACCGCGTTGGTGTGCTCGATCTCACCGATGTGACGAAGCGCGGAGAGCGGATCCTGGGTCCCTTCGACGGCAGAGGCGAGGTGGGTGCGGGCCAGGCCGCTGGTCAGCGACCACTCGTAGAAGGAAAGCCGCAGGTCCATGGCCACTTCATGCAGCAGGGCCTGGACCCGCTCCTCCTCCACCGTCTCGATGACGATGAGGGAGTGGAAGGAGAGGACGAGGCTTTTCAGATCATGGACGGAGCGGCGATGGGACATTCGTCAATTATCGCTGGTCGCTGGTCGCTGGTCGCTGATCGATGGACGCTGATCGCTCCTTGACGGGCGAGTAACCCCTTGCCTTCCAAGAGCATTGCCCGGTATCTTGCCAAATATTGCAATCAGACATATATTGCAATCAGCAATGAAACTCGGAGTGAAGCTCACTCAACTCCGCGTCCTGGAAGGGGCGTCGCGCGGGCTCAATCGCGAGCTGACGCAGACGGAAGTCGCGGCGGCCATCCGTGACGAGCTGGGAGGCAAGATCAGCCAGTCCTATCTCTCGCAGCTCGAGAGCGGGGCCCGGCCGGACCTCACCAGCACGACCCGGCTGCTCCTGGCCCGCTTCTTCCACGTGCACCCCGGCCATCTCGTGGACGACGCCGAGGTGCACCTGCCGATCAAGCCGCGCCGCCACCGCCCCGACCAGATCGATCTCTGGCTCATCGAAGGATCGGAACAGTGCCGCGACGAAGGAGCCCTTCTCGTCCGGGAGCAGCGTGTCCACCAGCATG
>CAZYTO010000334.1:1133-5228 GCA_964650405.1 uncultured Thermoanaerobaculia bacterium | reverse complement strand
CTTCTCCGCCCGGAAGTCGAGAGAACGATCGGCGAAGCCCCACGTCTTCGGCGGCCGGATGGAGTTCTTGAACGGCAGCGTGGCCAGGCGGTTCTGCAGGCTGAAGCCCTGGGAGAAGTCCAGCACGTTGAATGCGCCGCCGGTGCCGAGGAGCAGGCTGGAGCTCAGGCGCACGTCCCACGGCAGACCGAAGATCCCGGTGGCCGTGATGTGGTCGCGCTCCGAGCCCGGCACTTCGTGGCGCGGATACGTTCCGGCGCTCGGGTAGTCGAGGCTGAAGAGATCGTTGCCGTTTTGCGTGGCCTTGGCGTGCGTCCAGGCGAAGCGCGCGCCCCAGTGCGCCTGCGAGGAGTACGGCTTGTCGAGCGTCAGGTACTCACCGTCGTACCAGTAACGCTTCCCCTGCGGGTCGGAAATGATGACGTTGCCGAAGCCCGGCACGAGCGCGGAACAGCAGAGACCGGACGCGGACAGCCAGGTGAAGCCGCGGTAGCCGCGGACGCCGTTGTAGCTGACCGAGCCCACCCACTGCCCGAACGACTGGCGGAACCCGAGGTTGTACTGGTTCGAGTACGGCGGCTTGGTGTTGTTGTCGAGGAGGTAGACCTCAGGTCTGGCCACGCCACTGGCGATGAGGCCGTTGAGACCTGCCGCCGACAGATATGAGTCGTTCCACTTGATCGTGCCCGCCCGGCCGTCCGGCGAGAACTCGATGCGGTAGACGGGAAACTGCAGGCGGTAGCGCTCGTCGAGGGTGGCGTTGAGGAAGAGGCGGTCGTAGTAGCGGCCGTATCCGCCGAAGAGGATCGACTTGTTGTAGCCGGTCACGTCGTAGGTGAAGCCGATGCGCGGCTGGAACTCGTCCTTGTACGGCTTGCGCTGGCTGCCGTTCGAGAAGTAGTCGGACGAGATCTTGCCGGTCAGGCCGGCCACGATGTTGGCCGGCGTGACGTAATTCTCGTCCAGCATGTGCGACTCGTAGTCCCAGCGCAGCCCGAGGTTCAGCGTCAGGCGGGCATTCACCGTCCACGTGTCCTGGCCGTAGATGCCGTACTCGCTGTTGCTGGTCTTGAGGAACGGATTGCCGAAGCCGTAGTTGGCCTCGAAGGGCTGGGCGAAGGTGAAGCCGTTGGCCGGATCGTTCCGGAACTCGAATTGCGGATTGCCGTTCAGGCTCTTGTTGACCGAGTAATGCATGCTGTCGAAGTTGCCCCCGACCTGCACCTGGTGCTCGCCCAGGGCCTGGAAGACGCCGAGGTTGAAGTCGTCGCGCAGCTCGATACGGCGCTGGTCGAACTCCTGGGTCGTGCTGTTCCCGCCGAGGCGGAAGACGCCCTGGTAGTCGAGGCCGACCTTATTGGGATTGAGCGGCTTCGGATTCCAGCCGTACTTCTGAAAGCTCAACGTGGCCTGGTTGAGCTGGGTGTTGTTGTTCCACTGGTCGCGGACCGTGCCGCCGTAGACCCAGTTGCGGAGGTCCGTGCCCGACTGGAAGGAGGTCTGGCCGCCGAAGTCGCGCTGCTCGTGCTCGCGGCGGTAGTTCGTGCTGAAGTCGACGAGCTGATTCGATGCGGGCTGCCAGCTCAGTTTGCCGAAGACGAGCGTCGACTTGAACGGGCTGGGGAAAGCGCCGGCATACTGGACGAACTGCGCGCCGAGGCCGGTGGGATTGCCGGGGGACACGGTCGTCGTGGCGTGCTCGTCGTCGCCTTCGTAGGAGACGAAGTAATTGAGATGGTCCCTGAGGATCGGACCGCCGAGAGAGATGCCCGGCTGCTGGCGGCGATACGAGGCGTTCGTCGTCAGCGTGGAGAACTGGAAGCCTTTCTTCGTCGGAGCCACCCAGTTGCGCGGCTGGTAGAAGTCGAAGACCTGCCCGGTGGTCGTGTTGCCGCCCGACTTGGTCACGGCGGTGATGATGGCGCTGGAAGCCTTGTCGTATTGCGCGCTGTAATTCTGGGTGATGACGCGGAACTCCTGCACGGCATTCTGCGGGAAGGGATTGCCGCGGCTGGAGTCCTGACCGACGGAGCCGCCCTGGAGGACGTCGTTCTTGAAGCTGACGCCGTCGATGAAGATGTTGGTCTGCTCGGCCGGCTGGGCGTCGCCGGCGATGGTCTTGCGGGTGGGGTCGGTGGAGAGACGGATGCCCGGAGCGAGTGCCGCGAAGTGGAGGAAGTTGCGGTCGTCCTGAGGCAGGCTCTCGATCTCATGCGGTGTCACGTTCGTGGCCGCCTCGAAGGTCCGCGTCTCGACCGCCGTGTTGCCGATGACGGTGATCTGCTCGTTGACCACCTGCGTCGGCGTCATCTGGAAGTTCACTTCGATGTTCTGGCCGACGAGCAGGCGGAGCGTCTGCGAGCGGGCGTCGAAGCCGGACGCGGCTACGACGACGTTCACCTCCCCCGGAGTGATGCCGGCCAGGTTGAACGAGCCGTCGGCCCCGGCATGCACGGTGCGCACGAACCCGGTCGTCGTGCTGACCGCACTCACTTCCGCGTTGGCCAGCGGCGCGCCGCTCTGGTTCGTCACCTTGCCGCGGATGGTCGCCGTGGTGGACGACGAGGTCTGGGCGTAGGCGCCGGCCGCGAGGGCGGCGGCGAGCAACAGATACAGACAACACTGGAGCGTTCGCATTGTGGTTCGCATCGTGGCTTGCCTCATGGGGTCTCTCCTTTTTTGGGGCCGGGCAGCTTCCGAGCCGGTTGCTTGCGGGGCTTTGATTGTTGAATGGTCGTTTGCGGAGGTCTTGCTGGCGAAACCTTTGTTGACGGAAGCGGGGCGCCGCAGGAACGGCGCACGACCAACGTGGTGCTGATCCGCTCCCGCCGGCGCTCGCCGCCGCGGCCGGGCTGGGCCAGGGCGTCGTGCAGCAGGGCGAAGGCGCGTCCGCCGAGCTCCGCGATGTCGACGCGGATGGTGGTCAGCGGCGGTGCGACGTAACGGGCGATGGGAATGTCGTCGAAGCCTGTCACGGCCATGCCGGCCGGTACGTCGATGCCCGCCTCGGACAGCGCCGCCAGCGCCCCGACGGCCATGGCGTCGTTCGCGGCGAAGATGGCCGTGGCCCGCGGCGAGGCCTCCAGGACCTGCAGCGCGGCTGCGTGCCCGGAGCTCTCGGTGAAGTCGCCCGCCACTTCCTGCGGGGCCAGGCCGAGCTCGCGCATGCACTGCCGGTAGCCGCGCAACCGCTCCCGGGCATCGCTGTTGCGCGAGGGGCCGCAGATGAAGGCGATGCGGCGGTGCCCCAGCTCGATGAGGTGCCCCATCATCTTTCGCGCGCCGCCGGCGTTGTCGATGTTGATGACGTCGTGCGTGTTGTCGTTCGTGTTGAGGAGGACGAGGGGGATGTTCGCGGTCAGATGTTCCGGCAGTTGGGAGGGCGTGAGATCGGGAGCCATGAGCACGAGGCCGTCAACGCGGCCGCGCATCGCTTCCAGCACGGCCAGCATCTCGGTGATGTCGCTGTGCGAGCCGGAGACGAGGATGTGATAGCCGGCCCGGCGCGCGGCCAGGTCGATGCCGCGGATGACCTCGGAGAAGAACTCGCCGTGCACGTCGGGGAGAACGATGCCGATGGTGTGGCTGCGGCGGATACTGAGGGAGCGGGCGGCGACGTTCGGGACGTAGCGCAGGGCTTTGGCCGCCTCATGGACGAGCTGCCGGGTGTCTTCGCGAACGACGGTCTTGCCATTGAGGACGCGAGAGACGGTGGCCACGGAAACGCCCGCTCGCGCCGCCACGTCATGGATGGTGGCGACGGGCCGGTTTCGGCGGGAGCGGGTCGGACGGCGCAGTTTCTGCGTTCGCGGCATAAAGGAACGGCAGACCACCTGGTCTGTTTTCGTCGTGTGTGTAACCGGTTACATTTCGGTGTACCCTACTGCACGTTTTGTTGACTGTCAATGCATGAGGTCTCCATGTCCGCTTTCCAGTTTCCGAAATACTTTCTGTGGGGCGCCTCGACGGCAGCCTACCAAATCGAGGTCTCGCCGCCCGCCGACGGCGCGGGCCCGAGCAACTGGCAGCGCTTCAGACACACGCCCGGCCTCATCACTAACGGCCACCCAGGCCCTGTCCCCTCGAGCCCGCAAA
>CAZYTO010000334.1:0-1123 GCA_964650405.1 uncultured Thermoanaerobaculia bacterium | reverse complement strand
GTTCTCTACCAGGAAATCCATTGCCTTTTTCAACTTCATGTCCGACCTGAGATTCCCGAAAAACTTCCTCTGGGGCGCCTCCACGGCCGCCTACCAGGTCGAGGGCTCGCCCCTCGCCGACGGCGCCGGCCCCAGCATCTGGCAGCGCTTCAGTCATACCCCCGGCCTCATGACCAGCGGCCACACCGGCGACGTGGCCTGCGACCACTACAACCGCTACCGCGAGGACGTCGGCCTCATGCGCCAGATCGGCCTCAACGCCTACCGCTTCAGCATCTCCTGGAGCCGCATCCTCCCCGAGGGAACGGGTCGCGTGAACGACCGCGGGCTCGACTTCTACCGCCGCCTCACCGATGAGCTGCTCCGGAACGACATCACTCCCATGGCCACGCTCTACCACTGGGACCTGCCGGCGGCGCTCGACGACCGCGGCGGCTGGCTCAACCGCGACGTGGCCGAGTGGTTTGCCGAGTACGGCAACGTCTGCTTTCGTGCGCTCGACGACCGCGTGAAGTTCTGGGCCACATTGAACGAGCCGTGGGTCGTGACCGACGGCGGCTATCTGCACGGCGCGCTCGCCCCCGGGCATCGCAATCTCTTCGAGACGCCCATCGCCTCGCACAACCTCCTCCGCGCCCACGGCCGCGCCGTCCAGGCCTACCGCGCGGCGGGCCGGAACCAGATCGGCATCGTAGTGAACCTCGAGCCGAAGGTGCCCGCCTCGAGCAGTGCCGAGGACCTCGCCGCGAACGCGCGCGCCGACGCCTACATGAACCGGCAGTACCTCGACCCGGTCTTCTTCGGCCGCTATCCCCAGGAGCTGCCGGAGATGTACGGCGAGGCCTGGCCGGCCTTCCCCGACTCCGACTTCGACACCATCCGCGTGCCCATCGACTTCACCGGGATCAACTACTACAAGCGCGGCGTGACGAGACATGACCCGAAGGTGATGCTCGAGCGCGCCGTCCGCGTCGACGTGCCGGGCGCCATCTACACGGAGACGGGATGGGAGGTCCACGCGCCGTCGCTGCACGACCTCCTGCTCTGGTTCCGGGAGCGCTACGGAGCGAAGATGCCGGTCTACATCACGGCCTTCGGCAATCGCGTCATCATCAGCAGCGAA
>CAZYTO010000333.1:0-5337 GCA_964650405.1 uncultured Thermoanaerobaculia bacterium | reverse complement strand
CCTTCACCATCATCTCCACGGCCACGAGCGGCAAGGGCATCACCGGCACGCTCACCGCCGCCGGCCCTGTCACCCAGGGCCAGCCGATTCCGCTGACCGCCACGATCACCGACAGCGGCAACGCCGCGCTCAGCGGCGCCGCGTTCAGCGTGAAGATCGGCAGCGACACGCTGCCCTTCACCATCGACGTTCCGATGGCCGGCAGCGCTTCGAAGACGCTGTCGTATCCGACGACGACGCCCGGAACCTACACCGCCACCCTCACCTCGGCGCTCACCGGCGACCTGGCCACGACGACGTTCACGGTCAACGCCATCCCCACCGTCGTCACGGCAGGCGTCGTCACCGACAAGGCGTCGTACAACGTGGGGGACACCGTTCACGCCACGACGACCGTCACGGTCGTCTCCGCTCCGGCGCCGCTGACGAACGTCAACGTATTGACGACCATCAACGGCGTCACCACGACGAGCACCATCGCTTCCATCGCGCCGGGCGCGAGCAGCAGCGTGACGGTCGATTGGCCGGTCGGCACGACGGCACCGGGGACTTACACCGTCTCCGTCGCCGTCAACGGCGCCGCGCCGGTGACGACGACCTTCACCATCATCTCCACCGCCACGAGCGGCAAAGGGATCAGCGGCACGCTCACCGCTGCCGGCCCGGTCACCCAGGGTCAGCCGTTACCGCTCACTGCCACGATCATCGACAACGGCAACGCCGCGCTGACCGGCGCCGCATTCAGCGTGAAGATCGCCGGCGACACCCTGCCCTTCACCGTCGACGTGCCGCTGGGCGGAAGCGCCTCCAAGACGCTGTCTTATTCGACCACGGCGCCGGGCATCTACACCGCCACGCTGACCTCGGCGTTGACCGGCGACCTGGCCACGACGACGTTCACGGTCAACGCCATCCCTACCGTCGTCACCGCGGCTGTGGTCACGGACAAGGCCTCGTACGACGTGGGCGACACAGTTCACGCGACGACCACGGTCACGGTCGTCTCCGCCCCGGCGCCGCTGACGAACGTCAACGTATTGACGACGATCAACGGCGTCACCACGACGAGCACCATCGCCTCCATCGCGCCGGGCGCGAGCGGCAGCGTCACGGTCGATTGGCCGGTCGGTACGACGGCACCGGGGACTTACACGGTCTCGGTCGCTGTCAACGGCGCCACGCCTGTGACGACGACCTTCACCATCATCTCCACGGCCACGAGCGGCAAGGGCATCACCGGCACGCTCACGGCCGCCGGCCCGGTCACGCAGGGCCAGCCGATTCCTCTGACCGCCACGATCACCAACAGCGGCAACGCCGCACTGACCGACGCGCCGTTCGCGGTTGTCATCGGCTCCGACACGCTGTCGTTCACGGCCTCGGTTCCTCTCGGCGGCAGCACCAGCGATTCGCTGACGTACGCCACGGCGTCACTCGCGCCCGGCACGTTCAGCGTCGCCCTCGTTTCCCTCATCACGGGACAGCCGGTCACATTGGCCACGGCCTCATTCACCGTGACCCAGCCCTCCACGCAGCCGGTGCTGACGAACACGGCCGGCAGCACGGCCCGCGTGCTGATCTGGGCGCCGTGCAAGTCGAACGGCAACTGCACGCCGCCGAACCCGGCATTCCTCACCACCACACTGACGAATGCCGGGATGGCCTGGACGCTCGTGGCGGACAGCACCGCCTTCCTCACGGCGGTGCGCAGCGGCGGCTACGGCACGGTCATCTTCTACATCCCGCCGTCGTCCGAGGCGGGCTTCGACGCCGAGCTGTCGGAGAGCATCCACGCAGGCCTAGGACTGATCGTCCTCGACGATCACCCCGACGCCATGCCGAAGCTCGGCGCGGCCCTGGGCATGGCCTGGGGCGGAAAGCTCAATGCGTCCACCACTTTGCTCGACCTGCTGGCCACGCCGTTGAGCAGCGCCGGCCACCTCACCGTGAATGGTGACGGTGTCCAGGTCTCGCTGAGCACGGCCAGAGCACTGGCCCTTATCGACGCCACGCAGGAACCGTCGTTCTCGTACAACACATGGGGCGCCGGCCGCACCGTGGTCATTCCGTTCGATACGGAGAAGACCGCGACCGCCGGCATGGCCACGCTCCTGGTCAGCGCCGTCCGCTACGTCAACCGCACGGCTTCGACCGACGCACGATCCGTCGTGCCGCTCGACGTCGCCCTGACGGCGCCGGCCGGCGGCTCGCTCAACGTGACCGTCACGCTCACGCTCGCCCACGGCCTGACCGTTGTCGATGCCCTGCCGCACTTCACGTCGCCGCCCGCAACGTCGTGGACCGCGTCGATCCCCGGCGGAACGACGACGCACTTCATTACCTGGGTGCGGCTGGCCGACGCCATCGGCAGCTACGACGCGACCGCCACGTTGACCATCGCCGGCCAGACGCTGGCCACGAAGACACTGACCCTGACCGTCGGCGCCGACCGGGCAGCTCTCGAAGCGGCGCTGGCCTCGGACCTCAACGCCCTGGCGGCGCAGTCCGCGGACAAGGCCATCGGCCGCGCCCAGACCGCGCTCACGGCGGAGAAGGCCACGAGCACGTCGGACCCGGCCGGCGGCATTCAACACGTTCTCGACCTCACCGGCGACCTCCAGTCGCTCTCGATCGACACAACGGCGGCGCGCCGTGACGCGGACCGGCTGCTGACGTGGTGGCAGAGCGGCCTGACCCAGTAGAGGAAACGGATGAAGATCATGCGCAGGTTCCGTAGGTATCTGTCCACCGCGCCGGGCCGTTCGATGTGCGCGGCCATCGTGGTGGCCTCGCTTTACTCGTTCAGCGACCCGGCGACGTATCTGTACGCGCTGGAGGTACAGCAGGCGAAGGAGGCGCAGGTGCGGGCCATCGCCGCGAAGCTTGGGGTCGATGCGGAGTATCTGCTGCACCCCGAGGGGAGGAAGAGCTTCGATCTGGCGGGAGTGATTGGCTGGGCGAATGCGAAGCTCGGCCTCGCGACCACGGCGGCGCCGCAGCAGAATGACGTGCCGCTGGACGTGCGCGGTTCCATCGCCCGGGTGAAAGCGCGGTACGCCCTGGTGGCGGCCGATACGGCCGTGTCGCGCCTGGCGGCGCTGATGAAGCTGGCCGCGGCTCCCGCTGCTGCGCGCAGCTCGAAGCACGGGGCCATCCGCAGCGAGCTCGAGTCGGTCCTGCGCATGATGGACAGGGATCTCTTGCCGCCCCTTGCGGACGGCCTGCCCTCCGCGGCCGGAGCCCGCGATGCCGACGCCCGCAAGGCCATCGACGCGCTGCGCAGACAGGCCCGCTCCATCATCAGTAACCCGCACGCTCTCGATGAGGGCAACCTCGAAGGGACGCTCCAGCAACTCTCGGCCGCCCTCTCCGGTTCGCTGACGCTGACCCAGAAGAAGGCGCGCTGGACCCGCGACCCCTTCCCCCTCAAGGACACCTACACCGTGGCGCCGAAGAAGCCTGCCCCGCCCACCTACGGCAGCAGCACCGCGACCGCGCTGCGCTCGGCCGTGGTCGGCGCGACGTCGGCGTCAACTACCGCGGGCGTCGCCACACAGAAGCCGCGCGCGCAGTCCGCCCCCGTGGCCACCGATGTTGCCGCGTTGGCCGCGACGCTCAAGACGCCGGCCAAAGCCTTCACCTGGGTGCACGATCACGTCGGGTTCGAGCCGTATAGCGGCGTAGCCAAGGGCGCCCTCGGGACCCTGAAGGAAGCGAGCGGCAACGACTGGGACCAGGCGCTGCTCCTCCGAGACCTGCTCACAGCGCAGGGGTACGGGGCCCAGATCGAGTGGGGGAGGATCACCCTGCCCATCGACCGGCTCATGAACCTGGCCGGCACGGAAGACCCGCTGCAGGCCGCGAACCTGTTTGCCACGGCCGGCTTCGACGGCGTCGTGCTGACCACGGGCGGCCACCCCACGGCCGTGCAGTGGACGCACGCCTGGGTGCGGGCCTTCGTGCCGTTCCTGCCCAACCGCGGGGCCACCAACGGCCCGGCCGACACGTGGGTGCGGCTCGACCCGAGCCTCAAGCGCTACACGTACCAGAGCGGTGTGGCGGTCAACGCCACCTGGAGCGAGAGCGACTACCTCGAGAATGCGCCGGTCCAGGCGCCGTCCGACTACTACTCGGACAAGCTGTGGACGGCCATCCGCGCCAGTGGCATCGACTGCAAAAGCCTGGGCCAGGTGCCGAAGAGCGGGGCCATCCGCGCCGATAACTTCCCGTTCATCCCATCGACCCTCACTGTCGGCATCGACCAACAGCTCGGCCTCGCCGCCGATCCTCCCGCCGAGCAGACCCAGCGCGTCCACTTCACTCTGGCCGGCCCGAATGCCGTGACCGTGGCCACCTGGACGACCGACCTCGCCGCGGTCTGGGGAAAGAAGGTGACGCTGACCTTCCCGCCGGCCACGGCGGACGACGCCGTGATCATCAGCAGCTACGGAGGGCTATTCAACACGCCGGCCTACCTGGTCCGCCTCAAGCCGGTCGTCTCGGTCGATGACACGGAAGTGGCCGAGGGGACGGCGGTGGCTGCCGGGGCGGCACTGGATCTGAACCTGGGCTTCGACCAGCCGAACGTGGCGGCCGACTCCACGCATCACGACGTGGTGGCCGGGGAGACGCACACGCTGGTGTTCGACGCCGGGCGGGCGCCGGAGACGCTCATCGCCGCGCGCGGGGCGCGGATGCAGACGCTGAGCGATCCGGAGGCGGTGCTCTCGGAGAAGCTGCTGCTCATCGGGCTGCGCTATTTCGAGCACGTGGACGACGGGCTCACGTTCGCGGCCGGGGTGCGCTGGCAGCGCTCGGTCAAGCGCGTCTTCGAGGCCGACGTACGGCGGCAGATCGACGTCACCTACAACGTCGGGGGGGCGCCCATCCGCCTCGTGCCGGCCGAGAACAACATCGACGTCTCGCGCCTCCAGGCCGGCGTCGTCCCCATCGGCAGCGATGTCTCCCGGCGCGCCGAGGTGCTGTCGCAGGCGGGGATGGAAAGCTCGTACCGGGAAGGCTCGATCTGGGAAGAGCTGGAGTCGCAGCAGGGCATCTCCGCCGCCAAGGCCCTGCTGCTGGCGCGCCGCGCGGGGCAGCAGCTCTACACCGTTGACGCATCCAACGTCGACAGTGTCCTGGCCACGGCCACGCTCGCCTCGGACGTGGAGGACGAGATCCGCGGCGCGATTCGCCAGGGGCGGGTGGCGCGCCTGGCGCCGAACCCCATCGCCCTGGGACGCTGGAGCGGTACGGGCTACATCCTCGAGGATCCTTCCACGGGCGCGGCCACGTACCCGATCTCGGGCGGGCTGGCGGGAGGGAGCGATACGGGGG
>CAZYTO010000332.1:0-5403 GCA_964650405.1 uncultured Thermoanaerobaculia bacterium | reverse complement strand
CTGGCGAACGATTTCGATCTCATCGTGCCGTCGCTGCCGGGCTACGGCTTCTCCACCCTTCCCCACGCCGGCTTCTCGAACCTGGAGATCGCCGGCGTGATGGCCGACCTGATGACGGTGCTCTCGTATGACACGTTTGCCGTCCAGGGCGGCGACTGGGGCGCCGGCATCGCCACCTGGCTCGCGCGCCGGTATGCGTCGCGCCTTCGCGGCCTCCACCTCAATTACATCCCCGGCTCGTACGCGCCGTTCGTCTCTGGAGACGATGTGCCGACCGAGGAGGAGAGCGTCTTTCTCCGGAGCGAGCAGGCGTGGCGATGGGAGTCCGGCGGCTACAGCCATGTCCAGATCACCCGTCCCCTTACGCTCGGCTACGGCCTCAGCGACTCGCCGATCGGCCTGGCCGCCTGGATCTACGAGATGTTCGTCGAGTGGGCCGACCCCGCCACCCGCCCCGGCCTGGACGACATCCTGGCCAACATCTCGCTCTACTGGTTCACGAACAGCATCGCCTCGTCCATGCGCCTCTATTTCGAGTCCGCGCGCACGCCGCACCGCTTCGCCGAGGGAGAGCGTGTCCGCGTCCCCGCCGGGATCTTCCACACCGCCCACGAAGCTCCTTTTCCGCCGCGAAGCTGGATCGAGCGCGCCTACGACATCCGTTCGTGGACCGACTGGCCGAAGGGCGGACACTTCGCCGCGTTGGAAGTGCCGGAAGCATTCGCGGACGACGTCCGGACCTTCTTCGGCTAGTTCGGCGGCTTGCCCCACGGGGGTTCGGCACGACGCGGTCGTGCCGAACCCCGTGGGCGGGAAGGTGACGACCTTCACGCATGCTCGGGAGCGTTCGCCGGACCGCGTACAATCGGCGACATGCCCGACAGCGAAGCGACGACCAAGGGAGCGATCCTTCGGAGTCTGCTGAAGTTCATCGAGAAGGACCTCTCCTCCGAACAACACTTGCGGGCGCTGGCCGCGCTCCCCGCGGCGGACCGGGAGCTGGCCGGGCAGCACTCCATCCTGGCCACCCAGAAAGTCCCGGAGTTCACGCTCAACCGGCTCACGGTGGAAGCAGCCAGGGCCAAAGGCGAGTCGCTCGACGCGTTCGGCCGGCGGGCGGGACGCGCCGAACTGGCGGACGCCGTCGGCGTCTACCGCTTCCTGACCATCGTTCTCACGCCGGCCGCCCTGCTGCACAAGGCCTCGAGCCTCTGGTCGACCGTCCACAGCCACGGGAAGCTCATCGTCGAGAACGAGACGGCCGGATCGGCGCTCGTCCGCCTGATCGAGTTTCCGTCACAGGAGGCGCACTGCGCGCGGCTCACGGGATGGTTCGAAGGTGCGGCCGAGATGACCGGCGCCAAACGGCACCTCATCGATCACCTCGTCTGCATGACGCGGGGTGACGCCGAATGCCAGTGGCAACTGACCTGGGGAAAGTGAGACCGAGCAACCATGCCCATCCTGGCCGTCGCCGCCCTGACCTTCGTCGCCGTCCTGCACCTGCTCTTCCTTTACCTGGAGATGTTCCTCTGGAACACGCCGAAGGGACGGCGCATCTTCGGCCTCTCGCCCGAGCTGGCCGAGGGATCGGCGAAGCTCGCCGCGAACCAGGGGCTGTACAACGGTTTCCTCGCCGCGGGGCTGTTGTGGGGCGCCTTCGGAACGTTCGCCGGTGACGACGCGCTCCGCGTGCGGCTCTTCTTCCTTGGCTGCGTCATCGTGGCCGGCCTTTACGGCGGCCTCACGACGAAGCGCTCCATCCTCGTGATGCAAGCGCTGCCGGGTGCATTGGCGGCGGTGCTTGTCTACGTCTGTAGATGACTAAGACGGCAGCTCCGCCGCCATCGCCAGGATCGACTGTTCGACTTCCGCCCCGATCTGGCGCTCGTCGTTCCAGGCGACGCCGACCACGGCGCGAACCTCGCCGCCGTGGCCGAGCACCGGCAGGGCGATGGCTGCCTGGGCGTTGACCGCCTTCGCTCCCGGCTTGATCGCGCCGCTGTCGTCCGTCTGCAGGTTGCAGGTCTGCACCGGCTGCTTCTTCACCTGGGCGATGCCGGCCATGCCCTTTCCGTGCGGGACATGCGCGACGATCGCTACGACCGGCGGAGGGATGTTGTGCGCCGCCGTGAGGTAGAGATCCTCGCCGCGCTGTTCATGCACCGTCCCGGCCACGCCGCCGAGGCGCGCCAGCAGCGATTCGAGGAACGTCTGATGGGCAGGGTTCGTTTCGAACATGGCTCAGGCGGGATCGGCGTTCAAGCCATCCCCGCCATGAGTGTACTCAATCGATGCCCGTTGCAGACGCCCCTTCGAGCTCATTTCTAAGCGGGTGCGCTACCGCCAATACCCATCGGTCCAGTAATAGCCGCGGCGTTCGTGACTCCATCGGCCGGAGACCCAGTACCGGTGATACCGAGGGGCCAGCATCCAGGAGCCGCGCACCCAGACGTACCTGCTACCGGTCCAGACGTGATGTCCAGGAACCCAGACGTATCCAGAGCCCGGGCTGAGGACCTGTCTCTCCACGACGAGCGGCGGCGGGCCGATCTGTACATAGATCCGCGTTCTCGCCTCGGCGGCTGTGGCGGAGAGGAGCCCCGCCAGCAGGGCAACGGATGCCAGTCGCGACAGTTTTCGCATATGACCTCCTGCGCACTAGAGGTAGCGAAGGAGATGCCGGGATCCCCGGCTCAGCCCGATCGGAAGGCAGGGAATCCGTGTCAGCCCGGCAACGGCCGGCCGCGCGTCTCCTCTGCCAGTGGCAGAAGCAGCATGCCGGCGACGAACGCGACAGCCGTAAAGGCCACGGGTTTGCCGATGGTGTGGTAGTGCGCCACGCCGGCGCCGACGAGGAAGGTGATGGCCGCGCCGGCGAACCGTCCCACCGAAGTGATGAAGGCGAAGGCGCTGGCGCGGCATTCCGTGCCGTACTGCTCCGGAAGCCAGAGCGTGTACACGGCGAAATTGGCGCCGCCGAGGCCGAGGAAAAAGAGCACGACGAAGAACGGACCGAGCGCGTGGGGGAGGTAGAGGACGAAACCGAAACCAGCGGCGATGGCGGCACCCATCACGCCGAAGAACGCACCGAGCGTCAGGCGCCGGCCGAGCGCTTCGGCGATAGAGGGCAGCGCGATGCAGCCGGCGATCGTGCCCGCGGCCAGGATCATCGTGCCGTACGACGCCAGTCGCGCCGCCTGCGCCGCCGCGAATCCCTCCCGGAGGGCGATCTGCGTGACCGACGCCGGCACGTAGACCGATCCCGCCCACAATCCCACGATCGACGCCAGGACCAGCAGCGAGTTGATGACCGTTCGGCGGGCGTATCGCGGAGTGAAGAGGGCCAGAAACGCATCGCCCATCCCGGAGCCCTTGCGCGCCTCCCACCGCGCCGATTCGCGCACTCCGTAACGGATCCATCCCACCAGCAGGACCGGGAGGCCGCCCACGACGAACATCCAGCGCCAGCCGTACCGCGCGCCGATGACGTAGTTGGCGATCGCCGCCAGGAAGAACCCGGCGTAGTAACCGGTGTGCATAAGGCCCGCTCCCAGCTTCCTGCGGTCCTCCGGCCACTCCTCGGCGACGAAGGTCCCGCCGATCGACCACTCCCCGCCGATGCCCACCCCCGCCAGCAGACGGAAGATCGCCAGTTGCCAGACGTTCGCCGCCAGGGCACCGAGGAGGGTGAAGAGCGAGAAGCAGAGGATGGTGAGCATCAGCGTGCGCACCCGTCCGAACCGATCCGCCACCGGCCCCCAAACCGTGGAACAACCCCAGCCGGCCAGGAACATCGCGAAGAGGACGCTCCCGTAGAAACCGGTGTTGGCCGGCGTCGCGGCGATGCCCGAGCGCGGCAGAAGCTCGCCAAGCGCGGGAACCAGGACGAGCGCATAGATGAACGAGTCCATCCCGTCGAACGTCCAGCCGGCCCAGGCAGCCCAGAAGCCGCGGAGCTGGTTGCGGGTCAGGGGTTTTCGGGAGGTCGGCACGACGGTGATTGTATGTGCGGGGTTGCGAAAGACGGGTTGCGGGGTTGCGAGGTTACGGGGTTACGTGGGTCGTCGCAAGGCGTGTCACGTGATCACGTCGGGTTTTGAAACGCTCGCCCTGACTTCCGCACTACTCCAGGTAATCAAGGAGGAGTGAACATGACTGACGCGAAAGCAGTACCCAGCAGACTTACGGGGAAGACAGTGAGACTGTCGGCGAATCCGGGCGCGAGGATCACGTCCGACGTCGTGCACGCGGCGTTCGACCAGATCTTCAAGCTCAACGGCTGTCTCTCCTGCGGGCTTCTCGGCATCGACGTGATCATCCACGGCGGCGATCCGGATCCGCTGCTGGGTGGCGTCCAGGGCTTCAACGGCGTCGTGCGGTGATTTGCATCGGCGTCAACTACGAAGGGCGTGACCCGCGATTCGTCGAAAGGGTGCTTCCGTTCGCCGAGATCGTCGAGGTCACGCCCGACGCCGCGGCCACCCTGCGCGCCGGCGTGCCCTGGATTCCGGGCGAGACGCTGGCCGAGTTGCGGGCCATTGCCCAGCGCGCGCGCATCACCCTTCACGGCGTGGGCCTCTCCATCGCCTCGGCCGATGCGATGAACGGTGACTATTTCCGCCTCGTCGACACGCTGATGGCGGAGCTCGACCCGGCGTGGCACAGCGAGCACCTCGGCTATGTCAGCGCCGGCGGCGAGCACCTCGGGACGATGCTCGTGCCGCCCCGCACGGAGGAGACGTTGTCGCTGATCTGCCGGCGCATCGAGGCCGTGCTTCGCCGGTATGCGAAGCCGTTCCTCCTCGAGCACGTCGTCAACCTCTTCCCCGACGCCGGCGGCGACTACACGTCGGCCGGCTTCCTCAATGAGATCGTCCACCGCACCGGCTGCGGGATCCTGCTCGATGTCTACAACCTCGAGTGCGACGCACACAACGGCATCTGCGACACAGCCGCGTTTCTCGACGAGCTCGACCTCGACGCCGTTCGCGAGATCCACGTGGCCTGCGGCACCGAGGATCGCGGGCTGCAGGTCGACGTCCACTCGAGGGTGACGCGCGACGAGACCCTCGAACGCATGCAAGCGATCCTGGCAATCGCCCCGAACGTCGAAGCGGTCATCTTCGAGCTCCTCGGTCCGGCCGTGCCGTCCGTCGGCCACGCCGCCAGCCAGTGCACCTTCTGCACCGCGCCGCGCTTCGGGGCGTTCTCTGGATCTATCGATCTGGGGCTCGGTTTTCTGGCTGACGATCCGCCAGCAGTGCCGGGCCCGGCGCTTGATCATTCTCTCGGTGCTGTTCGCGTTGCCCTGCGTTCTTGCCATCCTTACCCGCTACTTTCAGGCTAACATGACCCAGGCGTCCCTCGATTACAGCCTGATCTTCATTCTCAATCCGCCCC
>CAZYTO010000331.1:0-5437 GCA_964650405.1 uncultured Thermoanaerobaculia bacterium | reverse complement strand
CTGCGCGGTCTGGGTCTGCTGGACGACGTCGTCCTCTCCCTCTTCCTGCTTCGAGGCTTCCTTCCCCTTGCCGCAGGCAAGCGAGAGAACGAATGAGGCTGCGAACAGTGTGGCTGCGAACTTCTTCATCTGATCATGTCTCCGTTATCGGTTCTTGGTCGGCGGTTCTCAGCATCCTCGGTTTTTTGCAACCGGCAACTGATCGCTGCCGACAGGTTCATCGTCCGGTTCCCCGAGCAGTTGCCGGCCGCTCGGCGGCCGGCCGCTCCACCCTCCCCGTCCGTGCCGCCGGCGTGGGCGCCGAAGGCGTCTGCGGCAACGGCAACGGTGCGGCCGTTCCGTCCGGCCTGGCCGCGCGCATCTTCGTGTCGTTGCCGAGGCTCCAGATGTAGTCGCGGAGGTAATTGGTCAGGGCCACGGCGTCGCCCATGGTGCGCCTCAGCTCCTTCTCATCGCCCTTGAAGAGCGGGAGCAACTGGGCCTTGTACTGCGCGAAGGCCGGCGTGTCGATGGCCATGGCCAGCGGCGACTGGAAGCCGCCCGTTTCGGAGTTGCGGGGGAAGTTCGCCGGCATGCGCGTGCTCGGGATCATCTCACCCGGACGGCGCACCCAGTCGGCGATCCAGTCGTGACGCAGGCGCACCCGGGCCAGGGTCAGGTTCGGTGCCAGCGAGGTCAGCTCGGCCGTGTTCGGCGGCGGCGGGTTCTCCGGGTTGACCGGCGTCGTGGCGTGGCACTGCGTGCAGCGCATCATGGTGAAGACCGCCTTGCCCACGGCCACGTTCTCCGGCGACGGGTTCTCGAGCTGCCTCGTGTCGAACTGCTGCCCCTTCCCCTCCTCGGCGAAGAAGGTCACCAGGGTGTTCGCTTCCTGGTCGTCGAAGTGGAACGTCGGCATGCGCACGTTCAGCCACGGCCGGATCTTCATCGTGGTGGGGTCTTTGAGGAAGTTGAACAGGAACGGCGACTGCGCGCGGCCGCCCTCGGGCGAGAGGTCCGGCGGGAGGAAGTTCGTGTCGGCGATGGTCGAGGCGATGGCCCGGCCGCGGCTGTCGACGATGTGGCACGCGCGGCAGTTGTGCTGCGACACCCGCTTGCGGCCCTCCTCGATGAGGCGCATGTGCGCGTCCTGTGCGGCCAGGCGGTTGCTGTTGACCTTCTCTTTCGTCAATCCGGTCACGACCATCGTCACCAGCCGCGCTTCCTCCTGAGAGAGGTGGAAGTTCGGCATCTTCAGCTTGTCGTTGTAGACCTTGGTCCGGCCGTCGTCGTAGATGCGCGGGTTGCGCACCTTGTTGTAGATCCACGAGGGCACGGTGTGGATGACGTGGTCCGCGTTGCCGTCCTCGTTCTCGATGTGCTTCTCGTTCATGAAGCCGAAGTCGAAGAGGTGCAGCGCCTTCGACCCTTCGATGGTCAGCTCCGTGCCGATGGGCTTGAGGCCGTCGAAGCCCTTGATGTTGTGGCAGGAGTAGCAGCCGTACTTCTCGATGCTGCGCTGGCCGAGGTACACGAGCTGCTCGTGCATCGACATGAGCTTCAGCTTCGCCTCGGCGTCGCGGTCGGTGAGCGTGTTGATCAGGTAGCCCTTGGCCAGGTCGTGCACGGCCTGGGCGTCGGGCTTGCGCACCGGCGTCTCGAGGAAGCCCGGCTTCTGCATCGTGACGAGGTACGCGGTCACGTCCGCCGCTTCCTGGTCCGTGAGCCGCAGCGACGGCATCGGCGCCTCGGCGTAGTAGCTCTTGGGGTTCTTCACCCAGTTGTAGATCCAGGCCGGGTTCGTCTTGGTGCCGACCCCGACGAGGTTGAAGCCGTAGTTGCGCTCCAGGGGGACGTCGTCGCGCCTGGCCAGGCGGAACTGGCCCGTCTTCTCGTCCTTCACCTGCTCGGTGTTGACGTGGCAGCCCATGCAGCCGACGCTCTCCACGAGCTGCTTGCCCTTCGCCGCATCGCCGGCTCCCGGCTGCTGCCAGGCGCGATGGGTCGACTTGTCGAAGAGGTACTCGACGATGGCGCCCACCTCCGCGTCCTGATACCGGATGTTCAGCGCCCGCTCGGCCGGTGGGACGACCTTCGGATCGACCATGTTGCGCTGGTAGAAGAACGATGGCATGCGCGTCGTGGAACGGAAGCGATGCGGCTCGCTGATCCAGCGGACGGCCCACTCCGGCGTCGTCTTCTCGGCGATGCCGGTCAGGTCCGGACCGGGCTTGCGAAGGTCGCTGAAGCGCCAGTTGTTGATCTTGTGGCAGGCGTAGCAGCCGTAGAGCTCCACGGTCTGCGTGGCCCGGGTGATGTCGTCGCCGCGGCCCACGCCGATCTGTCCCGAGTGGCACTTGAGGCAGCCGGCCTCGTAGTAGTGCCGCGGGTACATCGGCGTCTCGTTGAACTCGTTTTCCTCGTAGCCCCACTCGCGGTGCTCGAAGTTGCCGTGCACGAGCTTGATCCCAAAGATGCTCATGTCATCCGGCAGCGGGAAGAAGTACGCGCTCGCGTGCTGCCAGCGGTGCTCCATCTTGGGACTGGCCGGCGTGTGTCCGGCCCGGCCGAACTCCGTGGCCCGGTCCTGGCCGCGGTGGCAGGACGTGCAGCCGTACTCGAGCAGCGGATGGGGCGAGGCCGAGCCGACGTAGAGATCGAGCTTGGGATGCGTGCGCCACGGATTGAGCGTGTCGTTAGGCGCGTCGATGACACGCTTGAGCTGGGCGATGCGGTCTTCCGTGTCCTTGCGCTTCTCCGGGGCGATCTGGAACGTGTCGAGCTTCCCCTGCAGTTCCTGCGTCATCCGCGCAGCCTCAGCCTTCGACTCCCAGCCGGGACGGTCGATGGCGCGGTGGCAGGTCATGCAGCGGTCCACCCGCGGCACGTTCATGTAGTTCATATCGATCATCAGATCGGGCAGAACCACCTGGTCGACCTTCAGGGTCGGATTGACGAAGTCGAGCATCGGCTGCTGGAGGATCCAGTTCGTGCTCAGCGGCGAGATGTCGGCCGACTGCTTCTGCTTGTTCAGCAGGTCGATGGTCGCCGTCAGGTCCTTGATCTTCAATTCGGCGTCGGTGATCTTCTTCTGCCAGGCGTCGACGTTGGCCTTGGCCGCGTCCCGGCTCCGGGTGACGTCCTGCAGGCGGAGCAGCAGGTCGTTGACATGCTTCGTCTGCCGCTCGTATTCGGCCTGCTGCTCCTTCGCGTCCGAGCGGTGCTGGATGCTGGACGTCTCGGCCGTATAGCGCTGGGCGTCGAGGGTGGCCTTGGCGAAGCGGTAGTCCTGGTCGGCGCGGTAGTGCTCGCCTTCCCACGAATCGAGCGCCTTCTGGGCCTGGGTGTACTGGTCGCGGTGCCCGGCCAGGTCGATATTGCTCTTCCGGATCTGGTTGTCGAGGTCACCGAGCTGCTGCTTGTTCTCCTCCCCCTCGGCCACGGCCAGGTCGGAGTTGATCCGCTCCCGCTGCATGCGCAGGAACTCGAGCTGGAACCACTTCCAGCCGCGGATGTAGTCGTAGCCGACGATCAGGCCCGTCACCACGAGGAGCACCACGCTGGACCAGAGGAAGATCCAGTTCAGGCTCCGCATCGTGTAGTTGTGCGGAATCGGTTCCTGCGGTTTCATCGATTCGCGGCGCCCCCGTGATTGGTGTAGGGCACGACTGCGTCGTGCCGAGCCCCGTGGTCGCCCGATGCCGCGAACGGGGGTTCGGCACGACGCAGTCGTGCCCTGCACAACGCAGCCTTATACATTGAAGAAGATCTCCTGGATGTGGACGATGTACTTGAGGTTGAACAGCCAGCGCAGAACCATCTTGATCGGCAAGGCCATCATGATCAGAAAGAGGTACGCGCCGACGTAATACCGCACCGACCCCATCTTCAGGTAGAAGCGGCGGAAGGGAATCTTCGCCAGCAGCGGCGGCAGCCCCAGGTACGCGAAGACCAGGCCGATGCCGAACATCTCCCGGATGACCCACAGCTTCGGCAGGGGCATGGCCAGGGCCTTGACCCAGATCAGTTCCGACAGATCGACGTTGACCAGCGGCACGAGCTTGTTCGGGTCCCAGTATTCGTACGGCCCGAAGAAGTTCCAGTTCGGCCCGCGCAGGAACGTGCCGGTGATGATGAGGAACGACCACAGCACGAGGAAGCCGTAGAGGAAGACGCCCACTTCCCACTTCCGGTCGCGGAAGGAGTAGTAGCCGTTGCCCTTTGGATTCGTGTCGATGTAGGGGATGGCCATGAGGCCGACGATGATGAGCGTGGGCAGCACCACGCCGGCGATCCAGGGATCGAAGTAGACCAGCATCTCCTGCAGGCCGAGGAAGTACCAGGGAGCCTTGGCCGGATTGGGAGACGAGGTCGGATTGGCTGCTTCCTCCAGCGGTGCCCGCAGGCCGACCGACCAGACCACCATGATGATCGTCAGGATGATCATGCACAGCATTTCGGTGTAGACGAGGTCGGGCCAGGTGAAGAGCTTCTCGTCCGCTTCCGTCTTCTCCCATGGGATGCCGCCCGTGGCGATCTGCACGTCGTTGAGATAGGCCTTCCGCAGGGCCAGCCAGGTGAAGAAGCCCAGCAGGAAGATCATGGCCACGATGGGGACGTTGTCCGGCTTGGCGGCGATGAGGAAGAAGTTCGGGTCGAGCATCGACACGGCGAAGGCCAGGATGCCGCCCAGCCCCAGCCGGGCTCCGACCTTCTTGTCCCACAGCCGGCCGCCGAGATGGGCCAGGCCGAACATGATCAGCAGGTAGGCGATGCCGAGGTAGAGCAAGGGCCGGATGAACAGCCCGACGACGAGGAGCAGCACGCCGAAGATGACGAAGCCGATGCCCGTCTTCGAGCGCAGCGTGCCGCCGGAGAGGTTGAAGTAGCAGATGAAGGCGAAGATCGAGGACAGCAGCAGGAACGAGATCGACGCTGCGGACAGGACGTTGATGAAGTCTTTGATGAATTCCATGTCAGTCAGTTCGCAGTCGCTAGTGATTGGTGGTTAGGAGGCCAGGGTGCTCTCCCTAACCACGAACCACTGACCACTTTTCTCTCACAGTGGGCCCGAAATCCCTCCGTCTTTTCTCACCCGCCAGAAGTGAATGGCCATGAGGAACCCTGCCGCCAGGGGGATGGCCATGCAGTGCAGGACGTAGAAACGGAGCAGCGTGGACGGGCCGATGGACCGGCCGCCTATCAGCGCGAACCGGGCGTCGTCGCCGGCGTGGATGAGCCGTATGTCCCCGAGTTTGATGAGGCCCGACATGGGCCCCTCGTTTCCGGCGCCGGGTGTGGCGCGAGCCATGTTCGAGCCGACGGTGATGGCCCAGATGGCGAGCTGGTCCCACGGCAGCAGGTAGCCGGTGAACGACAGCAGCAGCGTGAGCACCAGCAGGATGACGCCGACGTTCCAGTTGAACTCGCGCGGCGGCTTGTACGAGCCGGTCATGAA
>CAZYTO010000330.1:0-5491 GCA_964650405.1 uncultured Thermoanaerobaculia bacterium | reverse complement strand
TCTTCCTGCTCGAGGCGCTTCTCCTTCTGCTCGAGCCAGCTCGAGTAGTTGCCTTCCCACGGGATGCCGTGGCCGCGGTCGAGCTCCAGGATCCAGCCGGCCACGTTGTCGAGGAAGTAGCGGTCGTGCGTCACGGCGATGACCGTGCCCGCATATTTCTGAAGGTGCAGCTCCAGCCACTGCACGCTCTCGGCATCGAGGTGGTTCGTGGGCTCGTCCAGGAGCAGGATGTCCGGTTCCTGCAGGAGAATGCGGCAGAGCGCCACGCGGCGCTTCTCACCGCCGGAGAGGGTTTCCACGGACGCTTCTCCCGGCGGGCAGCGCAGGGCGTCCATGGCCATCTCCAGCTTCGAGTCGAGGTCCCAGGCGCTGGCGGCGTCGAGCTTGTCCTGGACCCTGGCCTGGCGCTCCATCAGCTTGTCCATGTCGGCGTCAGGATCGGCGAAGGCATTGTTGATCTCGTCGAACTCCTTGAGCAGGTCGATGACCGGCTGCACGCCCTCCTCGACGATCTGCCGGACGGTGCGGGCTGGGTCGAGCTGCGGCTCCTGTTCGAGAAAGCCGACCGTGTGGCCGGGCGAGAGCACGGTTTCGCCGAGGAAGTCGCGGTCGGTTCCGGCCAGGATGCGCAGCAGCGACGACTTGCCGGCGCCGTTCAGACCGAGCACCCCGATCTTCGCGCCATAGAAGTAGGAGAGGTAGATGTCCTTCAGGACCTGCTTCTTCCCGTGATACTTCGAGACACCGACCATCGAGTAGATGATCTTGTTTGGTTCGACGTTGGTAGCCATGAGGGGCGGGATTGTAGCCGGTCCGGGTGCGGGGTGCCGGCTATCGGGTATCAGGTGTCAGGTATCGGGCTGCGGTACGTCGGGTATCCAGTGTCGAGCGTAGGGTATCGGTTGTGGGAATCTACGTGGGATCGAGAGGCCGCGCACGCCCGGCAACCAGCCTGATCGCATCCAATGTTTCACGAATCTCCGAATCAACCTCAGCGGGCGTCAGAAATCGCACTAGAGTGTGAAAGTCACTCTTTTGCATGAGGTCGGGCAATCCGAGTTTCTGGAAAAACGTGCGGAACACGGGTGTCAAGAACTCATCGCTCGCCTTGATGTCGCCCGAGAACGGATCCGGCTTCCGAGTTTTCGAAGCGCGTCCGAAATCTCGGCGATCGCGGCCGCCATTGCGGTGCGCAGGCGCTGCTTCTCCTGCGCCTCGAACAGGGGGCCGGCCATGATGCCCGTTGCCTGTGATTCGGCGAATGCCAGGAGCGCTCTATCGGAGGTCAGATAGTTCTCAATCTCGCGCCGCTTCCAGGTCCGCATGACCAGAGGATGACCTGACATTCCTGCTGCGCCGCAACCTCTGTCAGTAGCCTGTAGATCTCGCGCTGCCTCAAGATCTCTAGATGGGCATCGGGCTCATCGAGCAGTAAGACGGAATTCGGATTCGCATACAGGTGCGCGAGCAGCAGTAAGACCTGTTGTAGCCCTCGTCCGGCGGAAGAGAGGTCGAGGCGTGTGCCGTGCGCTTCCCGGTAGGTCATTTGAATCTCGCCGCGCTCCACGATGTAGTCGGGCGCATCGAGAGTGACTCCGAACAAACGCTGCACGTGCGTCAGGAGGAGGTTCCAGCGGTCCGGCGTCGACCCGTAGACCATGAAACAGAGGTTTCGCAGGACTTCTGCGGTTCTGCCTTCGCCGATCCGAACGTTGATCGCCAACGCTATCGAGCCGTGTTTCGTTGGCCGTCAACCCCGACATCGGAGGAAGAAAAACGACCTCCACACCGGCTGCGGCACGGGGAACCTCCATGCGAGCTCCGTTTGTGCGCAAAGGGCGACAATAGAATGACTCTTCATTCGCGTAGTCGAACTCGAGGCCGCAGCTCCAGGTTCCTTCCGAAGTAACCCCTTCGACGACGATGTCGATCCGGACGTTCTTCGTCTGAACCTTACCCCCCAGCCGTTGTACGTCGCGGACATGCAGATTACGCCAGAGCAGGTTCGTATTCGGGATCGGCAAAGCGAACAGGTCGCGACGGTTGATGGTGACCCCGGGCCGCTTCTCCGGGGTTCCGCCGGCGCGCTTCTCATTCCATCGTTTGAGTCCGGCGTTCCACAGTGTTAGCGCCTGGAGGGCAGTGCTCTTTCCCGAGTTGTTCGGTCCGATGAAGACGACGTTCTGCCCGAGCTCGATTCTCACGTCCCCGAGCTTCTTGAAGTTGCGGACCGTCAGCCCCGTCAGCATTCAAGTCACGATATCCCGAGGGGCGCTAGGGAGCCAAGGTCGCCTTTGGGGGTACCCGCCGGGTGACTCCTGCCGCTCGCACGCCCGTCACCCGCGTGGGATAATCGCCTGAACGTTCGTCCCGAAATCGCTCATGAACCTTCCGCTCCGCGCACGTGTGGTGCGACGCCTGGCCGCCGTGGCGCTGTCGCTGGCAGTGAGCGCCGCTCCGGTGCTGCGGTCGGACGACATGCTCGACCGCCGCACCGAGGTCGGGGCGCGGGTCTTCCGAGCCCTGCTGGCGGCTGATCTCGATCTGCCGAAGAAGACCGTCGCGACGAACCAGATCCTCATCCTCTTCTTCTATGTGAATGACGGGCGGCGGGCGGCGGAGCTGGCCCAAGCCTTCGCCGCGGGGGGCGACGTGCACGGCCTGTCGGTCGCGGCGGAGGCCACCAATGATCCGGCCTTCGCGAAGTACGCGGGGCGCGAGCCGGCCGGCGTGTTCGTCACCGACCTCACCCCGCGGGCCACGGTGCAGTCGCTGGTGCGCTTCAGCATCGACCACCACGTCATCGTCTACTCGCCGTTCGAAGGGGACGTGGAGAGCGGCATCCTGGGAGGGCTGTCCATCGAGGCGCAGGTGCGGCCCTACCTGAACCGGGCCACGCTGGAGTCGTCGCGCATCGCTCTCAAGTCGTTCTTCCTGCAGGTGGCGAAGGTGTATCAATGAACGCGCGGTCCACCGTCACCGTCATCTTCGTCCTGCTGGCGCTTTTCTTCACCAGCATCATCGCCCTGTACTGGGTGGCCATCCTCCAGCCGCGCCTCAAGTCGGAGGCGGTGTCGCAGGCGGAGATCCTGGCCCGCTCGCAGGCCGGCTTCGTCGCCGATGCCCTGCGGGCCACCGGCGACGCCAAAGAGCGGACCCGCCGCGTGGCGGCCGCACTCAACGAGCTGCTGCTGCTGCGCGACACGCGCACCGGGAGCTCGTACTTCGAGAGCATCGAGCTGAAGGTCGACTACAGCGTCGTCACCGCGACGAAGGGCTCGCTCGACCTCCACCGCGGCGCGACCCACCCGCGGGGGTTTCGGGTCGAGGTAGCGCTCTATGACCGCGAGACCTACGAGCTGCTCGGCATCGCCGCCTTCCGCGTCAGTGATGCCTTCTTCGAGGCACTGAACCGCGATGTGGGCCACGAGCTGACCATCGTGGCCCTGGCGGTGGTGCTGCTCCTGGCCTGTATGTACGCCGTGCTCCTGGCCATCATGGGCAAGCTCCAGCGCCAGCGCGCGGAGCGCGACCGCGCCCAGCGCGACCTGCTCGAGCAGGAGCAGAAATACCACCGCCTGGTGAACAGCCTCAGCACGTATTTCGTCTACGGGCGGGACACGGAAGGCCGGGTGACGTTCGTCAGTGATTCGGCGCTGCGCATCTTCGGTCTGCCGGCGAGTGAGCTGATGCCGCGATTGCAGAACCCGATTGTCTCCGTGTCGCACGCCCGCGCGGGGAGCGGCGACACGGAGCGGACCAGCGACACCGAGCGCACCTATGAAGTGGAGCTGCAAGGCGCGAGCGGCAATCTGCATCACCTCGAGCTCTCGGAAGTGCGCGCCTACGACGACCAGGGACGGTTCGAGGGCTTCGACGGCATCGCCCGCGACGTCACCGTCCAGCGTGCGGTTCAGGAGGAGCTGCGCCAGGCCAAGGAGCAGGCCGAGGCCGCGAACCGCGCCAAGAGCGACTTCCTGGCCAACATGAGCCACGAGATCCGCACGCCGCTGAACGCCATCGTGGGCATGACGGCGCTGGCGCTGAAGCAGGAGCCGCCGGTCAAGCTCGCCGAGTACCTCGACAAGATCCGCACCTCGGCCCGCCTCCTCGGGCAGATCATCGAGGATATCCTCGATCTCTCCCGCATCGAGGCGGGACGGCTGGAGATCGAGCGCGTGGAGTTCGACCTCGACGACCTCCTGGCCGATCTGTCCGACGTCGTCGGCGTCCGGGCCGGGCAGAAGAACCTGGAGATCCTCTTCTCCGCCGCACCGGACGTGCCGCGGAGGCTTCGCGGCGATCCGGTGCGCCTCAAACAGATCCTGCTCAACCTGCTCAACAACGCGCTGAAGTTCACGAATGACGGCGAGATCGTCGTCGACATCTCCACCGTTGCCACGCGCCGCGAGCGGACGGAGGTGCGCTTCAGCGTCCGCGATACCGGCATCGGCATCGAGGCCAGGCATTTGCCGACGCTTTTCGACGCCTTCACCCAGGTGGACTCGTCGCTGCAGCGCAAGTTCGGCGGCGCCGGTCTCGGCCTGGCCATCAGCCGCCGCCTGGCGCGGATGATGGGCGGCGAGATGACCGTGGAGAGCATGCCCGGCGCGGGAAGCACCTTCACCTTCACCGCGCAGTTCGACCGCCCGCTCGGTGCCTCTGGACCGCGCCGCCTGGCCGACGAGTTCCGCGATCTGCCCGTTCTCGTGGCGGACGACAACGGCAGCGCCCGTGTGGTCCTGACGAACATGCTCCAGTCCCTGTCCTGCAGGGTGACGGCCGTGGCCTCGGGTGACGCGGCCGTGGCCGAGGCGCTGCGCGCCGCCCGCGACGGTCATCCCTACCGGATCGGTCTCTTCGACTGGAAGATGCCGGGCACGGACGGCGCACAGGCTGCGTCGAAGCTGGCCCACGCGCCTGAGCTTTCGCAGCGAATGCCGGTCATCCTCGTGACGGCCTACGAGCGCGAGCTGGCGGAGCTGGAGGGATCCGAGGACGGGATCGACGCCGTGCTGCACAAGCCGGTCAGCCCGTCCACGCTTCATGACGCACTGCTCGGCGTTCTCACACCGCGCGCGCGCCGGCCGCGCACCGCCGAGCGCCCGCTGCCTCCCGCCATGCCGCCCGGCCGGCGCGTGCTGCTCGTGGAGGACAACGAGATCAACCGGCAGGTGGCCCGCTCGCTGCTCGAATTCGCCGGCCTGCATGTGACGGAAGCGCACAACGGCTACCAGGCCCTCGACCGTCTCGCCGCGGAGCCGTTCGACGTCGTGCTCATGGACGTGCAGATGCCGGAGCTCGACGGCGTGGAGACGGTCAAGGCCATCCGCCTGCAGGAGCGGCTACGGGCCCTCCCGGTCATCGCCATGACAGCCCACGCCATGCTCGGCGACCGCGAGCGCTTCCTCGAGTGCGGCATGAGCGACTACATCTCCAAGCCGATCGAGGAAGAGCACCTGCTGACCGTGCTGCACAAGTGGATCCAGGC
>CAZYTO010000329.1:0-5529 GCA_964650405.1 uncultured Thermoanaerobaculia bacterium | reverse complement strand
TATTGCCGAATTCCCTGGGGCGGGTGTGTTGGCCCTTGCCTGTCGTGGAGATGAAACGGGGTTTGGCACGCCGCAGTCTTGCCCGACATCGTGCCGATCGCGGCCGGGGGTGTAGGATGACTGCATTCTTCCACTGGAATGAAGGAGGCAGTTGATGCGCCCGAGACTCGCTGCTCTGCTGGTCGCCCTTGCCACGTTCGCAACACCCCTCTTCGCCGGCACGCTGGCCGGTGTGAACATGGATGACTCCACGGCCGTGAACGGCCAGAGTCTCGTCCTGAACGGCCTCGGACTCCGCAAGAAGCTCTTCATCAAGGTCTACGTCGGCGGTCTGTATCTGCCGGCCAAGCAGTCGAATGCCGCCACCGTGCTGGCCACCGACCAGCCGCGGCGCATGGTCATGCACTTCCTCTTCGGTGTTAGCAAGGACCAGATGTGCGATGCGTGGGACGAGGGCCTGAAGCAGAACACGAAGAACCCCTCCGCCGAGGTGCAGAGCGCATTCAAGACGCTCTGTTCGTGGATGGAAGCGATTCCCAGCGGCAACCGCCTCGTGCTCACCTACGTTCCCGGCACGGGCACGCTGGTCGAGGTCAACGGCAAGGCCAAGGGAACGCTGGCCGGCAAGGCTACGGCCGACGCCATCCTCGCCACGTGGATCGGCCCAGATCCCGCGCCCGGCGCGGACTTCCGGAGCGCAGTGCTCGGGGGGAAGTGACGGGCATGTAGTCGCTTATTCGCTGAATCGCTTATTCGCTTATTCGCTGAACGCCTTTCGCTTATTCGCTGATCGATTGATTCTCTGATCGCTTCGTGAAACGAATCGTCCTTCTCTTCTGCGCCTTACTGGCCGGCTGCCGCTCGGTGTCGAGCGGCAGCCCGTGGAACGTCGAGGAGGTCGCCCGCGGTGCGGGGATGCCGCCCATCAGCACGATCGCGCTCCCCGACGGGGACGACGAAGTGCGGTTGTGGGTGTGGACTGGCATTCTGCTGCCGAATGAGATGGTGCGGCTCAACCATGCCCGCGGACGGTGGATGGGGGAGCTCTGGCGCTTCTGGCCGAACGACAACGAGGCCTTCACGGACGTCATGGAGCACTGTGGCTGCACGCGCACCGTGCGCGGACCGAACTACACCGCCTGCCGTGTGCTGGAGGAGAAGGGCATCAACTGGGAGGCCTTCGCTCACGGACTGGAGGAGTTGAAGGCGATGAGCCCCATTCCCGAGCCTCCGGCCTTCGGGCACGGCGGCGACACGCTGGACATCGAGGTCCGCATGGGTGCGGCCTACCGCCGCTCGCACGGCGAAGGGGGCGAGATCGTCAGGATGGTCAAGGCCCTCGACACGCGGCGCTGCGACTGAGTTACGTTCGCTAGCCGGCCATCATGTGGAGCGTGAACGGCCGCGGACCGAAGCCGTTGTCGCGAGTGAGGGTCAGCACGCGCACGACGTTCGGCTTGTTGCCGGCGTCGTCGCCCGGGGCGGCGGCGAGGAAGCCGGCGTCATCGTCGATCCAGGCGTCGACGCCGGCATCGGCGGCGAGCGGCGTGGGGAGAGTGACGAGGTACTCGCCCGGCGCAACCGTCTCGACGGTCACGCGCTCGTCGAGGGCGAATGCCCGGCCGTGATCATCGATCGCGAATGCCCAGCGCAACTCAGGGGACACGGCGCTCCTCCTTTCCGTCAACGCGAGCGGCGCGACGCGCTCCTGTTCCCGTTCCTGCAATGTTCCGATTGGTAGCGCGCCTGCCGCTCGCTTGAAAGGTAGTGACCGGGATCACGAAAGCGTTTCAAGAAGGGCGAGGATGAAGGGCGAAGGGCGAAGGTTGAAGGGCGAAGGCCGCCGGTTGAACGTGAAGGCGAAGGGCGATTAAGCGATTAAGCGACTAAGCGATTAAGCCCTACGCCCTTTCCTCGATCCCCAGGTACCGGAGGAACATGCGCGTCAGCTCTTCGTCGAGACGCTCCGGGGTGCGGAAGTCGCCGAGGGACTCGTCTTCCAGGAGGATGGTATTGAGGACGGAGACGACGGCCAGGAGGGCCAGCTCGACGGCGGCTTCGGGGTGGGGATGGTGGATCTCCGCGCGCTGGGCGAGGAGGACGTTGGCCAGGATGTTCAGGCGCGTCCGGCCGTCCTTGCGGACGGAGCGGCGGAATGCGGTGTCGGGATGGGTGCGGGCATAGCGCTGCAGGGCGCGGAGGAGGCCGCGGTTGGTGCGGTAGAGCTCGACCATGCTGCGGATGATGGTGTGCACACGCTCGGGCAGGGTCATCTCGAAGTAGCCCTGCTGGCCGAGGCGATGGAAGCGTTCTTCCTTCACGCGTTCGAAGAAGCGGTCGTAGACGGCGCGCAGGAGGTTGTCCTTGTCGGGGAAGCGGCGGTAGACGACGCCGACGGAGACGCCGGCCAGCGAGGCGATGGCGGGGACGGTGGCGGCGTCGAGTCCACCCTGGGCCAGGAGGGCCTCGGTGGCGGAGACGAGGCGATGGACGGTCAGGCGGCTGCGGGCCTGCTGGGGGAGGTTGGCGCGGAGGCGGGGGAGGGGGTCGCCTTCGCGAGGGGGCCGCTTTCTCGGCATGGCCATGATGTTGACACAGGTCGAATGCGAATGTAAATTCACGTTCGCATGTCACCGGCCATCACGACCCGCGCTCTCCGCAAGGTCTATCCCCTGCCGCCCAAGGCGCCTCCCAATCCGGCCGGCGGGGTGGTGGCCCTCGATGCCCTCGACCTCGACGTCCCGGAAGGAGAGTTCTTCGGCGTCCTCGGTCCGAACGGCGCGGGCAAGACCACCACCATCGGCATTCTCACCACCCGCGTGCGCATCAGCGGCGGCCAGGCGCTCGTGGCCGGCGCCGACGTGGTGCGCGAGCCGACTCGCGTCCGCCGCCGCATCGGAGTCGTGCCGCAGCGGGCCAATCCCGATCGCGGTCTCAACGTCGTGGAGAACCTCGTCTTTCACGCCAGCTACTTCGGCGTGCCGCGGGCCGAGGCTACCCGCAGAGCCGATGCGCTCCTGGAGCGCCTCGGCATCGCCGAGAAGCGCAACGCAAAGGTCGATCAGCTCTCCGGCGGACAGCAGCAGCGTCTCATGATCGCCCGCGCCCTGACCCACGAGCCGCAGATCCTCTTCCTCGATGAGCCCACCGTCGGCCTCGACCCGCAGGCCCGCCTGGCGCTGTGGGACATCCTGCGCGACCTGCATCGCCAGGGCCGGACCATCGTCATGTCCACGCATTACATGGAAGAGGCGGACCAGCTCTGCGACCGCCTGGCCATCATCGACCGCGGCAAGCTCCTGGCCCTCGATACGCCGTCGAACCTGAAGGAGAAAGCGCCCGGCGACACGCTGGTGGAAGTGACCTTCGACGACGACACCGCGCCGCTGGCGGAGGCCGCCCGGACCGTGGAGGGCGTCTCCAGCGCCGAAGCGCGTGGCCCCCTTCTCCGCGTCTACAGCCGCCGCGCCGGCGAAGTCATCCCCGGCCTCCTCGCCGCCGGCGAAGCCCACGGCCGCCACGTTCGCGACATCCACCTCTCCCGGCCATCCCTGGAGACGCTGTTCATATCGTTGACGGGCAGGAAACTGGATTGAAGAGACGGCCCTTCCAGCCTTCCCACCTTGCAGCCTTCGAAGCAACACAGAACGAGACAACTCCATGACTGACGACAGCGCCCCCATCTCCCCCTTCCGCGTCTTCATCGCCATCCTCCTGCGGGACCTGACCGTGGCGCGGCGGGAGCTGCCGTACTTCCTGCTGCGGACGACGCTGCAGCCGATCATGTTCGTGCTGATCTTCGGTTTCCTCATGCCGAAGATGGGGATCGTGGCGGCGAACTACACCGGGCTGATGCTGCCGGGCATCCTGGCCCTGAGCCTGACCCTGTCGGCGGTGCAGTCGGTGTCGCTGCCGATGGTGCAGGACTTCGGCTGGACGAAGGAGATCGAGGACCGTCTCCTGTCGCCCATCGCGCACGAGCTGGTGGCCATCGAGAAGATGGTGTCTGGCGTGCTGCAGGGGATCATCGCGGCGCTCTTCGTGCTGCCCATCGCCCGCCTGATCATGGGACCGATTCCCGGCCTCACCTTCGCGCACTTCCCGCTCCTGCTACTCATCACCATCCTCGGCGGCGCGGCGTTCTCGGCCATCGGTCTCTTCCTCGGCACCGGCATCGCCCCCCAGCAGATCGGCCTCATGTTCAGCGTCATCGTCGGCCCCATGATCATGTTCGGCTGCACGTACTACCCATGGCGCTTTCTGGACCGCGTGCCGCTCATGAAATACCTCGTCCTGATCGATCCGCTCGTCTACGTGTCGGAAGGCATGCGCGCCGCCCTCACCCCGGCAGTCCCGCACATGACGCTGCTGGGGATCGTGGCCGCCCTCCTGGCTATCATCGTCATCTTCGGCCGCATCGGCCTCAAGACGTTCGACAAGCGGGCCATGAGCTGAGACTCGCCCATTCCAACTGCAGCACAGGGGTACGCCTGATGAATTCGACCCGACTCCAACTCCACTGGGCCGCGCAGGCCGCCGCTGCCGTCGGCCGCACTCTCCTGCCGCCGCAGCCGGACGACAGCCACACCGCCTTCACCTGGTCGCGCGACCTCGGCGCGCTCGTGCAACCGCAATCGGGCCTGCGCCTTCGCGACCTTACTCTTCTCCTGCTGCGGGACGGCGATGTCGCCGGCACGTTTCCGCTCGGGGGCCGTACGCTGGACGACGGCTTTCGCTTCTACGAGTCGCACTTCGGCCGCGCGCTGCAGCGTCCCGCCGAGGAGCTGCCGGAGCATCCCGTCGCGCACGGTGCCGCGTTTGCGCCCGACGCGGACGACCTTGCGCGCTTCGATCGCCTCTACAGCGAGGCCGCCGCGCACCTCGAGTGCTTTCGTGCGTCGCGTTCGGGCGCCAGCCCGGTCCTCTGCTGGCCGCACCACTTCGACATCGCCACCCTCGTAACGCTCGGCGGCGCGCGCACCATCGGCGCCGGCTTCACCCCCGGCGATGCCCGGATTCCGGATCCTTACTGGTACGTCACGCCATGGCCCCATCCCGAGAACCACGCATCGCTTGCACCGCTGACTGCCGGCGTCTGGAACACGGACGGCTGGTTCGGTGCGTTGCTGAAGGAGGGCGAGGGGGCCGCCGGCGAGTTTCTGGCAGAGGCGTGGGAGTCGGCCCTTTTGGAGGCGCCTTTGACTTCGGCGCGCTTGGCGGATGCGTCGAAGGTCCAAAACCTCGAGGTTCGGCGGGCCGACAGCGGCTTCTCCTGCCCGGATCGCGGCGCGACCTGGCGCGCGGTCGGCGATGCCGCCGTCGCCTGGGATCCGCTCGCCGGTACGGGAATCGCGCGGGCCATCCAGTCTGGGATCGAAGCCGCTGATGATATTGACCGGGATCTCGATAGTATCGCCGAAGGCGCAGGCGCGGCGTCCCTCGCGCCTGGGGCGGCGCGCGCTGCGCCCCCTCTGCTGGATTACCTGGAGCAGCGGGCCAAATACTATGGACTGGAAAATCGCTGGCCGG
>CAZYTO010000328.1:0-5610 GCA_964650405.1 uncultured Thermoanaerobaculia bacterium | reverse complement strand
GGGGATCGGCGGCGGGGGCCGATCCGGGTCAATCGCTACGAGCTCGGGCCCCGCGCGCGCCTGAATGCGCGTGCCGCGACAGGCGGGCGTCGGGGCGCGCTCCTGCGCGTGGACCAAGGCGCGGAGGCTGGATTTGCCGACGTGCATCCGTGGCCGGAGCTCGGGGATGCGCCGCTCGACGAACAACTGGCCCGGCTGGCCCGCGGCGAGACGACGCCGCTCACGGCACGGTCGCTCCACTTCGCCGCGCTCGACGCCGCGGCGCGCCGGGAGGGGCGGTCCCTCTTCGAGGGCCTGACGATTCCGGAGAGCCACTGGCCGGCCGCTGCCGGCGAGGCGCCGCCCGCGTTCGACACGGTGAAGGTGAAGATGCCGGGAGGCGAGCTGCCGCCGCGCGGCCTGCTGCGCCTCGACTTCAACGCCGCGCTCGACGCCGCGTCATTTCTGCGCATCGCCGCGACGCTTCCTCGCCAGCGCATCGACTTCGTCGAGGACCCCTGCCCGTACGACGCCATCGTCTGGCGCGAGCTGCGCGCACGGACCGGCCTGCCTCTCGCGCTCGACCGCGAGATCGCCACGGAGGGCGTGGAGGTGCTGGTGGTGAAGCCGGCGTTCCAGGCAGTACCGGGCGAGCGGTGCGTGGCGCGCGGCGGGCGGGGAGAACCCGACTCGCTTTCATCAAGCGATGTCAGCATCGTCGTTACGAGCTACATGGACCATCCCGTGGGCCAGTTGCACGCCACCGCGGTGGCGGCGCGCTTCGCGACCAATGCGCGCTGCGGTCTCGTCACGCACGTGCTCTTCGAGCCGAACGCGTTCAGCGAACATTTGCGCCTCGACGGCGCGCGGCTCGTACCGCCGGGCGGATGGGGAATCGGATTCGAGGACTTGCTGGAGAGGTTGGAATGGACGAGGCTCGGCTGAGACTCGGGCCAAGTAGACTGTGCGGTGTCGCGCTTCTCACGGATCAAGAGTGATCTGAAAGCGGATTTTTGGAAGCCGAGAGAAGAAGGATGAAGCATGAAGCATGAAGCATGAAGGATGAAGGCTTTGTGCCCAGAGCCTCGCTTAACGCCTTCATTCTTCATGCTTCATCCTTCCGCAACCAGCAATGATCGACTTTCAAACCTCCCAGTCCCACCTCCTGCTCAATCCGCGCCTCCCCGCGGACGAGCGGGTGCGGCTGGCGCAAATGGCGGGGACTGTCGATCTGAAGGGACACGTCTTCGTGGCGACGTCGGGCTCCACCGGCAGGATCAAGCTCGTGGCCATCTCGAAGGAGGCCATCCTCGCCTCGGCCGCCGCTGTCAACGAGCGGCTGGGGATGACGAACGGCGACGTCTGGTGCGCCGTGCTGCCGGAATTCCATGTCGGAGGGCTCGGCGTCCTGGCGCGGGCACAGCTCTCCGGGGCGCGCGTCGTCTCCATGGCCTGGGATGCGCGTCGATTCGCCGCGTCCGTATCCACCGTGGCGTCGCTCGTGCCGGCGCAGGTGCACGACCTGGTGACCGCGGAGCTCGCGCCGCCACCGCGGTTGCGGGCCATCCTCGTCGGCGGAAGCGCGTTCGAGCCCGCGCTCGACGAGCGGGCCCAGGCGCTCGGCTGGCCGGTGCTGGCGAGCTACGGCATGAGCGAGTGTGCCTCGACCGTCGCCGTGCGGGACGAGATGCTCCCGCATCTCGAGGCGCGCGCGGAGGAGGACGGCCGTCTCGCGTTTCGCGGCACGTCGCTCTTCACGGGCTACCTCACCGAAGGGGGCCTGGTCGATCCGAAGGTCGATGGCTGGTTCGTCACCGAGGATGTCGGGGAGGTGGATGGGCGCATGGTGAAAGTGCGCGGCCGTGCAGGAGAGTTCATCAAGATCGGCGGCGAGTCGGTCGATCTCAAGCGCCTCGACCGCATCGCGGACGACGCGGCCCGCCGCTATCGTGGGGATGCCGGAGTGGTGGCCGTCCCCGACGAGCGCCTCGGCCACGTCATTCACTTGGCCGTGACCATGAAGGGCATCGCCGCGGAGTTCAATGCGCGCGTGTTGCCGTTCGAGCGAGCGCGCATCGTGCACCGGGTGACGAAGATCCCCCGCTCGTCGCTGGGCAAGATCCTTCGCGCGCAGCTCACGGAGGAGATCGCCCGGTGACGGCGTCCCTGGTGACGCTCGCCGGAATCGTTCTCCCATGCCTCCTCGTCGCTCTGGCCCTGCGGCGGTGGATCGTAGCCGTCCCGTGGCGCATCGCCGCCTTTCTCCTCGTCCTCACCCTCGCCTTCCTCCATGGCGCCGTGTTCGGCTCGCGCCTGCCGGTGCCGGTGGACGAAGTCGCGCGCGGCTATCCGTGGCGCGGGGTGGCCGGCGACGTCCATGTGCGCAACCCGCTGACGAACGACACCGTCAAGCTCTTCCTGCCGTGGATGCAGGTGGCGCGGGAGGAGCTGTTCCACGGCCGTGCGCCCCTCTGGAATCCGTACTCGTTCTCCGGCTATCCGCTTCTCGGCAACGGAGAGTCGGCGCCGTTCTCGCCCCTGTTCCTGGCCACGCTCTTCGTGCCGCTGCCGAAGCAGATCGTGGCCATGGCCGGGCTGAAGCTCTTCCTCTCCCTCCTCTTCGGTTACCTCTTCCTGAAGCGCGAAGGATGCAGCGATGCCGCCGCATGCTTCGGTGCCGCGGCGTTCACCTTCTCTGTCTACCAGGTCACGGTCCTGTATTACTCCGCCGCCTCGGTGAGTGCGCTCCTGCCGGCAGCGCTCTTCTCCGTCCGGTACGCGATGGACGCGGCCGCGCGGCGAGGGATCGTCTTCGTGGCCGTCGTCGTCGGATCGCTGCTGGCGAACGGACATCCGGAGAGCGTCTTTCACGTGGCCCTGGCCGTGGTGCTCTTTGCGGCGGTCGATTTGGCGTTTGTGTCGTCCCGCTTGTCAGAAACGAACGCCGGCCGGCCGCCCACGGGGGTTCGGCTGGATGGCGTCGTGTCCGATGTCGGCCGGCCGGCCACGGGGGTTCGGCACGACGCGGTCGTGCCCTACAGCCGGCGCGGTTGGCTTGGGCGCTTCGGGTATCCCGTTCTGGGAGCGCTGGCGGGGGCGGCTCTCTCGGCGCCGGCGTGGGTGCCGACGCTGGAGATGATTCCGCTGAGCACGCGCTATGCGGAGCTTCACGCCGTGCCTCCGCCCGGGCCGCTGCCGCTGACGGCATTGTGGGCGCTGGTCTCGCCGAACGGCTTCGGGAATCCCGTGCGGCACAACTGGAACTGGATCAGCAACTACACCGTCGTCACCGCCTCGTACATCGGGCTGGCCGTCCTGGCGCTCGTGGCCGCGGCAGCGGCGTCGCGGAAGACGACGTCTCGTGAGCGCGCCGGGCTTGCCCTGGCCGTCGTCCTCTTTCTCGTAGCGATGCGTTGGAGCTTCATTGGTTGGTGGGTGAATGCCCTGCCGCCGTTCTCCATCGCCGCCAACGACAAGCTGCGTTTCGTGGCCTGCTTCCTGGCCGCGGCCGTGGCGGCGAAGACGATCGACCGCGTCTCCCGCTACCTCTATCTATCGTTCGCGGCGGCCTTCGGGGCACTCGCACTGTTCGTCTGGCTGCAGCATCGCGCCCTGATGCGGCCCGTCGACCTGCTTCCTCTCCTGCTGCTCTTCGCGCTTGTGCCGATGCTGTCGACCCGTTACGCCGCCGCCGCTCTCGTCGTGACGCTGGTCGAGCTCTTCGCCCTGAACGCCGGATTCAATGCCCTGGTGCCCGCTCGCTACTACCGGCCGGATCTGCCGATCATCGCTGAACTCAGGAAGCGCGCACCGCAGGAGCCGTATCGCGTGGCCGGCCTGGACTGGACCTTCCTGCCCAATGCCTCCGCCCAGTACGGGCTCGAGGACATTCGTGGCTCCGATCCGATGTCGCTGGCGGCATACACGGCCTGGCTTCGTCCCCTGACGGTGCGCGACCCGGCCACCGACCTCGACCGCCTCGTAGTGACGAACGATCCCCGCCTCGACTTCCTCGGCGTGCGGTTTCTCCTGACGGATCCGGGTGCCGCTGCCGGTCCGCCGTGGATCGAGGTTTACCGCGGGGCGGACGGGGTGCTCTACGAGAACCCGCAGGCGCGACCGCGGTTTACCGTCGAGGGTGGGCGGGTGGTCGTCAGACGAACGTCGCCGTCGGCGTATCGCCTGAGCGTGGAGGCGGTGCATCCGGTAACGTTGGCGTCGAGCCTGCCGGCGGCGCCGGGATGGTACGTGCGGGACATACAGAATGCGAAGGCCGAGGTTGGGCTGGAGAGCGGGGTGTTCCTCTCGTTTCGGGTGCCGGCCGGGGTGAGCGAGCTGGAGGTGGCATACCGGCCGAGCAGCTTCAGGTGGAGTCTCTGGATCTCGGCGCTGGCCGCGATCACTCTGGCCATCCCGGGGCGGGCACGGAGAAGCGTGACGCCGGGATAACGGCTGGAGGTTTCAATGAGTCCAGCACGTCTTCCTTCAAGCTTCATCCTTTCTTTTCTGTGACTTGAGTGAGCGCGACACTCCTGCTCGGGCGTCTCTACGATACGTGGGAATAGCCTCCGGCCGGATGCCGTTGTGCCGGGTCCCTGAACGGGACCTGGATCTCTGAAAACGGGGAAGTAAATCACGTCTGCCTCGCAGTTTGTGCAAGCCGGGGAAAGTCCGAAGGCGCTGGAATAGAGGTGGGGGGTAGGCCGTTGTGGCGGTTCCCGAAGCGGCAGGGGCTCTCCGGCAACGGAAGGCGACCTCGGCGCGGCGGAACACCACGAAGTTGGAAATAGAACGGAGTGGTGGCCGGTTGCAGAAAATCCCGGGAGAAGTTGACAAGCGGCAGCGAGCCAACTAAGATTCTCGGTCCCTGCCGGTGGTTCGCAGTTCTTTCCAGAAAGCAGCCCGAGCCAAACGGAATGGGTTCGTCCGAACGGAAACATTTCGCTTGACACGGACGGGAGGGTCTGGCAAATTGGCCGCCCTTTCGCGGGTGTCGGTTCCTTGACAACTGAATAGGATAAGCAATCAGGTAAACGTGATTCCTTTCGAGATTCAATTGCGAATCTCAAACTAGAATCCGCGGTTCACCTTCGGGTGAACTGCATTTTCCGAATAGCATCAGTCTTCATTGATTGATGTCATGGAATCAGACTTCAAAGTTGACGGCCCGCGGCTTCCCGTCGCGATCGGCCGAAACAAGTTCAACTGGAGAGTTTGATCCTGGCTCAGAATGAACGCTGGCGGCGTGCTTTACACATGCAAGTCGAGCGAGGCGGCCCGCAAGGGTCAGTCGAGCGGCGAACGGGTGAGTAACGCGTGGATAACCTGCCCAGAGGTGGGGGATAACCCGGGGAAACTCGGGCTAATACCGCATGATACCGAGAGGTCAAAGGGGGCTCGCAAGGGCTCTCGCCACAGGAGGGGTCCGCGTCCGATTAGCTAGTTGGTAGGGTAATGGCCTACCAAGGCGACGATCGGTAGCCGGCCTGAGAGGGCGCACGGCCACACTGGAACTGAAACACGGTCCAGACTCCTACGGGAGGCAGCAGTGGGGAATTTTGCGCAATGGGGGAAACCCTGACGCAGCAACGCCGCGTGGAGGATGAAGGTCTTTGGATTGTAAACTCCTGT
>CAZYTO010000327.1:0-5620 GCA_964650405.1 uncultured Thermoanaerobaculia bacterium | reverse complement strand
AACCGCAACACGCCCGCGCGCCAGCACCCCGAGCTGCCCGGCAACCGGGGACGTCACCTGGCGAACGAGCCGGGCGAGTAGCTCTACCTCCGCGACTCTCCGCGTTTCTCCGGGCCTCCGCGTGAACCGGCGAGGGCGCTAGCCCTGCCTTCTCGACACCTCCGGCCAAGCCCACCGCTCGCCGGCGCGGAGGTTGGCGATGACGGCGCGGACGTCGTCACCGAGGCGCGCCAGGTCCCAGCCGCGATCGTCGGTCACGGCGGAGAGAGCCTTCAACGCCTCCGCGAGCCGTTCGATCGCCGCCCGCCGCTGTCCGCGCTCGAGGTGATGTGCACCGGCGGCGACCTGCAGGAACAGGCGCGCGAAGGCCACCTCGTCGCGTACCGCCTCGAAGAACAGGTCCTCGAAGATCTCGCCCGCGTCGAAGTATTCGTGCGCATTCAACGCCGCCACGCCGGCCAGGAAGCGGGGATCGTCACCGATGTCCATCAGAATCGAGTACTGAGTGCCGACCGGGGCATGAGGCATGGGGCATGAGTGGCTTTCGGGTTTGCTCGGCACAGCGCAGAGGCCACTCATGCCTCATTACTCATACCTCATGCCCCTTTATACTGCGCGGCATCCCGGCATGCGGCGCGGACTCACCAGCATCGTCCTGCTCGTCCTCAACCTCGCCTGGTGGGGCACGCTGGTGTTGCTCGGCGGCGTGGTCAAGGTCTTCACCCGCGGGGAGGCGCGGCGGCAGGTCATCCTCGGACTTTCGTGGATGGGCGAGCGCTGGGTGGCCAACAACAACCACATCTTCGACCTCATGCTCCCCACCGTCTGGGACATCCGCGGGCTGGAGGGGACGCGCTACGACGGGCACTATCTCGTCATCAGCAACCACCTGTCGTGGGTGGACATCTTCGCCGTCTCGCGCGCCTTCCATGGCCGGGCCGCGTTCATCCGCTTCTTCCTCAAGTCCGTCCTGATTTGGTTCCCCTTCGCCGGCCAGGCCTGCTGGGCCCTGGAGTTTCCGTTCATGCGGCGCTATTCGCCCGAGTACCTGGCCAAGCATCCCGAGAAGCGGGGCCGGGACCTCGAGACCACGCGCCGGGCCGTGCAGCGCTACCGCAACATCCCCGTGGCCATCCTCAACTTCGTCGAGGGCACGCGCTTCACCGCCGAGAAGCACGCGGACCAGGAGTCGCCCTACCGCCACCTCCTCCGCCCGCGCATCGGCGGCATCTCCTTCGTCCTGGCCTCGATGGGCGAACAGCTCGACGCCTTCTTCGACGTCACCATCGCCTACCCGGGCGGGAATGTCCGGGCCTGGGACTTCGTCACCGGCCGCGTCCCGCGCATCGTCGTCGACGCCCGCCGCCTCGACATCCCCCGCGAGTTCTTCGACGCCGCCATCACCCAGCCGGGCCCGGAGCGCGACCGCTTCAAGATCTGGATCGACGAGCTGTGGCGGCAGAAGGACGAACGGCTCGAGCAGACGTAGGCCGGGAACCGACAATCCGAACCACATCGTGGAGGACGGACTATCCTGTCCGTCCCCCGTCGTGCAGATTCGAGAATCAAGACGGAGGGGATTGTCCGTCCTCCACGATTTACTTCTGCTTGAAGTCCGCCGGAATGGTCACGTCCGCAGTGCTGGCCGTCGTCGTGGCCTTGGTCAGCTCGGAGAGCGAGTCGAACAGGGACGCGTGGCCGCCGTCGTCACCCTGCCGGGACTGGCGGCGTTTCATCAGGCCGCCGAGGAGCGCGGCGCCCGGTGAGGTGGGCGGCGCGGAGTCGCTGTTGTCGGCCTGCTGCGTGGCCGGGCCGGGGACCGTCTCGAACGTCGTGGTCGTGCGGATGGGCGTCCCTTCGAAACTGCTGCGGTGCGTGCCCAGCTCCTTCATGGCCTTCCCCAGCATGGGCTGCATGGCCAGAGCCGCCGCCATCTTCACCATCTCCGCGTCGAATGACGGACCGTACAGCTTCTGGATGTAGCGGCGGTCGAAGTCAGCCACCTCCTTCATGGCCGGCACGTTCGGACCCATCCACATGTCCGAGGTCAGCACGAAGCCGCCGGACTGCTCCAGCGTCTTTCCTTTCTCGTGGGCGATCACGGTGGCCACCTGCTCGCGCGTGCTCCAGCCGTTGATCGTCTCCGTCTTGCCGGTGGCCTTGATGTGGAACTCGAACTCCCACTCCGGCCCCTTCTGCTCGTCCTTCGACGCCCGCCGCTCGGAGCTCTTCTGCATCCGCTCCTGTCCTTCTTCGAAGCGCTTGCGCATCTCCTCGAAGGTCATCACCGTGTAGGTCTTGCGGCCGAAATCGATCGTGTAGATCTTCTCCGCATCGAGGTCGATGAGCTCTCCGCGGTCTTCGGTGCGGGTCATCTTCCGGTTGCCCTTGACCACAGTCTCATTGATCACGCCCTCGCGGGTGGCGCTGCCGCCGAAGCGGTTCATGATCCCGCCCAGGGCGCCGTTGAAGTGGATCTGGGTCTTCTGGTCGATCGTGGCGTCGGCCATGGCCGCGCCGGCCGTAAGTGCAATGACTGCTGAGATTGCCAGGATACGCATGGGGGCTCCTCCGTTAACGCCGGGCGAGGTTAGCACGAGCCCGCGCCCTTGACGTGATGCCGTCAACATTGGTACATTGGTACCATGGTAACAATCGAACGCGTCCAGACCGGCGTGCGCATGGAGAAGCGCATCGTGAAGGTGCTCAAGGCCATGGCCGAGTACCACGACATGACTCTGGGCGACCTCCTGGAAGGCATCGTGCTGCACGCCTTCGAAGGCAAGGCGCCCTTCGGCTCTGACTCGATGAAGCGCATCGCCGAGCTGAAGAAGATCTACGGCCTCGACCTCGGCGCCTCCGACGCCCACAAGCTCGTCGAGGCCAAGAAAGCCGTCAAACGGAGCAGCAAGTGAGCGCCGCCGAACGCACGACGTCCCCTCCCCAGCTCATGACCGACCGTGAATTCCTCGACGCCATCGAGGCCTGCGCCGTCGCCAATACCGACTTCCACCACGCCGATCACGTCCGCCTGGCCTGGATCTACCTGCGCGACCATCCCCTGCTCGAGGCCATCGACCGCTTCAGCACCTCGCTCAAGCGCTTCGCCGCGCACCACGGCGCGGCCGGCCTGTACCACGAGACCATCACCTGGGCGTACCTGCTTCTCATCCACGAACGGCGCAACGGCGAGACGTCCTTCGACGCCTTCCGCGCCGCCAATCCCGACCTCTTCACCTGGAAGCCGTCCGTGCTGGCGCGCTACTACACGCCGGAGACGCTGGCCTCGGAACGCGCACGGCAGGTGTTCCTGATGCCGGATCTCGCTGATCGCTCGTCGCTGATCACTGGCTGATCACGGCACTTCCGGACCCGACCCAACGCGCTGCTCCTTCCCCGTCTATAATCCGGCCATGCCGCGCGATGGCGCTTCGTGGCGTCTGCGCCTCATCGTCCTGCTCGTCTTCGTCGGCTCGATGTGGCTCATCCGCCTCTTCGACGCGGCCTGGGTGCCCGGCGGCGTGGCCGGCCAGTACGGCGTCATCCCGCGGACCTCGTACGGGCTGGAAGGAATCGTCACAGCTCCCTTCATCCACGAGGACTTCGACCACATCGCTTCCAACACCGTCCCCCTGCTCATCCTGGGCGCGCTCATTCTCGCGGACGGCCTGCCCGCCTTCGTCTTCGTCACCGGCCTGTCCATCGTCGTCAGCGGTCTCGGCGAGTGGCTGTTCGGCAGCACCGGCACACACTTCGGCGCCAGCGGGATCGTCTTTGGCTTCTTCGGCTATCTCGTGTTCCGCACCGCCTTCGACCGCCGCATCTCCTCGGCCATCATCACGCTCGTGGTGGCCTTCTTCTTCGCCTCTTCCATGATCTACGGGCTGATCCCCAAGGAGCACATCTCCTGGACGGCGCACTTTTTCGGCTTTGTGGGAGGCTTTCTCGCGGCGCGCTTCCGCCACCCGCCACGCCAACCGAAGGTGCCCGACGTCGAGATCACCGCGACGGGCATCCGTGTGCTCACTCCCGAAGAGAGCCGCCGCAAGCTGCGGGAGATGTAGGGGCGGGCGAGCGGGAGACGGGCGAGCGGCGAGCGGCCGGCAAGCGACGAGCCGCCGCAGCGGTGCCTGAGAAGAAACGACGAGGACGGGTCACGCGGAGACGCGGAGACCGCGGAGACCGGGAGGTTTGCTCTTCTCCGCATCCTCGGCGCCTCCGCGAGCTGTGATTTTTTTGCCCTAGCAAGACCGCTTCTTGGCAGCAGATAGAGCGGCTGAGGCTCGAGCCCGGCACGGCCAGACAGAGCCATCGCTGCCAATCTACGAACCTTTTCGTTGACACTACGAAAAACATCGTATAGATTCCTTCGTACAAGAGGCGAAACGACATGATCGACCGATTGCCACCCCGCCCCACTGATGCCGACCTGTCCCTCCTTCGCGGCCTCTGGCGGCCGGGACCGGGCACCGTGCGCGACGGGCCCGAAGAGCTGGTCCGCGAGAACGCCACCGGCTACACCACCATCCTCAAGCTCCTGCAGATCATGACCGAAAAAGGTTTGGTCGTTCGTGACGAGAGCCAGCGGGCGCACGTCTACGAGGCGGCTTACAGTGAGCAGCGTACGCAGCGTCAGCTTCTGACGGACCTCGTCGAGCGGGCCTTCGACGGCTCGGCGGCGAAGCTCGTCGTCCAGGCGCTGAGCGGCCGCAGAACGACTGCCGCGGAGCTCGACGAGATCCGCCGGCTCCTCGATCAGATGGAAGGAGAGGCGAAATGAGCACGATGTTGAGCGGTCTGCTTTCCAATCCGCTTTCCAATCCGATGAGTCAGGCCATCGGTTGGGCGCTCCTCCACCTGGTCTGGCAGGGCGTCCTCGTCGCGGCCATCCTGGCCGCCACGCTGGCCCTCATGAAGCGGCAGAGCGCCAACGCGCGCTACCTCGCCTCCTGCGGCGCCATGGTGGCCCTGCTCGTCCTCCTCGTGGCCACCGCCGTGCGGGCCTACGATCCCTCCGCGGCCGTGACGGAGAGCCTGCCGGCCACCGTCTCCATGCATGCGGCCACGCTGCTCGACACCACCGCCTCCGCGGCTCCCATGATTGCGAATGACGCCCCGACGCCCGGCCAGCTCGTGGCGCGGGCCGTGGCCACCGCCGCGCCGCATCTCCCCACCATCGTCATGATCTGGGCGTTCGGCGTGCTCATCCTCTCCGTGCGGCTCCTCTTCGGCTGGATCCGCGCGCACGAGCTGGCCAGGCGCAACGCCACCCCGGCCGGCCTGGAGTGGCAGCGTGCCGCGAGGCGGCTCGCCGAAGCGCTCCGGCTGCGGCGGGGCGTGGAGCTGCTCGAATCGGCGGCCGTGGAAGTGCCCACCGTCATCGGCTTCGTCCGCCCCGTCATCCTCCTCCCCATGGCCACCCTCAGCGGCCTTTCCACCGACCAGATCGAGATGATCCTGGCCCACGAGCTGGCCCACATCCGCCGGCACGACTTCCTCATCAACCTCCTGCAGGCCGTCGTCGAGACGCTCCTCTTCTATCAACCGGCCGTTTGGCTGATCCCCCACCCCCCCCGCGCTCAACGCCACCCCCTCCTCGACGACATTGCCATCGCCCTCC
>CAZYTO010000326.1:0-5636 GCA_964650405.1 uncultured Thermoanaerobaculia bacterium | reverse complement strand
GTGGCGGGGTACGTTCTCGAGAATGCCACGCGCATCGCCGGCGGCGATGTTCCCTATCGCGACTTTCCGTTTCCGTACGCGCCGCTGACGTTCTCCCTCCAGGCCCTGTTGATCCGTCTCTTCGGCCGCGTCTACTGGCACCACGTGGCCTATGCCGCTCTGGCCTGCGCTCTTGCAACGGCGCTCGCATATCGCATCGTGCGCCGCTTCGTTCCGTTCCCCGCCGCCCTGGCCCTGACCTCGCCCCTCGTGCTCCTCGGCGTCTACTGCATCATCCCGAATCCGTTTTATGACCCTGATACGGGGCTGATGTTGATCGTGTTGTGTCATTGGATGGTAAGGGGATGGCGAGCGGGAGATGGCGAGCGGCGAGCGGGGGAGGACGGGCGAGCGCACCATGCGACAGGCTCCGTGCTGCTCGGCGCGGCCTGCGCCCTTCCGCTGATCGCCAAGCAGAACATCGGCCTGGCCTTCGCCGCCGCGGCGCTGCTGCTGTTCCTCCTCGAGCGCTCCTGGCGCTCCGCGGCCGGGCTGGTCCTCGGCACGGCGACGCTTGCGGCCGGGATCGCGGCGTGGTGCGGGCTCGACAACTACCTGCACTGGACGATCCGGTTCGCAGCCGAGCGGCGCCTGCCTCCGCTCTCGCAGCAACTGACGATCTTCGACGACTCCACGTTGTGGTGGTGGCTCGCCGTCGCGGTTGTGGCCTTGTTCGTCCGCCGGGCGCGCTGGCTCATCGTCGTGCCGTGGCTCTGGAGCGAGTGGCGGCTCTTCATCACAGACGATCCCGTCGAGCACCAGATCAACTTCCTCCGTCTCTGGCCGCTCCTGATCGTACTGGCGCTCGTCGTCGCGGTCCGCACGCGGACCACCTTCTCCCTCTTCGTCATCGCCGCGATTCTCGGTGCCTTCCTCTCGCAGAGCACGTGGGGCTCGACGTACGGCATCTGGCCCCTGCTGGTGCTGCTGCTGGCGGTGGTCTGGCGCGAGCTCGATGCGCCGCTCGTGCCGGCCATCGTCGTGGCCCTGGTGATGCTGCATCACGGCTGGCTTTATGTCGCGCAGAACGAGCGTCTCACCTACGCGAAGGTCGCCGAAGGGGAGCCGCACCACAGCGCGCTCCCGGCCTTGCGGGGCATGGTCGTCCGCGGGCCGTGGCTGCCCGACTTCGAAGAGCTGGTGGCGTGGAGCGGCCGCCACATTCCCCAGGACGACGCCATTCTGGCCGTGCCGGGGGAAGATCTCTTCCACTTCGCCACCGGCCGCCGGCCGCGCTTTCCGGTGCTCATGTTCGACCACACGGTCAATCCGTACACGCCGCACGAGATTGCCGCCCTGGCCGTTGCGCGCCACGTGCGCTGGGCGATCGTCAAGAAGCGGCTGCAGATCAACGGCGACCCGATGCCGGAGCTGCCGGAGCTGCTCGCGCTGTTGCGGCAGCGCTATCGGGTCGTGGCGGAGCTGCGCAACTACACGGTCTACTACACGAGCGAGCCGGGGGCGGGAGAGGGGCGAGCGGCAACCGGGCGAGCGGGAGACGGGCGAGCAGCGAGCGGGCGCTCGGGCGCCGTGAATCGAGCGGCTTGGTCACGCCGTTGCGACAAGGCACCGAGAAGACACCCTCTCCCACCGGGAGAGGGTCGCCGCGGAGCGCCTATCGCCATGCACTGAATCATCGGCGAACAATCAGCGCAGCGGCGGGGTGAGGGGGCAAGGCTTTCATGGGCGCTCATGCCACTCAACGGTTCGATGGTTCTGTATCGAAGTCTCCCCTGTGGTACGCGAAAGAAGGGCAGGAAACCCCTCACGCCGGTCCTTCCGCGCTGACGGCTGCGGAACTTATTCACTTCGCGTGGAAGTGCCGCGCTCCAGGACCGACCCTCTCCCGCGGGGAGAGGGTGTGCTCCGTGCTTCTCCGCGTGTGGTTCCATGTATCGAGTCCACCCACCCACCCATCTTCGGAACCGAGGGGCGAGCGGGAAACCGGCGAGCGGCGAGCGGTCGCGGAGTGCCGTGAATCGAGCGGCGGAGCGGGGATCGTCCCCCCGCCCGCCGCTCCCCTCACGTTCGTTGTGCCTTCCCGCGCAGCAGTCCATGAGCACAATCCTTGCGGGACGATCGCTCGGAACGTGAATGGCATGCCGTTGCGGGAAGACATTCACGTAGACAACCTCAGCTTTTGGAATCCTGTTACGGTTGTGTGACGGCTCCTTCGTGGCCAATCATTGCTACTCTTCTTATGCCCATGGCCCGCTACATCCAGCGCATAGCGCTCCTGGGGAAGGAGCGTTGGATCGGCTGGGAGATCGACGGTGTCGGCACGGAGATCCCCGGCCTGATTCTCGCGGACGAGTTGCCGCGCGAGGATCCGCGCCTCCAACTGGTGAAGGACTATCGTCCGCTGGAGTTCGAGACGTTCCTGGAGATGAATGCCGCCGGCGCCGCGGCGAAGGGAGCGACGGCATTGCTCGACGAGGACGTCGAGTTTCGGCTCGACGCATTGCAGGTGGGCATCGAGCGGCTTCGCGGCCGCGGGCAGACCGACGTGCCGCGGGCGCTCTTCACGTCGATGCTCGGCGACGATCGCCAGCTCAACCACCCGCGCGTGCGCCAGCGCCTCGAGTCGTGGCAGAGGGCCGGAGCCGTGGAGTTCGTCGGCCGCGACGAGTGCTGGCTGAAGATCCTCCGGCCGATCGGCTGAAATGCCATCCGCGCGGTCGTATCACCATCACGCTCCAGGAGGATGGACAATCGCGTCCGCCAACGCATGCCCGTAAAGAAACCGTCGCCGGCCCCCTCTCCGGAAAGCCTCCTGCGGAAGCTCTATCCGCCCATGCTGGCGACGCTGGCAGAGGAACCGCCGGCGAGCGACGGCGGCTGGGCATACGAGCTGAAGTACGACGGCTTCCGCTGCCTTGCGGCGATCTCCGCCGGGAGCCTGGCCATGTGGAGCCGCAACGAGATCGACCTCTCCACCCGCTTTCCGCGCAGCGCGGAAGCGCTCTCCAAGCTGAAGGAAAGGGAGGTTGTGCTGGACGGCGAGATCGTGGCCCTCGACGATGAGGGGACGGCGCGCTTTCAGCTCCTGCAGCAGAGCGCCCGGGAAGTGCTGATCGTCTTCGACATCCTCTGGCGTGACGGCGAGGACCTCCGCCGGCGGACGTACGACGAACGCCGCAGGATCCTGACCACGGTCCTGCGCAGGGCTCCGGCCGGGGTCCGGATCTCCGAGCAGCTCGATCCGCCGGGTGCGGAGGCACTGGCGCGGGCCAAACGCGACGGCGCGGAGGGGATCCTGGCCAAGAAGCGCACGTCGGTGTACGAGCCGCGCCGCTCGCGCGAGTGGCTGAAGATCAAGGTGCACAACGAGCAGGAGCTCGCCGTCATCGGCTGGAATCCCTCGATGCACTCCTCGAAGGAGATCGGCGCGCTCCATCTCGCCGTCCACGACCGCGGCGCGCTGCGCTATGCCGGCAAGGTCGGCACCGGCTTCACCTACAACCAGCGCGTGTGGTGGAAGGACCTGCTGTCGAAGGACGTCGTGGCGGCCTCGCCCGCAATCGACACGCCGCGCGAGAGAACCGCGACCTGGGTCGTGCCGCGCTACGTCGTGCAGGTGTCGTTCACCGAGTGGACGGCCGACAACCGTCTGCGGCATCCGTCACTCCTCGGCATCCGCGAGGACAAACGCGTGGAGGAAGTCGTGCGAGAACGCCCAACCAAGGACGCAGGGCCGGACGCGCCCCAGGCCGCGGAACCGGAGAAGACAGCGAAAGGGTCGAAGGCGAAGAAGGCGTCAACCATATCGAAAGCATCAAAGCCCTCCAAGGGGTCGCGCGTATCCAAGCAATCAAGCGACGCGAAGCCTGCGGGGAAATCTGCGGCCCATCCCGCCCGAGCCGCCGCCCTCCCGCAGGTGACGCTCACTCATCCCGACCGCCTCCTCTTCCCGAAGGACGGCATCACCAAGCAGGACGTGGCCGAGTACTACGCCGCCGTGGCCGAGCCGCTGCTGCGGACGCTCCGCGATCGCCCGCTCTCGCTCGAGCATTGGAACCAGGGCATCCAGGCCCCTTCCTGGTTTCACCAGCACCTCGGCAAGGAGGCGCCGCCGTGGCTGACCACCGTGGCCACCCCGACGCGGACCTCCAGCCGCACCACGGTCAAGCATCTCGTGGCGGACTCGCCCGAGGCGCTGCGTTGGCTGGCGCAGATGTCGGTGCTGACCATCCATATGTGGTCGTCGCGGGCAGGCTCGCTCGACGAGCCGGACTGGCTGGTGTTCGACCTCGATCCGGCCAAGGGGAAGGGCGTGGACCAGGCCATCGACGCAGCCATCATCATGCGCGGCCTGCTGGAGCACCTCGACGTTCCGAGCGTGCCGAAGACCTCGGGCAAGCGCGGCATCCACATCTTCGTGCCGCTCGCGCCCGGCTATTCGCACGAGGAGGCCAACGCCTTCGCCTGTTCCATCGGCGGCGCGCTGGCAGGGGAGGTGCCGTGGATGACGATGGAGCGCTCTCTCGATCAGCGGAAGGGGAGGCTATATCTCGACTGCATGCAGAACGCATACGGGAAGACGCTGGTCGCCCCGTACTCCCTTCGGGCCATCGACGGCGCCCCGGTGTCCGCGCCGTTGAAGTGGGAAGAGGTGACGAAGAAACTCGACCCGTCCAGGTTCACCCTGCGGACCATGCCCAGCCGCTTGGCCAAAGTCGGGGACCTCTTCGCCGCCGTGCTAGGCACGAAGACGAAGCTGCCGGCTCTTTCGTGAGCACGCGATGCTGCCACCTCTATCCTGAGCGCGGGCGGAGGTCGGGCGGGAGCGAAGGATCAGAACGCGGCACGGCAGTGAGTGTCGACGGCTATCTCACACGACTAAGCTTCCGGGTATGCCACGCTTTGATCCTTCGCTCCCGCCCGACCACCCGCCCGCGCTCAGGATAGACGCGGTCTTTCGCGCGCACGGGTGGATGCACTCCGCGGGAGGGACGGGGCCCTACCTCTCGCTGAAGGCGCGCCTGCCGCAACTGCGGCGCCAGGAGGTCGACGACGTCGTCTTCCGCCGTCTCGAGCTGTTCGAGGTGCCGTGCGTGCGGAGCTCGACGATGCTCGTACCGCGGGCCGACCTGGCCGTGGCCCTGAGCGCAGGGAGGCGGGCCTTCGCGGAATGGCTGCGGAAGCTGGAGAAGCTCGGCGTGACCCGGCAGGAGCTGGAGACGCTGGCGGACCGTGTGCTCGTGGCCTTGGGCGCGGGCACCCGCTCGGCCGATCAGCTCCGCCGCGATGTGCCGGCGAAGCTGATCCGCGACCTCGGCGACGCCGGCAAGCAGCTCGGCTTCGCCACGACGCTGCCGGTGGCGCTGCGGCTGCTCCAGCTCGAGGGCCGCGTCATCCGCCTGGCCGAGGAGCGCCGGCTGGACGGCAAACTGCACTTCTACCGGGTCCCGGAAGCGAAGGCCGGGCCGCCGCCGGACAATCTCGATCGCGCCCTGGCCGAGCGCTTCGTGACCTGGAGCGGTAGTACGCATGTTGACGATTTCGCCTGGTGGGCGGGCATCGGCAAGCGGGTTGCGAAGGCGGCCCTGGAGGGCCTGGAGGCGGGCCCTCCGGCCGCGGCGCTGACGGCGGACGGC
>CAZYTO010000325.1:0-5664 GCA_964650405.1 uncultured Thermoanaerobaculia bacterium | reverse complement strand
GGGCGGCTGTTCGAGGTTCTCCGCTTCGTCGTGCTGCGGACAGTCGAGGACTTCCTGCACCAGGGCCTCGCCAACGGTGCCGCCGAGGCGGGCCAGGAGCTCGCGTGCATACCCGCGCTGCTTGTCGATGGAGAGGCGGAAGCCGAGGCCGAACTCGGCGTTGTCCTCGAACAGCGAGTTCGCCCAGGCCGGACCGCGCCCGTCGGCATTCGAGCACCACGGCGTGGTGGGAAGGTTCCCTCCGTAGATCGACGAGCAGCCGGTGGCATTGGCCACCACCACGCGGTCGCCGAAGAGCTGCGACATCATCTTGAGGTACGGCGTCTCGCCGCAGCCGGCGCAGGCTCCGCTGAACTCGAAGAGAGGCCGTTGAAGCTGCTGGTGGCGGATGAGGGCCGGATTGAGCGTGCGCCGGTCGGGATCGGCGATGCGAAGGAAGAAATCCCAGTTCTCCTTCTCCGCCTCGACCAGCGGCGCCTGGGGCTCCATGTACAGCGCCTTGCGATCGGGGACGCTCTTCGATTTCGCCGGGCACACGTCGACGCACACGCCGCACCCGGTGCAGTCCTCCGGCGCCACCTGGATCGTGTAAAGCATCCCCGCCCAGTCCTTGTGCATCGGCTTGAGAGACTTGAACGTCTCCGGCGCGCCGGCCAGCGCCAGCTCGTCGTAGGCCTTGATGCGGATGGCGGCATGCGGGCAGACCAGGGCGCACTTGCCGCACTGGATGCAGGCCACCGTGTCCCACACCGGCAGCTCGCTGGCCAGATTGCGCTTCTCGAAGTGGGCCGTGGCCGTGGGGAATGTGCCGTCGCACGGCATGGCGCTCACGGGGAGCTCCTCGCCATGGCCGGCGATGATGTCGAAAATGGCGGAAAGCTCGCGGGATGGCTCGCCTGCCGCGCCGGCTGATTGCAGGGTTGCAGGGGTGCCGAGGGCGATCTCCTTCAGGTTCTCCAGCGCCGCATCGACGGCTTGCAGGTTCTTCGTCACGACGGCATCGCCCTTCTTCCTGTACGTGGCCACGATGGCGTCGCGGATCCCGGCCAGGGCCTGGTCCTGGGGCAGGACGTTGGCCAGGGCGAAGAAGGCGGCCTGCATGATCGTGTTCGTCCGTTTGCCGAGGCCGCACTCGCGGGCCACGCGGCTGGCGTCGATGGCGAAGCAGCGGGCCCGCTTCTCCACCAGCCGCAGTTGCACCCGGGCCGGCAATTGCGCGAACGCGGTCAGGGGCGCGTTGATGAGAAACGTGCCTCCCTCTTCGAGGTCGCGGAGCATGTCGTAGCGGTCGAGGAACTGCGGCTGGTGGCAGGCGATGAAATTGGCGCGGTCGATCAGGTAGGTGGACCGGATGGGCCGCGGGCCGAAGCGAAGGTGCGACACCGTGACGGCGCCGGCCTTCTTCGAGTCGTAGACGAAGTAGCCCTGGGCGCAGTGCTGGCCCGACTCGCCGATGATCTTGCAGGAATTCTTGTTCGCCCCCACGGTGCCGTCGGAGCCGAGGCCGTAGAACATGGCCCGGACCACGTCGGGCGGCTCGGTGGAGAACGACGGATCGTAGTCGAGGCTGAGGAACGTCACGTCGTCGACGATGCCGACCGTGAAGTGATTCTTCAGCGCCGGCGCGCGGAGGTGATCAAACACGCCCTTGGCCATGGCCGGCGTGAATTCCTTGGAGGAGAGGCCGAAGCGGCCTCCGATGACGCGGACCTCCGTCCGCTCGCGCTCGTGCAGCGCGGCCAGGACGTCGAGAAACAGCGGCTCGCCGCCGGCGCCCGGCTCCTTGCAGCGGTCCAGCACGGCGATGCGCTCCGCGCTCATGGGAATGGCGTCGACGAAGTGCCGGGCGTCGAACGGCCGGTAGAGCCGGACCTTGAGCACGCCCACCCGCTCCCCTGCCGCCGTCAGCGCTTCGACGGTCTCGTGCAGCGTCTCGCAGGCGCTTCCCATAGCCACGATCACCCGCGTGGCGTCCGGTGCGCCGAAGTACTCGTAGGCCTTGTAGCTGCGGCCTGTGACGCGCGCGAAGCGCTCCAGTTGTTCCGCCACGATGGTGGCGCAGTCGCGGTAGAACGGATTGGCCCGCTCGCGCGACTGGAAGAAGACGTCGGGGTTCTGGGCCGTGCCGCGCAGCACCGGGTGGTCAGGCGTGAGAGCCCGGGCGCGGTGATCGAAGACCAGCTCCAGGTCGATCATGGCCCGCAACTGGTCATCGCTCAGGACGTGGACGTTGGCGATCTCGTGCGAGGTGCGGAAGCCGTCGAAGAAGTGGAGGAAGGGGATGCGCGATTCCAGCGTCGCCGCCTGCGCGATCAGGGCGAAGTCGTGCGCCTCCTGAACGCTGGCCGAGCAGAACATGGCCCAGCCGGTGGAGCGCGCGGCCATGACGTCACTGTGATCGCCGAAGATCGACAGGGCGTGCGTGGCCACTGCCCGCGCCGCGACGTGGAAGACCGCGGGCGTCAGCTCGCCGGCGATCTTGTACATGTTCGGGATCATCAGCAGAAGGCCCTGCGACGCCGTGAAGGTCGTGGCCAGGGAGCCGGTCTGCAGCGCGCCGTGCACCGCCCCGGCCGCGCCGGCCTCGCTCTGCATCTCCACCACGCTCGGCACCGTCCCCCACAGGTTCGTCCGCTTCTGCGCCGCCCAGGCGTCCGCCCACTCCCCCATGTTGGACGCGGGGGTGATGGGATAGATGGCGATGACCTCGTTCAGGGCATAGGCCACCTTCGCCACCGCCTCGTTCCCGTCCAGCATCTCCGTGCGGGCCGGAACGTCGTGGGCAAGGGCCGCAACGGAAGGGAGCTCGTCGATGACGGACATGGGGAATCCTCCTCGGGAACGAATGTAGGGCGGGAGGCAGTTGGGCACGAGCGCTGAGGTCACCCGAGGAGGTGATGGGAATCACAGGAAGGGCGAAGGATGAAGGATGAAGGGCGAGGGGGAAGGGCGAGGGATGAATGAGAGGCGAACGGCCTAGGAGCAATTCGTGTCCTGCTTCTGTCCTTTCCTGACCACGAACCTCACGGAGGCCGAGTGAACGATGAACGGCGAATGGTGAATTCTGAATGTGGAATGGAAAAAGGACGACAGCGTGCCTTTTCCGGCCCGTTCTCGATCAACACTTCTCATTTCAACATTCGCCTTCAACACCGCCGTTTGACCTTATCCGCCCCACCTTCGCCCTTCGCCATTCCTCCTTCGCCCTTCCCTCTCACGCGGTCTTCGCCATCCTCGCTTCCCCGCGGCAGGGCGCGCCCAGTCGTCGCATGCACTGCCAGCACGCATTGAGATCGCGGCTGAGGAGCTGAAGGACGCTGAACCAGGCGGCGGTGTTGCCCTCGAGGATGCGCAGGAGATCGTGGGACGGGACAAAGCCGACCAGGCAACGGGTGCGGGCGGTGGCGGTGGCGTCGTGACGGTGTCCGGTCACGACCTCGCTGAGTCCGAGGATCTGTCCCGGCTCGACGAACATCAGCGGCTTGGCGTCGCCGGTCCGCGCGGAGAAGATCAGGTCGACGCCGCCTTCGTGAAGCACATAGACGCCGCCGGCCGTTTCGCCTTCGCGGAAGAGCACGTCACCGGGGATGACGCGTTGCAGCTTCTCGACTGATGCAATGGAGGCCCCGACGGCTGTTTCGGTCTTCATATTCGCTCACCCGTGCCCGAAGTTACGGGTGGAGCGAAATCCGGGCTGTGACCGCGGATACCCGAAGAGGTGTGCGCGATCTCAGGCGACGGCGAGCGGAAGACGGCGAGCGGCGAGAAGGGGGACGCAACGCTGTCTTATGCAGGCGCACGGATACAGCGGCGGCGGTCGGACCAACCGTGCTGCCACCCATCAGCAACCAGCAAAGCGATCGGCGAATCAGCGAATATGCGAATAAGCGAATATGCGAATAGGCGAATATGCGAATAAGCGAATATGCGAATAAGCGAATAGGCGAATCGGCGACTCTAGATACTCACCAGCGACTCCAGCTCGCCGCGCTGGCGAACGAACACGCTGGAGCCCTTCACGTCGATGATCTGGCGGCGCTTGAAGTCGCTGAGCAGCCGGGTGACGGTCTCGCGGGTCGTGCCGATCATCTGTCCGATCTCCTCGTGCGTGAGGAGGACCTTGAGGCGCGTGCCGCGCGGCGTCTCCTCGCCGGAGCGGTCGCACCAGTCGAGCAGCAGCTTGGCTAGCTTCTCGGACGTCGTCTGGGAGAGCCCGAGCGAGCGGATCTCGCGCTGGGCGGAGTGGTACTTCTCGCTGAGCTGCTGGGCCGTGTGCATGCAGGCGTCGGCATGGCTGTTGAGGAGCTTGAGGAAATCCTCGCGCTTGATGAAATTGAGCTGTGCCGGCTCGATGGTCTCGGCCGACACTTCGTACGCTTTGCCAAGAATCGTGGCACTGGCGCCGAGAACCTCGCCGGGCTCCGCGATCTTGACGATGAGCGTCTTCCCTTCCGTCGAGGAGGTGGTGAGCTTGGCGCGCCCGCTGCAGAGAACGAACACCCCGCGCGGGCTCTCCCCCTCCACGAAGAGCAGCGATCCCTTCGGATAGACGCTGGTGAACTTCACCGAGTCCATGGCCGCGATCGTGTCGTTCGACATGTTGCAGAAGAGCCGCTCCTTGCGAACGGTGCAGTCCGTGCAGTTGTGCTGAATGTCGAGGTTGTAGGGTGACGGCATGGTTCGCCTCCTCGTTAGTTGACCCGTGGACCGCTCTCGTCACAAAAGGTAGGGCCAAGCATCGCGCTGCGAGAGGAGCCTTCGTCACCGCCCAGGGTGATCGCTGTCACTCGCTCCGTTGCGCGTTCGTCCATGCGTGTCAATCTACGCATCCCCTCCCGTTCCCGCCCCGCGCCAACGGGTAGGGAGGGCGACATGGGTGGGTGGGGAAAAAACACGCTACGAGTGCCGAGTGCCGAGTGCCGAGGGGCGGGGGGCATGAGGCCAGACACCCCTCATCCGCCTTCGGCACCTTCTCCCCGATGCCTTTGGGATCCACGTTCGCTCGTCGCGACGATGTGGGGAGAAGGCTATGGCTTGGTGTGTTGCGAAGCTGCGGGCACTCTCACTTCACTGCCGTCACCTGCACCGAGGAGATTCTTTGTTCCCGGCATTCCTCATGCCTCATGCCCCCTCGGCACTCGGCACTGTCAGAGCGTCCGAAACCGCTCCCGGATTCTGCGTTCGACCTCGACGAACTCCGGCGTGGAGTTGATCCCCTCTCTCCACGTCAGGCCCGCCTCGATCAGGTCGATGTTCTCCTGGACCCGGGCGCCCGGGACGGGCTCTCCGGCCTCGTTGCGGTCGCGGCCCAGGATGATCACCGTGTCGGCCACCTGCAGGGCCGCTTCGATGTTGTGGGTCACGACGATGATCGTATTGAGGTCGTGGAGGTTCGCCACTTCCGTGACGAGCTTGCAGACGTTCTCCACGGCCAGCGGATCGAGACCGGAGAAGGGTTCGTCCATCAAGAGATAGTGCTGGCTGCAGACGAACTGCTGGGCGATGGCCACGCGCTGGCGCTGGCCGCCGGACATCTGCACGGGATAGCGGCTGGCGTACTGCTCGAGACCGAAGCGCTTGAGCATGTCGCGCGAGCATTCCAGCGCCGCCGTCCGCGACAGCCCGGACCGGCGCGCGGCCACGACCAGGTTGCCGAGGACCGTG
>CAZYTO010000324.1:0-5671 GCA_964650405.1 uncultured Thermoanaerobaculia bacterium | reverse complement strand
GGCCCAGCTTCCCCTCTTCGAGTATTCGCCGCGATCGGTCAAGAGCGCCGTGGCAGGGTACGGCGCCGCCGAGAAGGAGCAGGTGGCAAAGCTCGTGCGGATGATCATTCCGGGCTGCGCCGCGCTCGTGATGTCCGCCGATGCCTCCGACGCCCTGGCCGTCGCCATCTGTCATGCCCACACGACCGGCACGCACGCGAGGTTGCGGATCGCCCGATGAGCTCCTCGCTCCCTGAGGAACAGTCACTCGAGTCGGAGGCTCGGGCCCAGCCGCAGCCCACCCGGTTGCAGCGGACGTTCAGCGCCCTGGCCTATCGAGACTTCCGCCTGCTGTGGCTCGGCGCCTTCACGTCGACCACCGGCACGTTCATGCAGACCTACGCGCAGGCCTGGCTGGTCTACACGCTGACCGGCTCGGCATTGCTCCTGGGCGTGGACGGCTTCCTGGCCACGGGCCCCATGCTCATCTTCTCGCTCTTCGGCGGCGTCATCGCCGACCGGTTCGAGCGCCGCAAGGTCATGCTCATCTCGCAGTGGATGCAGATGACCTTCGCGGTGGTCCTGACCGTTCTCGTCTACACGAAGACGGTCCGGATCTGGCACATCTTCCTCCTCTCGTTTCTGACCGGAAGCGCGCAGTCGTTCAGCGGGCCGGCCTACATCACGCTGCTGCCGCTGCTGGTGAAGCGAGAGGACGTGCCGAACGCCGTGGCCATGAACTCCATGCAGTTCAACCTGGCCCGGGTCATCGGCCCGGCCCTTGGCGGCTTCGCCTTCGCGGCCCTCGGTCCGGCAGCGTGTTTCGGCCTCAACGCCCTCTCGTTCGTGGCCGTCATCATCACCATCTCGATCATCCGCGTCCCCCCGGTGCACGAGCAGGTCGACCACTCCCGCAGCGTGCTGGACGAGATGCGCGAGGGCTTTCGCTTCGTGCGGGAGAGGCCGTCACTGCAACTGCTGACGTTCCTCTCGTTCGCAGGCACGTTCCTCGGCATGCCGCTGTTCACGCTACTTCCGGTCGTGACCGACCGGATTTTCGGCCTGGGGCCGCGCGGCCTGTCGATCATGCAGGCCGACTACGGCGTAGGGTCGGTCGCCGGCGCCCTCTTCGTGGCCTCGGCCGGCTACGTGGCCAAGAAGGGGAAGCTCGCCCTGATGCTGCAGCTCGCCTTCGCCGTGACCCTGGCCGGCTTCGGCATCTCGCGCAACATCTACGCCACGGCCGTCATCGGCTTCCTGGCCGGGGCGTGCATCGTGGGCGTGATCTCGATGTACAGCTCCCTCGTGCAGCTCACCACCAGCGACGCCATGCGCGGCCGGGTCATGTCCATCTTCATGCTGGCCTTCCGCGGCGGCATGCCGCTCGGCAACCTCATGGCCGGCTTCGTCGCCCAGCGCTGGTCGATCACCGTGGCCCTCGTCGCGAACGGCGCAGTCCTGGCGCTGATTGCGCTGATCTTCATCGCGCGCCGCACCGACCTCGATCAGGGACTGCCGCCGGCCGCACAAACTGCGGCGGCGTAGAACGTATGCAAGGCCCGCCGTCTAAAGATCCTCGGGAGACGCCGTGTTGTAGAATCCGCCCCCTGCCGCGGCGCGACGCGTGCATCACGTAAAACAGCAGAGATGGCCAAGCAAAAACAACAGGCAGCGACCGCGACGATCGACGAAGCGGTCTGTGCGCCGGAGTGGAACGACATCCTCCGGCAGATGATCACCATCCGGCGCTTCGAAGAGGCCACGGAGCGCGAGTTCCGCAAGGGCAAGATCGGCGGATATCTCCACGTCTACAGCGGCCAGGAGGCGGTTGCCTCCGGCATCCTCACCGCGATCCGGAAGGATGACATCGTCTTCTCCGGCTATCGCGACCACGCCCACGCTCTGGCCCTTGGGTCCGATCCGAAAAGGGTGATGGCGGAGCTCTTTGGGAAGGCCGCCGGCATCTCCCACGGCAAGGGCGGATCGATGCACCTCTTCGACGTGCCGCACGGCTTCTACGGCGGCTACGGAATCGTCGGAGGCCACCTCACCCTGGCCGTCGGCGCGGCCTATGCCCTCCGCTACCGCGCGACCGAGCGCATCGCCGTCTGTTACTTCGGCGACGGCGCGATGAATATCGGCTCGTTCCACGAGGCGATGAACATGGCCGGCCTGTGGGGGAAGGACGGGGTGTGCCCGATCGTGTTCATCATCGAGAACAACGGCTACGCCATGGGTACCTCGGTGGACCGGCACTCGGCGCTCACGGATCTTTCCCAGCGCGTCCGCGCGTACAACATCCCGGCGGAGAAGGTCGACGGACAAGACGTCTTCGCCGTGCGCGGAGTGGCCGACCGCGTGGTGCGGCAGGTGCGCGAGACCGGCAGGCCGTACTGTATCGAGGCTGTGACCTATCGGTTCTCCGGCCATGGCGCGGCGGACATCCTCCAGCCGTACCGGTCGAAAGACGAAGTCGAGCAGCACAAGCATCGCGATCCGATCCTCATCCTGCGCAACCGCCTGGCCGAGGTATGCGGACTGACCGATGACGACGTGAAGAAGATGGATGAACGGGCACTCGAGCAGGCGGCCGAGGCAGTCCGGTTCGCCGAGGAAAGTGCCGTGCCCGAGGCGTCCGAGCTGTTCACGAACGTGGTGGCCGAGCACGGACCGCGGCCGGTAAGCGAAGACGAAGTTTCCTGAGAATGATCGGTTGCCGTCAGCCGCACCGATGAGCCGAGAACGAGAACGACGACATGCCTGAGAAGTCTTACCGCGACGCGATCCGCGACGCGATGATGGAAGAGATGGACCGTGACCCCAATGTCCTCATCATGGGAGAGGACATCGGCGTCTACGAAGGCACGTTCCGCATCACCGCGGGCATGCTCAAGAAGTACGGCCCGAAGCGGGTCATCGACACGCCCATCGCCGAGGCGGGGATGGCCGGCACGGCGGTGGGCATGGCCATGCTCGGCCTCCGCCCCATCGTGGAGATGATGACGATGAACTTCGCCATCGTGGCCGCCGACCAGATCCTCAACCACGCCGCGAAGGTGCGCTACTTCAGTGGCGGGCAGGTCGACGTGCCGATGGTCATCCGCGGACCGCAGGGCGCGGGCGTGCAGCTCTCCGCACAGCACTCCCAGTCTTTCGAGTCGTTCTATGCACACTTCCCCGGCATCGTCGTGGCCGCCCCCGGCACACCCGCCGACGCCAAGGGAATGCTCAAGCAGGCCATCCGCGGCAAGGACCCGGTGATCTTCCTGGAGAGTGCGGCACTCTATGGGATGAAAGGCGAAGTGCCGGACGATCCCGACTTCACCGTGCCCTTCGGTGAGTCCCGCGTGGCGCGCGAGGGGCGCGACGTCACGATCGTGTCGTACTCGCGCATGCTGCAGCTCTCGCTCATCGCCGCCGAGAAACTCGCCCAGGACGGCATCGAGTGCGAGGTCATCGACCTTCGTACGCTCCGTCCGCTCGACATGGAGCCGGTGTACGCATCCGTCACGAGGACGCACCGCTGCGTCGTGGTGCAGGAGCAGTGGAAGCCGTTCGGTGCGGCCGCCGAGATCGCCCAGAGTGTGACCGAGCACGTCTTCGACGAGCTCGATGCGCCGGTGCTGCGCGTGACAGGGGAGGACGTGCCCATGCCGTACGCGCGCAACCTCGAATTGCTGGCCACGCCGCACGAAGAGCACGTCATGGCCGCCGTGAAGAAAGTGATGTACGCATCCTAGGTGCTGAGTCCTGAGTGCTGCGTCCTGAGGGGACTCGGCGCGGACTCAGGACTCAGCACTCAGGACTCAGCACTCAGGACTGACTATGGCCGAAATCATCATGCCCAAGATGGGCGATGCAATGACCGAGGGGAAGGTCGTCCGCTGGTACAAGCAGCCGGGAGACGTGGTGAAGAAGGGCGAGCCGGTGCTCGAGATCGAGACGGACAAGGTGAATCTCGATCTCGAAGCGGAGGCCGACGGCCCCCTTGGCGAGCACAAGGCGAAGGAAGGGGAGATGGTTCCCGTGGGCGGCGTGCTCGCCACCATCGGCGGTGACGGAGCGGGCGCCGGCGCGGCCGGCGCACCGAAGACGCCGGCGAACTCCGCGGAACCTCCCGCCGCCGAGGCTGGCGAGCAGCAGCGCCGGGCGACCGACAGGAAAGACTCCATCAAGCGGACGACGGGCGAATACGCGGAGGCCATCGAAATGAAGGGCCCGCGCATCGACCGCGCCGCAGCGCAGCCGAACGTCGCCCCGGTCGCTCAACCGGCGGAGGGAGAGCGTCGCCGCTCGTCGCCGCTGGCGCGCCGCATGGCCCGCGACATGGGCGTGAACATCGAGCAGGTGCAGGGAAGCGGTCCGGGCGGGAGGGTGGTGGCGAATGACATCCGAGGCGCACAGGGTGGCGCGGCGCAGCGCACCGCTGGCGCCATGCCCGCTACTCTGCCCGTTCCCGCCCTCAAAGACCAGCAGATTCCCCTCACGGCGATGCGGCGGACGATTGCCAAGCGTCTCGGCGAATCGACCGGACCGATCCCGCACTTCTATCTCACCGTCGACCTGGACGTGACGAACCTGCTGGCCCTGCGGGTGCAGCTCAACGAGATCCACGGGGCGAAGATCAGCCTCAACGACTTCATTCTCCGCGCGGCGGCGCTGGCCCTGCGCCATCACCCCAACGTGAACGCGTCGTGGGGCGATGATGCGATCTCCCAGCATGGCGGGATCCACATCGGCGTGGCCGTCTCGACCGGCGAGGGATTGATCACGCCCGTCGTCCGGGATGCCGATCAGAAGTCCGTCATCGACATCGCGTCCGAGGTGCGCGTGCTCGCCGAGAAGGCCAAGAACCGCAAGCTGCTGCCGGCCGAGTACCAGGGCTCGACGTTCACCATCTCCAACCTCGGAGCGTGGGGGATCGAGGAGTTCACGGCCATCATCAATCCGCCGAACGTGGCCATCCTCGCCATCGGCGCGGCCGGCCCGCAGCCGGTCGTCACTGCCGACCGGCAGGTCGTCATCCGGGACCGGATGAAGGTCACGATGTCGTGCGACCACCGGGTGGTGGACGGCGCGGCCGGAGCCGAATACCTGAAAACTTTCAGGCAATACATCGAACAGCCGCTGCGGATCGTACTGTAGCTTTGATGCTCACAAAGGACTGGCAGCAGGCCGTCGCCGAGCACGAGGCCGCGATCGAGGCCTGTGTTGCCGCGTCGCGCCGGGTGCCCGATGCGCAGTGGAATCTCGCCTACGCCGAGGGCAAGTGGTCGCCGGCGCAGCACGTCGAGCACGTCGGATTGTCGTACCAGATGGTCATCGACGCTCTGAGCGGCAAGCCGCCGAAGGCGCGCCTCGGACGCATGCGGCAGCTCGTGCTCCGGACCTTCATGCTCCCGAGAATCCTCCGCACGAACGTCTTTCGGGAAGGTGTCCCCGCGCCGCGGGAGATGCGTCCCCTCCGCGAGCCGCGGGACCGCGCCGCCGTCGAAGAGCTGCTGCGGTCGCGCGCCGCGAAGTGCATCGAAGTACTCGTCGCGTCGAACCATCCGGGAGCGCGCGTCCAGCACCCTTACTTCGGTCCGCTGCGCCTGCTCGACATGCTGCGGCTGGGGACATCACACGCGCGGCACCATTCGGCCCTGCTGGTGCATTCCGGTGTCGGTGACTGTGGTTGCCTCTGAGGGGG
>CAZYTO010000323.1:0-5710 GCA_964650405.1 uncultured Thermoanaerobaculia bacterium | reverse complement strand
TCTCCGTCGTGGCGAACATGAAGATCACGTGCGGCGGCGGCTCTTCGATCAGCTTGAGGAGCGCGTTCCACGACGCCGTCGAGAGCATGTGCGCTTCGTCGACGATGAAGATGCGGTAGCGGTCGCGCGCCGGCTGGAACTGCGTGACGTCGCGCAGCTCGCGGACGTTGTCGACGCCGGTGTACGTCGCGGCGTCGATCTCCCTTACGTCGAGGTCGATCCCCTCGGTGATCTCGCGGCAGATGACGCACTCGTTGCAGGGCTCCTTGGCCGGGCCCTTTTCGCAGTTCAAAGCCTTGGCCAGGATGCGCGCCCCGGTCGTCTTCCCCACGCCGCGCACGCCGGAGAAAAGGTAGGCGTGGTGGATGCGGTTCGACTCGATGGCGTTCTGCAGCGTCCGGACCGTCGTCTCCTGGCCGATGATGTCGCGGAACGACTGCGGGCGGTACTTGCGGGCCAGCGCCTGGTAGGACATGAGTTCGCGCAGTCTAACGAAAAACGCCCGCTCGGAAGAGCCCAGGCCGATCTGCATCACACAGGGGTGGCACCTTATCGCTGCTTCCTTCCGGACCTGACGAGGTTCGGTGCGCCTGCTGCACAGGACCCGGGCTCATCCCAGCGGGCATGAAACCGCGGCGGGTGATCGTACCAGCCGTGGAACACCGGTGTCATCGAGAATTATTGCCGGGCAATCCGGGCTCCGGGCATCTCCGTCAACCGCGAATCGCGTCAATATCTCGGCCCGGCGGTGAGTAGGCGCCGGGAAAGCCCTCGTGACGACGAGGGTCCGGTCAGGATCCGTCAACGAATACGCGATCGTGCCGGGGCCGAAAGCCGGCGGCACAACCGCAAGGCATCGGCGCGCCATCATGACGTTGCCGGTTCGTCCGTCGTTCCGGATTTCGATGGGTGTCCCGGAAGAGGCCGCGCCGTGGTTCGAGTCGCAATGACCATGTCCTGGAAATGCAGACCGTTCGCGCCTTTCCAGCAACCCTCGTGGATCGGCTCGGCGATGGCGAGGCCTGCATTCTCGTAGTCGCTGCGAACAGCGTTGACGTCGATCGCGATCGCGGCTTCCGGCTCGAGCGGATCGATCGTGAGTCCGTCAGGCACGGGCGAAAAGAAATTCATCATTCGATCGCCGGCGGCCGGGGATGGCTCCGTCAACAGAAAATGCGTGATGAAGCTCCGGCCTCCCGGCCGGAGCACGCGCGCGATCTCGGTGAGGTAGTGCGCTGCGTCGCTGCGATACATGTGCGTGAAAATGCTGGTGGCGATGGCGATATCAAACGTCGCGTCGTCGTAGGGAAAGCGGAATTCGGACGCGCGGATCCGGCCGGCCGGGTTGTAGGAAGAATTGAGAATGTCGGCGTGCTGAAAACGAAAGTGCGGGTAGCGGGGGGTGATGTTCTCCCTGCACCACGCCACTCCGGGAGCCGCGACGTCGAATCCCTCGAAACGTGCCCTCGGAGATAGAACCGTGGTGAGACTTGCGGCGATGCGTCCTGTTCCGCTTCCGATTTCGAGGACGGCATCGTCGGGCTGCAGGTCTGCCAGGCGGACCAGCAGCGCGACCAATTCGTCGCCGATCCGGCGGTAGTCGGACCCGATGATCGAGTTCGAACCGACAGCAATCACCATCCGGCGCGGCGGGCGCAGCGGATCGCGGCTGCCCGTGAGCGCGTCCCCGAAATCGACGAGATCGCAGAGCCGCGCCCGGAAGAAGCGGAGCAGCGAAAAGACCGGCCGGCGCAGCACTGACGGTAGAGCGACGGCGGTTGCGCGGATGCCCGTCACGCGTGACATGCGGGGCGATTATGCCTTGCGGCGCTGAGAGGCGGGTATGGCGGGGCATGGTAGACGACTATCGAACCGCCATCCTCGCTCTGGCTGGCTAATCTTTCAGGTTAGGTTCGGAGCACTCCCTCTCGAAGGATGCGGTCCTAGCACCCGATTGGACAGCGGCACGACCGGTGCGTGCCCGCCAGCGCCGCCTCGCGGAACCGCAGCGGCGTCGTTCCTGTCACGCGGCGGAACGCGCGGTAGAACGTCCGTTCCCGTTCGTAGCCCGACCCGCGCGCGACGGCGGGCAGGGGAAGCGTGTGCCATCGCAGGAGCCGGCGGGCCCGGAAGACCTGCTGTACCCATGGCAGGAGTATAGCCACAGCCCTGCGGCGAGGTCCGCCCGAAGGATCGGTTTAGTTCCATCCTTCCTAGGAGTGACGAGCGAGAGCGTTTCCATACCCCGATTTCGACGGATCGCGACGCGCATCGAAAAAATGTCAGTGACGGTGCGCCTTCGATGTGACGCCTTTCCGGGTCTGTGGCTGGATTACCACAGTTCGAGAGGCGTCACCATCAAGTCACTGACACTTTTTCGAGGCGTATTGCCGGAGTGGCGGATCTGCCTTACCCTGCATCGCATGCATGGTGGCTGGTGTTGCCGGATCTCGTGGCGTGACGCATCCCTGCCCTCCTCACGCGCTCTCTCACTGAGCGGGAACTTGGATCGAGAGACACCGGGTATTCACACTGCTGAATCGACTGACCACGCGCGGCGCCGTGTACCAGCCACCATCATTTCACTCCCTGATTTGAAATCGTTACGAGAGGTCAACCATTGAGAATCAGCAAATACATCGGCCATGCACTCTTCCTGTTGCTTCTTCAGTTTCTGGCGATTCTCGTAGCGCTGCCGGCGTGCGCGTTGAGCTCCCAGGTGTCTGTGAACGGCAACGTCATCATCGTGACCGTCTCCGGCTTGACGGGTAGCCAGTGCTGCGCCGGGGCGACGGTCGACGATCCGACGTTCAATGGCGCTTCCTGCTCCGTCCCTTGCGTCGCGGGTGGCACGTATACGATCAACCTGGGCTGCAACTCCGTCGGCACCCACGTCGTGTACGTGTTCGCACTCGATTCGAGCACGAACGGATACGTCGTGCAAAGCCAGTCCGCTTCCGTCACGGACCCGCCGCCGCCAACCTGCCCGCAATTCGACCTCAACGTCGCCGGCACGAAGGTCCTGACGCATCAGTACAACGATGCGTTTGGCGGGACCGTGCCCTACCCCTCCGGGCAGACTGCTGACGGAGAGATCAGGATTTCACTCAAGCCCCGCGCCGCGCCGGCCGGCACGGTCATCTACCTGAAGGTCATCGATCCGCCTGATGGCTCGCTCTACGGAGCACCTCATCAGAGCGATGACAACCTCGACCCCCACGCAGGTACGCTTACCGGAGGCGGCAAGACGACGAGCGTCACCCTTCCGGCGACCGGGACGGTAGACGCGACTCTGAAGACCACGCAATACGCCTCCGGTGACAACTATCAGGTCGAGGCCAGTTCCGACCCCAACCTCGCCAGCGATCCGAACTTCGTCTGCGATCCCGCCAATGGATGCCTCACGACGCCCGTCATCACGGCATGGAAACGCATGTACGTGGAGATGGACGAGATGTACCGCACCAGTCAGTTGATAGCAGCGCGATCTCTGATCGGTGACTCGGTCGTCTATGTCAACGGGAGAGGCTTCCGAAAGGGCGACGCCGTCCGCCTGATCCATGCTCCCAGCACGAGCCGCGTTGAGCCCCAGGATGTCGACGGATTTTACTCGGAGGATCGCGTGGTTGTGGATTTCTCCAGGAACAGGAACGCAAATCAAGCTGGAGCTTATGCTGTTACCCTCGACGTGCCACTCACGCGGCCCTATTACACGGATGGCATCGTCGCCGGCGCTACACCGATCGGAGATGCCATCGTGGACCTCACTAAGAACACCGATCCGCTCCATCACTTCAGCGATCAATACCTGGCGACCGGGTATGCGGCCTCATTCGTCGAGATCGTCAAGGCCAGCAGCAGTGGGATCGGGTTACCTTTCTACGACGCGATGACTCCCGATGACATGTTCACCGTCGGCAAGAAGTGGTTTGCTGCTCGTGAATCGGCCGCTGTCCCGTCCAACTTCGGCATGGCGGTCGCAGGTTCCGCCCGTGCGCCGGTGGGAACAGGTCTATCACTCGGCACAACGGCTACGACGAGATATTCGTACGTGTGGGTTGACAGTATCGATGCAGCAACTTCCGGTCCGAAGTCTAAATATCCTCTCACGTCCGGCCTAAATGCTTTTATAGTCAGTGGCGAGGTACTCGTACACGAAGTCGCGCATCAGTGGTCGGTGAACCCTGGCTACCCGGACGGTCACTGCGACAAGAAAAGTTATGATGGATTGCAATGGTGCCAGATGGACAGTCCGCAGAACACGGGCACGTACGGAGACGGCATCATCAAGTTCCATTACGCAGGCGCCACCGAAGCAAGTGCGGACAGCGAGTACATCACGATCCGCAAGACTGGAGAGCCAAAGCCATGAGACAGATTCTTAGAATCGCCGTCGCCACAATGTTCGGAATGGTGATTGGCGTCATCAGAGCGTTTGCTGCACCGCCGGCGGTGGATGTACGACTGACCCTTGATGACTCGACAGTCCTTCCGGCCACACCGACAGGCATCACGGTCACCGTCGAGAATCACGGCGATAAAGCTCTACAACTGCCCGCCTTTCTCTGGCTTGTCGCCATCAAAGGGGAGAGCAAGGCGTTACGGTTACAGCGACTGGCGGCCGTAGCGCCGAATCATGATGCGGATGCTGTCGCCGCCTTGATACCAGTTGAAAACCGTACTTTGCTTCCGGGTGCCGCCCGGGAGTTTCGGTTTGATTCGTCGATCGACGTTGCGGCCTCACCATGGTTCATGGACGAACAGTTGTGGGTGCCGGGGCAATACCGATTGCGCGCGATCTTCGCACCCGAAGTCACGGCTGACGGCTCTTACGCCGCGGATGCGTCCGTGTTGTCGAACGAACAGCCATTAACGGTGTCCGTTCCGTCCGGCGACGACGCGGCAGTGTGGCAGTGGATGCAACAGAATCATTGGAATGGCCAATCATGGGCATACGCTGCGCGGCAGCTGGCGGACTTCATCCTGAAAGACCATCCAAAATCAGAATATGCCTTATTTGCCGCATTCTACTTCCCGGTCGTCGATGACAGGCCGGTTCCGGCTTACGAAGAGCTGCTCGTGCGTTATCCAAACAAGTCATTCACCGATCGGCTGAAATTGCGCAGGATCTATTACTATCAGCAAAGTTCGTATGTCGCCTATCGGCATGGTGACCTCTATCGAGCAGCCAACGACGCCGAAACTGCGCGTGGGCTTGCCACTACGCTCATGGAAACAAGTCGCGCGTCCACGGTGCGCGCATCGGCAAAGGATTTCCTCCAGCACATCCCGACCAGGCAGCAGTTGATGCAAAAGCAAGTGGACCACTGATAGCGTATCCATCACGGTCCGAAAGACGGGAAAGCCCGAACTGTGAACCGACACCCATTCGCTTCCAGACTCCTCGCGCTGTTGCCTCTTTTCCTGGTGCCATGCGCGTATTCAGCGCCGCCGGCGGCAGAGGTAGAGCTTGCCCTCGATGAGCTGGCGATTCTCCCGGGCGCACCGAGCGGGTTGAGCGTGACAGTTTCGAATCGCTCGGCCAGCGATCTCCGGCTCCCGTCTTCGCTCTGGCTCGTTGCAAAGAACGAAGCGGATGAGTCGTTTGTCGTCCGCTATTCGACGATGGTGCACGAAGGGCGAGGCGAGCGATTCCTCTCGGATGCCGAGCGATCCCTCGCTCCCAACGCGGTTCGCGAGTTTCGGTTTG
>CAZYTO010000322.1:0-5711 GCA_964650405.1 uncultured Thermoanaerobaculia bacterium | reverse complement strand
AATGTTGCGGTCCGAGCGAGAGCAGGACGGCATCTTCGGTCGCCGCCGCCTGCAGCTCGAAGTTGAACTGCCGGCAGAAGCGCTTGCGCAGCGCGAGTCCCCAGGCCTTGTTGATGCGGCTGCCGAAGGGGGAGTGGATGACGAGCTGCATGCCGCCGGACTCGTCGAAGAAGCGCTCCACCACCAGCGTCTCCTGCGTCGGCAGCACGCCGAGGGCCTGTCGCGATTCGGTCAAGTAGTTGACGATCTCCTCGGCCGCCTCGCAGGGGATGCCGCTTTCGGCGATGAGCCAAGGAACGGGTTGCGCGGGTGCAGGGTTGCGGGGTTGCTGGGCGGGTTGCTGAGTCGCTTCATCGCGCCGAGCCTGGTCAACTTCGACGGTCCGCAGTGCGCCGAAATCGCGTCGCAAATCGCTCAGTGCCCGCGACAGCTCGTCGCTGCGTGCCGGGGCCTCGCCGAGCCAGAAGGGAATCGTCGGCGGCGCTCCCCTGGCATCGGCGACGCGGACGACGCCGGCGCCGACCTGGGTGATCTGCCAGGAGGCGTTGCCGAGCTGGAAGATGTCGCCGGCGTTGCTTTCGACGGCGAAGTCTTCATTGAGCGTGCCGATGAACGTCTCCTCCCCTTCCAGGATGACGCGATAGTCGGCCACCTCGGGGATGGCGCCGCCGGAGGTGATGGCCAGCATCCGCGCGCCGCGGCGCCCGCGCACGTGGCCGTTGACTTCGTCACGATGGAGGAGCGCCGCCCGGCGCCCCCGCTTCGTGGCGAACCCCTCGGCGACCATGACCACGACGGCGTTGAAGTCGGCGCGGCTCAGCTCGCGGTACGGCCAGGCCCGGCGCACGAGGGCGTACAGCTCGTCCTCGCTGTAATCGCGGCACGAGGTCTCGGCGACGATCTGCTGCGCCAGGACGTCGAGCGGCGCATCCTGCTCGAGGATGCGATCCAGCTCGCCGTGCTTCACCGCCCGCAGCAGCGCGGCACACTCCACGAGGTCGTCACGCGAGACGGGAAAGAGGCGGCCCTTCGGCAGGCCGTCGACGCTGTGTCCGGAGCGGCCGACGCGCTGCAGCAGCGTGGCGATGCGGTGCGGCGACCCGATCTGGCAGACGAGATCGACGTGGCCGATGTCGATGCCCAGCTCCAACGACGCCGTAGCCACGAGGGCTTTCAGACGGCCGGTCTTCAGCCGCGTCTCGGCGTCGAGGCGATTGTCCTTGGAGAGGCTGCCGTGGTGGGCGGTGACGGCGTCGTCGCCGAGGCGGTCGGAGAGGTGGCGTGCCAGCCGCTCGGCCATCCGGCGCGTATTGACGAAGACCAGCGTCGTGCAGTGCTGCGCGATGAGCTGCGTGAGGCGGTCGTAGTACTCCTCCCACACCTCGTTGGACATGATGGCGTCGAGCGGCGAGCGCGGCATCTCCAGGGTGAGGTCCATGGACCGCTTGTGGCCTTCGTCGATGATCGCGGGTCGCTGGTCGATGATCGCTGGTCGCTGGTCGCTGTTCGCTGTTGGCTGATCGTTGGCCGGGCGACCTTCCAGCCACTTCGCGACCTCTTCGATCGGTTTCTGCGTGGCCGATAGGCCGATGCGGTGCAGCGGTCTTTCCGCGACGTCCGCCAGGCGCTCGAGGCTGAGGGCGAGGTGGGCTCCGCGGCGCGTGCCGATGACGGCGTGGATCTCGTCGACGATGACCGTCCTCACGCTCCGCAGCATGTCCCGGCTCCGCTCGGCGGTGAGGAGGAGGTAGAGCGACTCGGGCGTGGTGACGAGGATGTGCGGCGGCGTCTTCAGCATCGAGGCCCGCTCGGACGACGACGTGTCGCCCGTCCGCACGGCGGCGGTGATGCGCGGCGCGTCGAGTCCGAGCTCCGCGGCGATGCGCTGGATGCCCCGGCGCGGCTCGGCCAGGTTCTTGTGGATGTCCGCGCTCAGCGCCTTCAGCGGCGAGACGTAGACGACCCGCACCTCGTCCGGCAGCGGCGCTGCCTGTCCCTCGACGAACAGCTCATCGAGGGCGTTGAAGAACGCTGCAAGCGTCTTCCCCGACCCCGTCGGCGCCGCGATCAGGGTGTGCCGCCGCTCGCGAATGGCCGCCCACCCGAGGCGCTGAGCGGGCGTGGGCGTACCGAGCGTTTCCGTGAACCAGCGCTGGAGGACGGGGTGGAAGGAGCCGAGGGCGGTCGGGGGTGTCGGAGTCACTGCAGAAAGTATGAAGGAGGGCGCGGAAGGTTGAAAGGCCGGGAGGTTGGAAGGCGAAAAGGGTGGTGACGCCAACCCTCCGTTTACTGACGACTCCACACCTTGTAGAGGTGCGAAGACTCAAGGGTGTCAACGTGCTCGCGGGCTGTCAACGTCCACGCATCCGCTTCCCCGCCAGCCGGAAGGGCCGCACGAGCCACTGCAGAGAATCGGGCAGCGGGGAGTTCTGCCAGTCGGCGTGGGTCGGCACGAGCACCCCGAGAGCCAGGGAGTGGAGGGCGTCGCGGCGGCGGTCGGCGAGGAGAAAGTGATCGCGCCCGGCCGCGTCGGCCCTTCGCTGCTCGGAGAAGAGATTGCGCGCCACGATCTCGCGCACGTCTTCCAGCACCGGCTCCGCTGCCGCGATGCAACGCGGCAGGGGCGGCGGCGCGACGTTCAGGACGTCACGTGCGAGGAGGAACGACAGGCCGGTCTGGCGGGCCACGCCGGCGTCGAGGGCGCGCTGCTCCACACCGCTCCAGTCGGCACCGCGGCGGACCAGGGCGGCAATCTGGGCCAAGAGCTCCAGCCGGTGCCAGAGGTGCTTGGCCGCATGGCTGCACGTCACGACGACCATGTCGGTCTCGCCCAGCGCCTCAAATGTGTATCCGTCGATCGTGACGCTGACTCGCCGCTGCCAGGACTCGGCAAAGGAAATGCGCACGGGGAACTGCGCGTGCGAGAAACGCCAGTGGAAGTCCGCCAGCACGCCGCTGGCGTCGTCGAGGAAGAGCGACTCGCCGACGAAGCGGCGGTTGGTCCTTCGCTGCCCTTCCGTCAGCGGCTCGGTCTCGTGATAGCCGAGGCGCCGCAGCACTGCTTCTCCGGCCTCGGCGTCGGACGGATCGACGATGAGATCGACGTCGCTGAACGCCCGTGCGCCCGCCCGCCCGTAGAGCTCCTGCGCCAGGACGGCGCCCTTGAAGACGAGCAGGGGAATGCCGGCCTCGCCGAATGCCGCCGTTACCCGCGCCATCTCCGCGACCATGCGCGCCGCCCGCGCTTCCATGGCCAGAGCCTGCACCCGCAAAGGACGCGGGACGCGCTCGGCCGCCCGGGCCAGCAACCCGATCATCCCCTCCGCCGCCGCGGCGGAGACGAACGGCTCGACGTCGGCGGTAACGCGCTCCCCGCGCGCCGCAGCGATCAGTGCTTCACGGGCGTTCACGAGTCACCTCGGGGTCTGGATTCGGAAGGTGAACACTACTCATCCGAAGGAGGCGACGGCCCTCCGGGCGGGTTCACTCCTGCCGCACGCTCCACCTTCTCTCGGGTGAAACGCGCGATCTCCTCCTCGTCCAACAGGACGATCATGCCGGTCACCATCACGATACCGAGCTTGAACTGCCGTAAAAAGCCCATACCGATGAGGATGTCCTGCGAGCCAAAAGCCAGACTTACGACGCCGATTCGGGTCTTGCCGCAGTAGGACGTCTTCGCCAATGCGGTCAGCGAAGTGCCCTTACTACCATCGGCGAGAACGTAGGAAGACGTTCCTTCAAGCGGGAGCTTCAGCGAAAAGGCATGCTGCACGGGCAATTGGATGAAGCCCGTGAAACCCGTGTCGATGATCCCTTCGAACTCCAGCCCCGGCTCTGCATGAGCGACACCGCAGAGGTGGAACTTGAGGCAGGGATTACCTTGGCTGTCGAAGTGGCCGACCCCAGAGGTCATGTCTTACGGCACCAAAACTAACCTTGAAGGCACCTGGAGCGCCGATGCGGATGAGGTGGAAGATACCAGTGGGAGCCGCGTTTCGCGCGGCCTCAAGTGCTTGCTCAGGGAACTGCTCCACGTATCCGATACCCGTCAACACATCGATGACGATGTAGTGGCCGAGTACTTCAGCCTCGTACTTCGCCCTGTATTTCTCGTCGTAGATTCTCTCGCCTTCGGCGGCGATCTTATCGGGCGTATCGAACGTCTTTAGGTTAACCATGATCGCCACCGGTCGGAGTCGCAGCTTATAACATTGACGAGGGTGCACAAAGTCCGAGAGCGGTCATCTGGCGAATCAGCGTGGAACTGAGCAATACCGTTCATCGTCCACGCCCGCGCGTCACCGCGCCATCTTCGTCAGCTCCACGAAGGCCGGGTCCTCCTTCAGCGAGACGAAGACGTAGTCGACGCGTGCTTCCCACATCTCCATGGCCCGGACGTCGTCGTAGCGTTCGTACTCGTAGAAGTGACGCTTGAGCAGTTCCATGGCCTTCCCCTTGTTGCCGAGGAGGGCGTAGATCGCGGCCAGGTTGTAGGAGGCCGCCAGCTCGCCCTCATTCGCCCTGGCGATGCGCAGCGCCTCTTCCTTCCGGTCGCTGTCCACCATGTACGTGGCGGCGAAGATGAGGTTGAACGGATCGTGCGGGTCGAGGGCCAGGGCCTTCTGCACGTACTGATCGGCCTTGGCGCGCTGGCGCTCGGAGTTCCAGTAGACGGCGAGATTGCGATAGGTCAGGGGCAGCGGATAGGCGGCGATCGACTCCTCGAAGAGGGCCAGGCCCTTCGCGGAATCGCCCATGTGGATGGTCATCTTGCCGAGGCCGTGGAGGGCGACGGCGCGGGAGAGCGGGTCGGGCTGCATGGCCAGGACGCGGTCGAACGTCTCCCGGGCCAGAGTCCACTCGCCGGTGTGGTGGCGATAGAGCTCACCGAGGAAGCGGACCGGGACGGGATCGGCGGGATCGATCGCCGCAGCGGCGCGGTAGAGCGTGCGGGCCCGCGGATAATCGGCCGCCAGCTCGGCCGTGAACGCCTCGCCCATGGCCTTCGTGATGCGCCCGTTCATGGCCGCGGAGAGGTCGGGATCGGAGGTGCGGAGGGCGGCGTCCTTCACCACGACGCCGAGCCGCTTGAGGGCCTTCTGCGCTTCGCGGCCCTGCTTCGGCGCGAGGCAGTGCTGCTCCCACACCTTCTGATAGGCGGCCACGGCGCCGTCCTTGTCGCCGGTGCCGGCGAGCTTCTTCGCCGCGTCGATCTGCGCGTCCAGGGCGCTCTCGCGGTTGAAGAGCTCGTGGTGGATCATGTTCTCGACGCTGCTCAGGGGGATCTTCCCGTCGCGTGCCTCGGCGTGGTCGAGCACCTTTCCGTCGGCGACGAGCAGCACCGTGGGCCGCTTCGTCACGACGTCGAACTTGGCGACGGTGTTGGCGTCGTCCGGCTTCACGAGCTGCAGCCCGACGCACTGCGCCGCATAGAGCGTCAGGGGCCGGGAGACGTTGAGCTCGGACCGATCGACTTCCGCCGCATCAGCCGGGAACCACATCACTACCAGCGGCGTGCTGATCGGCTTATCGTCCGGCCCGAGCGACTTCCACGGAACGACATACGCCTCCGGCTGCGGCGTCCCCGTGCGCGAGCTGCGCGGGATCGTCCCTCCCATCCCGCCGCCCCCACCGCCACCACAGGTGGCAAAGAGCGGCTGGGCGGACAAGAGGACGAGGGTGAGCAGGGCGATGAGCGAGCGACGCAT
>CAZYTO010000321.1:0-5763 GCA_964650405.1 uncultured Thermoanaerobaculia bacterium | reverse complement strand
ATCGGCGACCTGTTGAGCATAGCCGTCTCGACCGGGAACGGTGTGCAGGTGTGAGTGACTTCGACCCGGCGTCCTTTCCACTGGTCAAGCACGGGAACCAGTACCAGGCCTTCGCCGTCGGCCAGGTCTGGCGGCACCATTGGGGCCGCACGCTGACCGAGTCCGACAACCTGGCGTTCTCGTCGGCGACGTGCAACTGGAACCCGCTCTACATCAATAGAGAGTTCGCGAAAGCGCACGGCCATCCTGATATGGTGGTGAATCCGATGCTGGTCCTCTGCACCATCGTCGGCCTGTCTGTGGAGGACCTGAGCGAAGCGGGCGGGCCGTTCCTCGGCGTGAATGATTGCACGTTCCATCTGCCGGTTTATCCCGGCGATACCCTCACGGCCCAGTCCGTGGTCGAAGACACGCGCGTTTCCTCGAGCCGTAAGGACACCGGCATCGTCACCTGGCACACCGAGGCGAAGAATCAGCGCGGCGAGCTCGTCGTGGACTATCGGCGCACCAACCTCGTTGCCATGCGAAGGGAGGAACGGACATGAGCTACGACTCGGCCGAACTCAGCTCGCTGACCGGTGCCGGCACCTACTTCGAGCACCAAACCCACCGGGCATTTTTAACGGAATTCTCGCCCAACGACTGGCTGTGCGCGGCCGGCCTGCGCATCAACACCAGCATCCCCCGCTTTCTGCCGCTGACCGTGAAGAGCCGCGCCGCCGCGCTGACCTGGCTCGTTCCCCTCTACCTCCGCCTGCCGTACCGCCCCCTGGCCGGCCAGATGTTCGTCCTCGCCGAAAAGCCGGAAGCGTGAGCCCGCTTCGTGCGGAAACCGTTCGGATCACGGGCCACTTCATTGGGCAGTGAATTTGCTCTCTCCCCTCGACGATGTGAATCTGCTCTGTGGTGTGGCCCGGCGCCGGAGCACAGGAGAAAACAATGAGACAAGCTCTGTGGATGGGTGTGCTGCTCTGGGCATTGCCGTCGCTCGCCGCGACGCCGCTTCACTATGCGAAACCGACTGCGATGAAAGCGGGTCGTCCGTTGAGCGCGGCGGCCCTCTCCGGGATTGGAGGAAGGCGGCACGGTGACGTAGCGATCGAGACCAGTTCTTCGATTTTCATCTTTCCCGTGGTGGGCAGCCTGCACGGTGGCAACAATACCTACTACCGCTCCGAAACCACGCTCATCAACAATCGCTCAGTCTCCCAGACGGTCGAGATGTTCTACTTCGCCCAGGGAATCTCGAACTGCACGCGACCCTCGGAGCTGGTGACCCTGCCGGCGAACAGTTGGTCGGCCTACAACGACATTCTCCAGGACGTCTTCGGCGAGACCGGGATCGGCTCGCTGATCGTGCAGGCCCTGGACGGCAACGGGAACTTCGATCCGAACGGCGACATCGACGGCACCTCGCGGATCTGGACGCCCTCCCCGTTCAGCGGTGGCACGCTCTCGCAGACGTTTCCGGCCGCAACCTTCGACCAGAGTAACGGCGTGATGCCGCTCTCCGCCTACGGCCTGCGCGACGGCAATGGATTTCACACGAACCTGGGCGTGCTGAACTACGCCAATCAATCGCGCAACTTCACCGTCCTCATCAACGGTGTCGGCGGCCAGAGCTCGTTCGATTTCGGCATCAACAGTTGCTCGTTCGAGCAGTTCCGGATCCCGGACGGTGCGTTCGGCATCATGCAGCTCCAGGTCACTGCGCACGACAGCCTTGGCCAATGGTACGGGTACGGGTCCTCGGTCGACGAAGTGACTGCGAACAACTGGTCGTCGATCTTGCGCTGAGATCGGGCAGACTCAGGACTGCACGGTCGTCGCGTTGAAGTTCCGGACCTTCTCCCACGCTCCGGGCGGGGCGAAGAGGTAGCCCTGGCCCTGGTCGATGCCAAGCTCCCGGCAGACCTGCAGTTGCTCCTCGGTCTCGATGGCTTCGGCGATGGTCTTGGCGCCGATGGTGTCGGCGCAGCGGGCCACGAGGTCGACGAGACGGCGGCGGATGGGGTCCTGGGCCACGCCGTGAAAAAGGGAGTGGCCGACTTTGAGGTAGTCGGGCTGCAGCTCGGCCACGGCCTCCAGCGAGGCATAGCCGGAGCCGCAGTCGTCGATGGCGATCCGGAAGCCCATGGCCTTCAGGTCGTGCAGGGTGCTGCGGAAGGTGCGATAGTCGCGGATGGCGCTCCGCTCGGTCACTTCGATGACCACGTTCTGGTGATTGTTGAAGAAGGGGTCGAAGACGTCCGTGCCGCGCTGCTGCAGTTGCTGGATGAAGTGCGATTCGAGGTTGAAGAAGAGGAAGCCGCGGGTGCAGACGTCTTCCAGGACCGGCCCCACGTTCTCGATGCAGAGCGACTCCAGCTCCCAGACCAGGTCGAAGTCGCGGGCGATCTCGAAGATGACTTCCGGGTTCTCGATCTCCGTCCCGGCCGGTCCGCGGGAGAGGGCCTCGAAGCCGACGACGGCGCGGGTGCGGAGGTCGATGACGGGCTGGTAAACGGTGGAGATGTTGCGCTCGCGGACGGCGCGGACGACGCGCTCGCGCATGGCGTGGTAGTAGCGGGTCTCGCGGCGCTCGGCGGCGTCCTTGGCCTCGCGCACGGCGTTGTAGAGGATGCGGGGGGCGAAGACCGGCGTGGGCTGGGTCTCGGCGCCGCCGCAGAAGATGGTTACTTCGTCGGCGATGGACGGATCGATGTCCGTGGCCTTGAGGACGGTGCGGGCGGACTTCTCCAGCTCGCGCGCCGTGTGGCCGAGGTTCGTGCCGGCTCTGTGGTTGTGGGAGAAGCAGTAGAAGTCGTTGGCGCCGGAGTGGCTGGTGGCCACGACGACGTCGTTGCCGAGGATGGGGGCGACCAGGACGCGCAGGCCGCGGACGAACTCCTTGCGCAGGCGGTCCAGGGCGTCCCACTGATCGCGCTCGCCGAGGCGGAAGAGCGGCTCCAGCTCCAGGCAGAAGACGTGGAGCGTGTGCCCCCCTTCGACCTGCTTGCGCAGCTCGTCCACGACGACAGCCAGGGTGGCCACTTCGGTGGTGGCGTCGAAGAAAAGCTCGCGGAGGCGCTGTACCTGGTCGCTGCGCAGGGTCATCGACCACCAGATGTCGTCGCGCGCGGCGAGCATCTCCCCCACCACGCGGCGCAGCGTCTCCGGCCGCACGGGCTTGATGAGATAGCGGTCCGCTCCCATGCGCAGGGAGCGCTCGCGGTCCACGGTGTCGGAGGAGCCGGTGAGCATGACCGTAGGCGTGCGCTCGGTCTCGCGCCGGGTGCGGAGGTGGCGGAGGAAGTCCCACCCTGTCTCGTCGCCGCCGAGGGTGATGTCGACGAGGGCCAGATCGGGCGGATCCTCCTCGGCGGCGCGGATGGCTCCGGCCACGTCCGGGCAGGAGATCACCCGGTAGTTCGTGTCGGACAGCGTGGCCCGGACGTACGAACCGATCTCGGGGTCATCGTCCACGAGCAGAATCACGGCCTGGCGCGACGGGTGCCGGTCACGCGTTGCCGTTTGGTCGGACATCAACCCGAATGATAATGCCCCTCATGCATTTCGACACGACCGCCGTTCACAGCGGCTCCCACGCGCGCGACGAGAAGACGGGCGACGTTGCCCCGCCCATCCACCTCTCGACCACCTACCTCCACTCCGCCGACAGCCAGGCCGACCACGGCTACACGTACATCCGCGACGGGAACCCGACCGGCGTACAACTCGAAGACGCCCTGGCGCAGGTCGAGGGAGGGGAGCAGGCCCTGGCGTTCTCCTCGGGGATGGCCGCTGCGGCGGCGGCCCTGCAGTCGCTCCCCGCCGGTGCGCACGTGCTGCTGCCGGACGACAGCTACTACGGCGTGCGCGGCCTGGCCAGCGAGTACTTCCCCCGCTGGGGGATGGCGGCGTCCTTCGTGGCCATGGAGGACCTCGGCGCGGTGCGGGCGGCCATGCGTCCGGAGACGCGCGCCATCTGGGCGGAGTCGCCGTCGAACCCGCTGATGAAAATCGTCGACCTGGCCGCCCTGGCGGCGATCGCTCGTGAGGCGAAGGGGCTCTTCTTCGTCGACAACACCTTCGCCACGCCGGCCCTCCAGCGCCCGATCGCCCTCGGCGCCGATGTGGTGATGCACTCCACGACGAAGTACCTCGGAGGCCACAGCGACGTGCAGGGAGGCGCGCTCGTCTTTGGGACGGGCGGTGCGTACTTCGACGCCGTGTCGCACACCCGCAAGATCACGGGAGGGGTGGCCTCGCCGTTCAACTCGTGGCTCATCCTGCGGGGGATCAAGTCGCTCGGCGCCCGCATGCGCGTGCACTGTTCCAATGCCCGGGCCGTGGCGGCGTTCCTGGAATCGCATCCGCGCGTCGAGGTCGCGCACTATCCCGGCCTGGCCTCGCATCCCGGCCATGACGTCGCGGCGAGGCAGATGCTCGACTTCGGCGGGATGCTGAGCTTCCGGGTGAAGGCGGGGAGGGAAGCGGCCATCGCCGTCTGCGCGAAGGTGAAGCTGCTGACCGTGGCCACGTCCCTCGGCGGCACGGAGACGCTGATCGAGCACCGCGCCTCGAGTGAAGGCCCCGGCTCGACGACGCCCCAGAACCTGCTGCGCATGTCGATCGGCCTGGAGCATCCCGACGATCTGATCGCCGACCTGGCGCAGGCACTGGAATGACCGACGTGTACAAGCGCCGCGCCGCCGTGCTGCTGTTCGTGATCGCCGGAGCGGCCCATGCCGCCGCACAAGCGCCGTTCGTCTGCGGTACGTCGCCGCGGAATGACGAGCAGCAAGAGGCGCTGGCGCGCTGGGCGGCCCGGCGGAGGGCACAGGTCACCAATGCGCTGACGATTCCGAGCGGCTACCTGAAGGACGACATCGGGGTAGTCAAGGCCAACGATCTCATTACGCCGTTCTCGCACCCGATCGACCTTACGGGAAAGACGCTGACCTTCAGCCGCAGCGGCAACGAGACGTTCGGCGAAACGACGGGCGCGCTGGCGTTCGACGACGACCGCGGCACAAAGCTCGCCGCCGACGCGAATCGAAACGCGGTGTACGCCATCGCCGGTTTCGACTTCCCCTTCTTCGACCGCATGGTGCGCACGCTGTACATCTCCCAGCTCCACGGCATCTACACCGAGGGCGCGCCGCCGCTGCTGCCGCGGGCCGACTTTCAGCTCACGGACGCCGAGTGGCTGGCGCCGGCGCGGGCCGTGATCGCACCGCTGCTCACGACGCAGCACGGGATCTTCGACGGCTACCCGGATATCTACGTCCGCGAGGCGGCCGACCGCGTCGTGGTGACCTGGGCGAGCGACACCACTTCCGAGGCCATCCAGGCCGTGCTGATGAAGAACGGCAACATCGTCTTCTCCTACCGGAACCTCGGCCACACGCGCAATGGCGCCGTCCTGATCACGTCGGGCCGCGAGGCGTGGCGGATTCCCGTCGTCCTCGGCAGCTGGGACGACGCCGCCAACGATGCCACGGCGGGCATGATCGACATGACGCATCTGTCGGTGTCGCGGCTCGGGCAGACCAACCTCCTGCAATTCGTCATCAAGCTGCGCGAGCCGATCGACCGGACGAAGATCACGGCGCCGCTGGCCTTTGCCATCCTGCCCGGCGGAGGGGAGGCAACGCTCTACGTCCACGCCGATCCGGCTGACGATTGGGTGAACGTCCAGGGTTGGACCGGTCAGGGGCCCAGTCCGGCCGTGACCATCGACGGCGATACGGTGACGATGGTGTTCACCCAGGAGATGAA
>CAZYTO010000320.1:0-5866 GCA_964650405.1 uncultured Thermoanaerobaculia bacterium | reverse complement strand
CTCTATGCCCGCATCGCGCGGCAGGCCAGGGCGGCGCAGAAGCCGTTCGCGGCCTCCCAGTTGACCATGACCACGGGATTGAGCTTCTTCGTCAGGTCGGCCTGGCCGTGGCAGACGCCCGCATCGATGCAGCGCTGATACTGCTCATTCGTCACCGGCGTCTGCGCCATGTAGAACGGCTTGCTGATCGTCACCGCGTGCGCCGGGGTCTCGTTCTCACGACAGTCGATATCTCCCTCCGTGCAGCCCATGTTGAACGTGCCGGCGGGGATCGGCAGGTAAGGGATTTCGGATCGGACCACGACCGTCGCTGCCATCTGCGCCGCCCGTTCTTTGGCGTCGACGCCCTTCCGCGCATCGTCCTCCGCGGGGTTGATGACTACTTTCTTGGCATCGGCAAGGCGCAGTTCCAGTTGCGCGAGCGCCTTCCGGTAGCGCGGCACCTGCGGCGCGATGGCGATCGCTTTCGAGTAGTACACGTGCGCCGCCTCCGTGTCACGCAACGACTCACAGAGCGCGCCGAGGTTGTAGAGCAGCGGCGCCGAATCGGGTGAGCTGGCCGCGGCGTTCTCCCAGAGCCAGCGCACGCCGGCGTAGTCGCTCTTGTCGTACTTCACCACGCCTTCGTGGACCAGCGGGGCGGTCTCATCGAGCAAGACCAGCTCCACGACCGCCTGCGGCACGAAACCGCCCATGATCTGATCCGCCGCGTCGTTCATGGCCTCGGCCACGGCCGGTACCTCGTTGCCGGCGGAGCCGTGTCCGTCCGCATACACGCTGCCGATCCGCTCACCGGTGCGAGGTTTGAAGAGGTTGAGCGACTCACGGCACTCGGCATCCCAGCCCAGAACGCCGTCCGCGTCTTCGCCGTCGCCGCCGCGCGTCCTCGCGGACGCCCCGCAGTCGTCCTTCCCCACTCCGATCATCACGATCACGTCGCCGGCCGTTTCATCCAGGTACTGCTGCCAATCCTTTTCATCGTAGAAGCCGCGTCCCTTGTTGATGCCGTAGGCCAACTCGCGCTCGTCCTTCACCTCGTACTGCTTGTGCTCGTGCTGCAGCCTGCTGAGGACGAGACCGATGAACGGGTCTTCATTCGTTTGTTCCTCGGCGTTGTCCGCATCGCCGATCACAGCGATGGTTTTCGCCGGCACGATGTTGAACTTCGGCGGCACGGTGTGGAACACGCCGACCGACGGCGGACCCGACGCGCAACCGGTCCATGCAACGATGAGTGCGAAAAGCGCGAGCGTCCTGGTCATCACAAGGAATACGACGGGCTCGCTGCAATGCTGAGATTGCTCACCGTGAGCGAGATCACATCTTGTGGAGCGCCGCGAACGCCATTCTCTGGTTCTGTGGGGAGGCAGGCACCTGCCGGCCGCTGGAGGAGATTCGCGGGCGCGCGAATCCCCTGCCAGCGCGTGAATCAGCGGGCGGATACGTCAATAGGCCGAGTTGACGGATCAATGCGGAGGCGGGAACGAGAATTCATCGAATGCGTGGATGATGAAGTGGACGAACCTGGCGATTGGCGACTTGCCGGCTCGCCCACGCGGGCCTTCTTCATGGTCCGACCCGAGGGCAGGCTGGCTGGCAGCCAGGACCACCACCAGTGCCGTAGGAATGAGGAGCTTGCGGATCGACTGCATACACCCTCCATTAGAGACTCGGCCTTGGCCGAATCGTAGTTGGAGAGCGCTCTCACCGTACTAGTCGGAACAGGGAGCCCGATGGTTAGCCGGCGCTTGTACTAATTCGCGGCCTATGCCGAAGGAGCGAAAGGGGCAGCCGGATTGCGTGGCAGCCTTTCGATGAATTCACGAACTTCGGCAACGACCTTCGGCGTAGCGGCCTCGCTCCGAAGGCACTCCTGAAGGTAGGCAAGAGCAAGCCGGGCCCGCCTCGTGGCTCCTTCAGATTCATAGAACAGGACCAGACGATTGCATTTCTCGGCAACTCCGTCGCGAGCTCCGAGGGCCAGTGACGCTTCGGCCCACCACAGGGTGGCCAGCGCCGATTCATTTGCAAGACCCGCCTCGGCAAGCTCGGCCTCCGAAGCGGCAAGAAGCTCGATGCCGTAGCGCAGGTTTCCGCGATCCACCGTGATGATCGCCAGTTGCAGATTGGCCCGGGCCACCTCCGTATGGAGTCTGAGCTGATCGAACAGCGGGATGGCCTCGAAGACCCGTTCCTCCGCCTTGACGAAGTCACGAATGCGGCGGTACGTCACGCCGGCGTTCAACAGGCCGCGGGCAAGCAAATCGAGGTTTCCTTCGCGCCGGGCGACCGCCACGACGGAATCACAGATCTCGACTGCCTCGGAGAGGCGGCCGACCTCGATGAGGCAACGTGCCTCGACCATCGACACGGCCAGTTCTCGCGAGGCATCGGCGTATCCGCGGAAAGTCTGCCGCGCCTCCGCGGCACGCACCGCGGCTTCGTCAAAGCGACCCATGTCCACGAGGACGTACGCCCGGCTCATCTGCACGATCGCCTTGTCGTAGGTGTCCGCGGCAGGATTCTCATTGAAGCGGGCATCCGCCTCTTCCAGTGCCTCCAGAGCATTCTTCATCTGACCGAGGTACCGGAGCGCGGTGGCCCGTTCGCGTTGAGCGAAGGCCATGCACACCTGCCGGCTCATGGTCGCGTCCTCCGGCAGCTTCCCTGCCACCTCGTACGCCACGGTGGCGATGTCGAGGGCCGTGGCGGGCCGCTTCTCGTGGAACTGCCGGGCCGTCTCGCAGAGGACCCGGACCGTACCGGCATGCTGGAAGGCCGGTCTGGCGGCGATCCTCGCTTCGAGGAGCCGGAAGCTCGGCCGGAGCAACTTGTCCAGCAGCCGGCGGGCCAGGGCGTTCTCGCGATCCATCCGTCGCCGCAACGCCAGGATCTCCTGCAGGCGGGCCGACGGAGGCGCGCCGGCCGCGACGACGATGGACCAGGTCAGCTCGTCGCGAAGGGCGCGCTCCTCCTCGTCGATCGCCGCCAGCTCGCGGCCGCACGCGTCGCAGGTCTCGAGGTGCGCGGCGATGAGGAGCGGATCGTCCAGCAGCGACGGTTCGACGCGGTAGCGAAGCAGGTCGTCGGAATCAACGTGTCTCATGCGTGCGGCCCCGAATTCCCGGAAATGAAGTCGCGCAGCCTCCGGCGGCAACTGAAGAGGATCTGCTTGACGTTGTTCTCGGTCGTGGCGAAGCAGCCGGCGATGACGCCGAGCGGCTCGTCGAGCCAGTAATAACGGCGGATGGTCTCGCGGCAACGATCGCCCAGGCGGCTGATGGCCGTGGCCATGGTGAGGCGCAGGTCGGCCGAGCGCACGTCGCTTTCGGCACCGAGGTCGGCCACGTCCTCCTGCTCCCGCGGGAGAGGCGCCTCCCGCTCGCGCAGCCGCCAGTAATCGGTGCACTTGTACCGGATGGTGCCGCTGAGCCATCCCTTGACGTCGCGAATGGAGGTATGCCGCTCGAGGAAGGCCATGAACGCGTCATGCACGAGCGACTCCGCCTCGTCCGGCGGGATGCCGTAGCGGTGGATGGCAATGCCGCGCAGCACGACGGCGTATTGCGTGTACAGCGCATCGAATCCGTCCTCGGCGGGCAAGGTGGATCGGTCCTGCAAGGGAAGCCTCCAACCGGGCGATGGGCGGCGCGGTGACGATCCAGGAGCATCGCCGGCCTGGGTCTCGAGGACGGACGCCCTGCGGGGCGAGAGCCGCGGCAGCGCCGCGCCCGTTCCCTCCGGCACGGCCGGCTCCACCTCGAAGAGGTCGGCTGCGGTAACGAGCCAGCCCGTGAGCTCGCGGACGGCGGCGACGAGGATGAAGATCTTGTCCTCGGATGGGCTGACCCGCGGGTCGAGACGGAATCGGACCAGTTGCGCGCGGCTGACGCCGGGACGTTCGAGCTGCGCCGCGATCCGCTTTGCCGTGCGCAGCACGTCCGCGGGCCGAAGGCCCAGGACGTCCATCGTGCGTCCCAGACGCGTGGATTGTGTCGTGCCGGTCGCCATTTGCTGGAAGCTCTCCGCTGCACAGTGAGAGTAGCACGGCGGTAATTCTCTATGTCCGTCGATTAAAGACACTCATAAGAGTCAACGAGACGAGTTTCTTATGCACATGACTCTTATCGGCGTCTTATGGCGCTGCGTATTTGAGCTACGCTGGTCCCCGCAACGCAAAAGTGACTCAGATGCGAGACACCTCTGCCCAATCGCGGCGGCTTCAGGACGTCCTCGGTGCCGGAAACATCCTCGGCGAGGCGGTCCGTGCAGCCCGCCTGAAGCGCGGCCTCACCCAGGCCAGGCTCGCCAAGCTCGTCGGCGTCAGCCGGCGTCACATCGCCGGCATTGAGGGAGGCGCCAATCCGACCATGGCCGTCTTCCTGGCCATCGTGAAGGTCATGCCCGAGATGCCCTACCGCCTCGGCGACTTTCTCGTCATGCACCTGCGAACGGGATAGTCCGGACCTACGAAGCCGCCGGCTCGTCGCATGCGGCCGGCTGGCCGGGGCGGAATGTCTCACCGCGGCTCTCTTCCGGCTCCTGAATCGAATAGAGAAAGGCCACTTCCTGGATCATGGCGACGAGGGCATTGACGTCGAACGGCTTGCGCACCACGGCGTGCACTTCGCGCGGAGGGAGGGCGGACAGCAGGAACTCGTCAGAGGCGGTGGTGACGATGATGACGGATCGGGCGGCAGGACAGGCGCGACGGAAGGCGGCCAGGAACTCGATGCCGTTGAGGCGCGGCATCATCAGGTCGAGGAGGATGACGGCGTAGTGGCGCGCCCCCACCAGCAGCAACCCGTCCGCTCCATCGGCTGCGGCGTCGACTTCGAGCGACTCGCGCTGGAGCGCCGCCACGAGCAGCTTCCGGATGGCCATGTCGTCTTCGAGGACGAGCACTCGAGGCACCATGGACAATAAGCATGCGCCGGGATCGCAAAGAACGCAAAAGAAAAGGGGTTATGGCTGCGTTCGGTTTCGCGCGTCGCTGGTTCGCTTCGAGCGGTTCGCCGCTCGCCCCCCTACGGCAGTGCCTCATCGCGGCCGCACGAATACGAAATGTCCGGGCGGCGAGAGGATCGGCGGGATGTCGGGCTCCGCCTGAGTCAGACAAGCTGTAACAACGGCTAGGGGCCGCGTTTACGGGAGATATCGCATGTCGCTTGCCCGGATGCGAAACGTTCCGGGAGCGGCGAATGTCATCGGAATCTGCGTATTGCGTCCCAAACTACATTCCATGATGACAACATCGACCGGCAGATCAGCGGTCACGCGATCGTCCTGGTAGAGATAGTCGATACGCATGGCCCACGGGGAGAGGCCGGGCAGTTCTGCCTTCAACTCGTACTGCGCACCAGCGGGAACACCGATGAAGTGATAACCGCCTTGTTCATTTGCCACGACCGTGCGGCTGCCGGTCACCGCGCCGCCGGTGAGCGTGACTGTCGCCCCCGGCATGACCTCGCCTGAGCGGCTCTCGCGAATGCGGCCCATGATCGTGGCGGCGCTCGCCGGGAACGTCAGCAGCAAGGCGGACGTGAACAGAATGACAGTGCCGGCTCGCATCCGGGCATCGTACGCCGAGCGTTCTCCACCGGTGTCAAACAACGTGTGACAGTTTCCGTTCCGCGTCCTGCGGCTCCCGGTCGACGAGTGGGTCGTCGCGCTCGCCCTCTCGTTGCGGTGCCTGCCGATCCTCGTCGACGAGATGCGGACGCTCGCCGCCGCGCGCCGGCTCCGGCATCACGATGTCGACCGGCAACGAGGAGCGCGCCAGTCGGTCATCGAGGTCCACGACCTCGTGTCGACGGCGATCATCGTCTCGCTGCGACGCGCGCACGATCTTGCCGACGCGATAACC
>CAZYTO010000319.1:0-5883 GCA_964650405.1 uncultured Thermoanaerobaculia bacterium | reverse complement strand
CGACGATGAGGTTCGCGAAGTAGAAGGGGCGCCAGAGCATGTTCTGGCTGCGGTCCAGGGCCGTCCACGTCGCGCCGCCGTCATCCGAGCGGTAGAGGCCGTTTTTCGGCGGCTCCGCTTCGACGAAGGCATAGACAATGTTCGGCTTCGAAGGTGCGATCGTCACCGCCGTACGGCCCCACGGCTTCGAAGGCAGTCCTTTGTTGGACGAGATCTCCTGCCACGTCGCGCCGCCGTCGGTCGTCTTGAACAGGCCGCTGTTGCTCGGCGCCGCGGGACCGTCGCCGCCGGAGCGGAACGTCCAGCCCTTGCGCCGGAAGTCCCACAGGCCCGCGAAGAGCACCTTCGGGTTCGACGGGTCCATGGTCATGATCGAGCATCCCGTCGAGGCGCTCGGGTTCTTCAACACCTTCGTCCACGTCTTGCCGCCGTCGGTCGTCTTGTAGACGCCGCGGTCCTCGCTGTCGCTCCACAGCTTGCCGGGGACGCAGGCGTAGACGGTATTCGTGTCGGTTGGGTCGACGAGGATCTTCGAGATGCGCTCGGAGTCCTTCAGCCCCATGTTCGTCCAGTTCTCGCCGCCGTCGGTCGACTTGTAGATGCCGTCGCCGGCGGAGGTGGAGTTGCGCGTCCAGGCCTCGCCCGTGCCGACCCACACCGTCTGCGGGTTCTTCGGGTCGATGGTCACCGCGCCGATCGACTGCACCGGCTGCTTGTCGAAGACCGGCTTGTAGGTCGTGCCGCCGTTGAGCGACTTCCAGACGCCGCCGCTGGCCGCGCCGACGTAGACCGTGAGGCGGTCGCCTTCGTGCACGGCGTCGATGGCCGCCACGCGGCCGCTCATGGCCGCCGAGCCGATGTTGCGTGCGCCGAGGCCGGAGATCGTCTCCGAGTCGACCTTGACCGGCCCGTTCGAGGCCGGCGTCGAAGCCGCCGGCTGCGCGAGCGCGCTCCCGGCGATCGACAGCGCGAGGGCAAAGAGTTGGATCGGCTTCATCGGCTGGTCTCCTCTCCCGGCTTCTTGCCGGAGGCGGGGGGCTTCGGCGCGGACGCATCCGGCTTCGGCGCTCCGGCCTTCGGCTCGGCGAACTGCGTGTCTCCGACCGGGACGTTCGCTTCGATCTTCGAGTACGTGATCTTCTGCTTGAACGGGCTGCCCTTCGCCCCCACCTCCTGGTAGAACGGGAGGTACCAGCCGTTCACCTCTTTGTAGTCACCGAGGGACATCTCGAACTCGCGCTCCGTGCCGCGGACGATGCGCTTCCCTTCGATCTTGATGGGGACGTAGTAGTCGGTGTCCATGTAGTAGATGCGCGTCTCGCCGTTGGCCAGCGTGACTTTCAGCTTGTAGGCGTCCGTTCCTTCGACCGGCTCCATGCCGAGGAACTCGACCTTGTTGCCCTTCGCCTTGAAGTTGACGAGGGGCCCGTCGAAGTCGGCGTCTTCGATGATCGACTTCTTCTCGTCCTCACCGAGGGCCTCGGGGTCCTTCTTGCCGTTCCACGGCTCGATCTTCCAGCCGTTCTTTCCGTCCCAGGCGTTGACGCCGGTCATGCCCTGCAGCGAGAACTCCTCGCGCACCATGTCGGGTCGCTTGTTCTCCTGGCTGACCTTTGCTTCGAAGCCGCCCCCGCCGGTGAACTTCCCCGTGCGTTTGAGCGTCTTCGCGGCCTGGATCTTGTCCATGCCTCCGACGGTCTTGATGTAGTTGTTGACGATGTCCTCGGCGGTCTGGGCCGAGGCGGGGAGGCCCAACAGCACGACCCCTGCGAATGCCAGCAGCGTCCTACGCATAGCTTCTCCTTGTGACGATGGTCGAGACGGACTACGTGCAGCCACGATTGAAGTTGCGGCGCACTATAGGACGTCAAACCGAACGGCTGGTTGGTTTGTGACGGTTTGGTAACCGGCGTTACGTCCTCAAATTGTGCGTGAACACGCCGCGCCGGAGGTCGAAGACGAGCACGCGGCCGCAGTCGTCGGCCAGTGAGAGGCTGCCGGACTGTATGCGGACCGCCACGCGGGAGGCTCCTTGCAGGGCGAAGTACGCGCGCCTCGTGCCGTCTGCGTCGCAGAGATGGATGTCGCAATACTCCTGGCCTGGCTGTTCTGCCACGAGCCAGGGTCGGATGAAGCGGGGAACGACCGGCTCGAGATCGGCGAGAACGGCTGTGGCCTTTCCCCGAAGAACGAGAGCTCCCTGCTCCGGATGCCTGGCGAAGATGAAGCCGTCGGGAGAAGCGACGGCGATGGCGTCAGGCTTCAGCTCCTCGAGCTGACCGCGTTCGCGGAGTGTGAGCGACGGCAATTCGTACCTCCAGCACTCGATCTGCGCTCCGTGTCCGAGGAGGCAGAGTTGCGTTTCATCGCGTGCGAGCCAGGTCACGTGGGCGGGGAAGTCGGGGTTGTGCCAGAGCGCCTCGAGCCTGGGTGCAGTGGCGTCGAGGGCCAGGATCTCCCCACCGCGAGCGGCAAACCAGATCGCCCCGTCATAGTCGGACGCATACCGGGTGAGGTTGACGTCGCACCAATGCGCGGCCTTCCGTGCAGCGAAGTCGATGCGGGCCAGGCGGAGGACGGCGCCGCGCCGTACCACGGCGATGGCCCGGTCCCGGGCATCGCTGATGACGAGGTCCTGCGCCGGCTGGTCGAAGTGCGCGACGGGGCGTCCGTCGCGAGACAGCACGCGCACGCCAGCCTCGCCGAGGGCGACGGCCACGCGGCCGTCGGTCAGCGAGGCGATGGCGTGGACCGGCATCGCGCCGGTATCGGCGGCCTCGCAGACCAGCTCCACGAACGTATTCGAGCTCCACGTTTCGGCGCGGGGGAGCGTGGGCAGGTCGGTCCGCAGCGGATTCTGGTGTGCGTGGCGCGCGAGCTGCTGGATCACGTCCGCGTCGAGCCCATGCGGCGCATCGCGCAGTGCGGCGCGGACGGCGATGCGGGCCACGATCCGGAGGTCGGGTGGGAGAGACTCGGACAGGAGGGCCGTGCCCGCGGCGGCGCGCGCGGCGATTCGTTGGGGGCTCTCGTCCGCCAGCAGCTCGTGCAGCCGGGTGATGGATTCCGCCCTGACTTCCGGCCGGACGATGGCGCGCCGCACGAGCATCTTTCCTTCCGTGGTCCCGCCCTGCTCGATGGCGTCGTCGATCCAGGCCGCTGCCACTGCCCGCAATTCCTCGATGGGCCAGACGACGTCGATGGCCGCCACGTAGTGGCCGGCGTCGGCCAGCCAGGCACCCCAGTGGCCGCGCAGGGCGCGAGCGGTCTCCCGATGGGTCGCCTCCAGCCGGGTCACGGCCGGCCCGAAGGCTCCGAAGCGCTTGGCGATGGCGATGGCGCGCCGGCGATCGCCGGCGATCATCCATTGCCGCACGATGAGGTCCGGGGCCAGCCGGCGCGCCTCGGCCAGTTGCGCCGCCTTCTGCAGTTGCCCGCGGCGTTCGAGGTAAGCGACGGCCTCCTCTTCGCTGCGCAGCAGCTCCGCCAGGACGAACGCCGCATCGTCGTAACGCCCGGCCTGGTCCAGCCGCTCGAACGCCGCGCGGTAGCGCCGCTTCAGCTCCTCCATCAGGTCCCGGTCGATCGGAATGGCCCGCGCGCCGCCGCCAGGGCCAAGCGAAATGTCCAGGGCGTTGCGTGGCGCGGGCGTGCCCCAGGCCAGGCCGCCGGATCCGAATCCCTCGCCGCCGAGGGGGATGGCGTGCCGGAGGGCGGCGTCGAGATCGTTGTCCTCGAACAGCGAGAGGACCTTGATCAGGTATTTCGCATGTGTCCGGCCGATGAGTGAGCTCAGACGCGTGACGATGAAGAAACGGGTCAGGAGCGCTCTCCAGCGGCTCTCGCCGCGGCGCCGCTGCAGGCGCCCGAGAATCGACGCGAAGGCTCCTGGTGCGGCCGAGGGCGTGGTACCGGAGCGCGGCGTGCCTCCCTCCGACATGCCGAAACGTCTGGACGCCACCGCGACGAAGATGAGTATCAGGACGATCAGCGCGATCAGGATCAACGGGACCAGGCTCGACGAATCCTGCGCCCAGAGCAGCAGCATCCGCGCGATCATCAAGAACACAAGGCAACCGATTCCGCCGTACCCCGACTTCCTCGCGTTCGTTGTTGCTCTGCCGGGCTGGCGCAAGCCGAAGAGCCTGCCGAAGGCGCGCAGGAAACCGAAGCCGCCCCGCCACCGGGCCTTGCCCTGCGCATTCGGTGAGCGCAGCGCCGCCAGCAGCCCGGCCATGCTCGCCGGCTCCGCAAGAGGAGGCACATTCAGCAGATCGCGGAGGTCGCGTTCTTCGATCCCTTTCACGACTCGGGGCTCCGGCGGCGGCGCGCCGAGCGACAGCGACTCGACAACCGTAGCCGCCGACACATCCAGCCAGTCCGCGGGCTCCACGCTCTCGGTGAGGGGGACGACGCGCATAGCTCCGGACTCGAAGCGGACGGCGGTCGGATCATGCAACGGTCCCAGCCCGGCCAGCGTCCGCTCGTCGACGTCGAATCCGGCCAGCACACTTCCGCGGCGCACCAGCGGCAAGCCGGGCGCCCGCGCCGCGGCCATCGTCTCCGTCCGGGCCAGGCGCAGCACGTACGTGTGCCCGCAGCGCATGACGGTGGCGCCGGGGGTCCACAGCGCGACGATGCGCCGCCGGGCCTCCTCTTCGCCGATCAAGGCGGGGTCGAAGAGGAGCGCCGCCGCCGGGACGTGTCCGCGGAATACAGAGGGCGTCATGGCGTCGACCCCGGGTCCATCGCGGAGCGAAACAGCTTCTGCCCCGAGCTGAGCGACGCGATCTCCAGGTCTCCCTGCTCGGTGACCCAGGCGATGTGGGGACGCACGGCGCTGACCGTGACGTGCACGATCGCGGCGGCCGACGACCACTGCTGGATGACGTTGTTGCGTGAGACGAGCACGATCGCGTGCCGGCGCGCGTCGAGACAGACGAGGGCCGGCATGTTTCTCGTCAGTGAAGTCTTGACCGCGCCCACCACCTTGAACCCTGCAGGCGGCGCGAGGAGGTGGTCGGTGCCCTTGTCGATGACGAGCCACGACGACTTGAGCTCCAGCGCGACGAGATAGTTCGCCGCGTCTTCGATGAGCAGTCCTCCGTAGCCGAAAAACGCCTGCCGTCCCGCTTCGGGGCGCTGGTACATGTCCTTGAGGCGGTTCATTTCCCAAACGCCGGCCCGCCATGACCCGTCGGGCTCGCGCTGGATGAGCAGCGTCGAAAGCTTCGGCGCGGAAAGGGCCTTCACGACATATCCGGCCACGTGCTCGAGCGGCCCCTCGTACGGTGCGCTCCAGAGCTCGCCCGCCGCGTCGACGAACATCACTCCGCGAGACGGCAGGAGCATGGGCTCCAGATCGGCCGGTAGCTTCGGTGTGCCGCTGGTCGGGAAGATGCCGTGCTGCGGACGCCTGTAGAGGCGCGGCTTGAATCCGCCAGCGGTGATTCCGATACGGAGGCCGTCGTCGTCGAGCGTGGCGTAATGGCACACCCGTCTTCGCCATGCCGCAGCGATGACCACACCGGGGCCGGTCTTCACGAGCTTTGCGCGGGGCGCGGTTCCTCCCTTCGGCGAATTCATGAACGGCTGCACGACGAGGTTGCCGTCGGCCGCGCGGCCTAGCACGACGTGCCCGGCGTGGTCGAAGAGCACGTTGGAGACGATGTGGAACATCGCCGGCCGGGTCGCCGACGTCGTCCCTCGGCCGGCGAAGGGAACACGCCGGAACCGCGTGCAGGTCCCCACCGACGGCCGATCGAGCAGGACCGGCGGAATGGGGGGGGCGGCATGGGCTTACCGGGGAAATCGTGGCGTTTCTATGGGCAGCTCGCATTCACGCTCGTCGTGTGCGCGTTCCTGATCGTGCCGGTCGTGCTG
>CAZYTO010000318.1:4300-5898 GCA_964650405.1 uncultured Thermoanaerobaculia bacterium | reverse complement strand
CCGCTGCGCCGCGCCATCCAGCGGCACATCGAGGACGAGCTGTCGGAGTTCATGATCCGCCACAAGGATGCCGTGCCGGAGCGGATCGACTTCACCATGAACGGCAATGAGGTGGTGTTGATCGCCGCGCCGAAGGACGTGGACCTGATCGCGAACTGAGGATTCCGGCATGACGGCGGATGTCAAGCTGATGACCGCGGAGGACCTGCTGGCGATGCCCGACGACGGCATGCGCCACGAGCTCGTCGAGGGGGAACTGCGCACGATGTCACCGGCAGGATTCAGACACGGCAAGATCGGGTTGCGCATCGCCAGGCACCTCGGGAACTACGTCGAGGAACGGAAGCTGGGCGTAGTCTGCGCATCAGACACGGGCTTTCTCATTGCGCGCAACCCCGACACGGTTCTGGCTCCGGACGTTCCGTTCGTGCGCCAGGAGCGTGACCTCGACGAGCGCGGCTTCTATCCCGGCACTCCCGATCTGGCCGTTGAGGTCATCTCACCCAGCGACACCTACACGGAAGTTGAAGAAAAGGTGGCGAAATACCTTTCCTGCGGAACGCCGATGGTGATCGTTGTCGACCCCCATAAGCGGAGCGCCAGCGTGCATACCGCAAGCAATTTGACTCGCCTTTCCATCGACGACACCCTCGACGGCGGCGACGTCGTTCCGGGATGGAAGCTGCCCCTTCGCGAGCTGTTCGAGTAGGACACGATAAAGAGATCGCTAACTGAGTGTGTCATGGCCGTCGATTCCAAGCTGATGACCGCTGCCGAACTGCTCGAACTGCCGAGCGGTGAGTCGCGCTATGAGCTCATCGAGGGGGAATTGATCACCATGTCTCCTGCCGGAGCAGAGCACGGCGAGGTGGCCGCCGAGATCGGCGCTCGTCTTCGCAACTACGTGCGCGAACATCGCCTGGGGAAAACGTACGCGGCGGAAACGGGCTTTCTCCTCGGTGAGGGACCCGATACGGTCCGGGCTCCCGACGCGGCGTTCGTTCGCGCTGATCGCGTAGTGAAGGCGCGGACGTATTTTCCCGGTGCACCCGATCTCGCCGTCGAGGTTCTCTCGCCGAGTGACCGTGCCAGCGAAGTCGAAGCCAAAGTCCGGCACTGGCTTCGCAGCGGTACGCGGATGGTCATGGTGGTCGATCCCGAAACGCAGACGGCCACGGTTCATACGCCCACGGCCACCGCGCGTCTCTCTGCGGGCGACGCCCTCGACGGCGGCGACGTCGTTCCCGGCTGGAAGCTCCCGCTTCGCGAGATTTTCAGCCGGGATTAAGCTTCCGCGCCCGCGTGCGCAACGATGCAAGACCGTTACGACGGCGCGCAAGACTGTGCGCCGCGGCGCAAGGCCGTGTGCCGTCGTCCGAAGGCCTCGTACAACGGCGCAAGGCCGTGTGCCGTCGCCCGAGGGCCTCGTGTCGCGACGCGAGGCCTCCGTGTCGTCGCGCGAGGGCCTCGTGTCACGACGCGGAGCCTCCGTGTCGTCGCGCGAGGGCTTCGTGTCGCGACGCGAGGGCTCCGTGTCGTCGCCCGAGGGCTCCGTGTCGTGACGCGAGGGCTCCGTGTCGTCGCCCGAGGGCTCCGTG
>CAZYTO010000318.1:0-4200 GCA_964650405.1 uncultured Thermoanaerobaculia bacterium | reverse complement strand
CGAGGGCTCCGTGTCGTGACGCGAGGGCTCCGTGTCGTCGCCCGAGGGCTCCGTGCAACGACACGAGGCCTTGTGCTGCTGCGCGAGGGTTTGTGCAGCGACGCGAGGCCTCGTGCTCTTGCGCGAGGCTGTGTGCAACGGCGCAAGGCCGTTCCCGAACGAGCGTTCGGTTGTTAGTCAGCGGCAAGCGTCCACAATTCCGAACGATCTCTCCACGAACGTAGACGCTGCCGGCAGCCCATCCATCCATGTTCCCGAGAGCGACTTTCCAGAATTGACGCTTGACAGGCTGGCACAGCTATTGTATATTGCTTGGTTACGTTGGAAGCGTAAAAGGTCTTCAACGCGACTACGGTTCCGGTCGTAAAACGGTTCCAGGTATCGCAAAGCGGCCAACGGGCACGAGAGTGTAGGAGTGCTGACCATCGTGCCCTTGCGGGAGTTGAGCGTTGCTCCTCCTGCCGCTGGCTAGCCGAGGTGCGCGCACCTCGGTTCCACACGCGGAAGCGGCGGACGTGTACTCAGTGCACCCCGCCTCTTCCAGCCGGTTGGGCCGCTTGCTATTCGTGCACGAGTGCACCCGGTCCTTTCGGCCAGTCCAGCCCCGGAAAATCTTGAGAGAAGAAAGGACTTGTATGAACACGAAAACCCAGTCACAGGAAACCAGGCAGCACGCCAGCCCGAATGCGGCCGCTGACGGAACGCCGGCGGTGGTACTGACGCCGGACCAGATCGTGGGGCAATTGCGCGTCATGCGTACGCAGATGCCCGCCACGGATCCGCTCACGGACCAAGAGCGGAAACTGGCCGCGCAGCATGCACGCCTCGGCGGATCGCCGGAGGCCCTGCAGGCGTCCATCGACGTCATCGGCACGGCGGACGAGCTGTCCGCCGCCGTCGGTACGCCGGCGCCGGAAGCGCAGGACCTCATGGAGGAGACGGGCCGCTGGTTCAAGGTGGAGGCGGAGCTGAAGGAGTTCCTCAAGGGAGTCTCCGATGCCAACCTCACCAGGAAAATGCGCCTCGGTCTCATTGCTTCGAAGGCGTACGGAATCGCGAAGCTGGTTGCCCGCGATAACGCCAAGGTCCGTCCTCACGTGAGTGAGATTCGGAACCTCCGGAGGCTCGGCCGCCGCAAGAAGGCGTCGACTCCCGGCACGCCGCAAACGCCGCAGTCTCCCACGACGTCGCCGGAAGCCCCGGCGTCGCCGGCGGACACCTCGGCGCCGCCGAAGCCGAAGCAGTAGCAGTCGTGCAGGGTGGGTGTGGGCCGGGCGCGCGCAGTGTGGCGCGCCCGGCCGTTTTCGCGGTGCACCGTCATCGCTGAATATCGCCTCTCTCCAGCGCAACTCGACGGGCTTGCCCAGAAAACGCTCTATCCGACAGTTTCAGGCTAGGTCGCATGATCACGCCGCGTTTAACGCGCTGGAGTGAGTGGCAACCGAACCGACCGCGATTCTTTTCGGGGCCGATACGGCTGCGATGCCGATCTCAGGTATTCTCCGTGGCATGCGCCGCATTGCCTTCTTCTTCCTGCTGCTCGCTCCCGCCCTCCTCGGCCAGCAACGCCTCACGGCCGCCGCCGTGGCGAACAAGTCCCTCCCGGAGCTGCGGCTCATGCGGGGCGAGATCTTCGGCCGCCACGGGCGGATCTTCTCCTCGGACCGCGATATCGACGAGTACCTTCGGAAGCAGAGCTGGTACAAGCCGAACCGCGACTTCACGAACGATGAGCTGACGGCGCCGGAGCGCGAGGACCTGGACGTCATCCGCCACGCCGAGGCGGCCAGGCACGCCCATGTCGAGCCGGGCGATATGCGCTGGTGGCAGTCGCAGGTCATGACCGAAGCGCAGTTGGGCGAGCACACCGGCGCCGAGTTGCGAGTGCTCCTCGCCGAGATCGAAGCCATTCACGGCAAGCGCTTCGACGAGCTGCCGACCCTGCAGACGTACTTCGACGCCCGCTATTGGTATGTGCCCGATCCGAAATACACGCCGAAACGGCTGTCCGCCACCGAGCGCGGGAACATGGCCGTCATCGAGTCCGCCATGCGGAAGCAGCGAAAGGTGGTTCTGCTCCCGGGCGACATGGGCGGGTACATGGACAAGCGCATCACGCCCGAAATGCTCGACGGCCTGGGGCTTCACGAGCTGCGTCTGTTGCGCAACGAGATCTATGCCCGTCGCGGGCGGGTCTTTACGACCGATTGGCTGAGCGAAGCATTTGAGCCGGCGGACTGGTATCACGCGGACCCGGACTTCCACGACGACATGCTCACCCCGGGGCAGAAGAACAATGCCGCGGTGATCGCCGCGCGCGAGCGCGAGCTGCACGAGGCATTGAGCTCGAAGAAGATCGATCCCGCCTCGCTGGACGGTCTCTTCGCCGAGGACCTCCGGGTTCTGCGCAATGAGATCTACGCGCGCCACGGCCGGGTCTTTCAGAATGCCGGCCTGCGCAAGTACTTCAGCGGCCTGCCCTGGTACAAGCCCGACCCGTCCTATGACGAGGCGTCGCTCTCCGAGATCGAGCGGGCCAACACGGAGACGATCAAGCTCGCGGAGAAGAGCGCGGGATCACTGCACTTCGAAGGGTGATGAGCCCTTCGCCCCGCGGTCTGCGGGACTCCGAAAAGGCGGAACCGGGCCTTCCAGCTAAAAGTCGGGTGGACGCGCTGTGACGGAAGGCTGGAAGGTCGAAAGGCTGAAAGGGCCACAGGCAGCACGGGCTCCCCTTCAAGCCCTTTCAGCCTTCCAGCCTTTCCTATTTCATCGTCCAACGGACTTCAGGTGCAAGCCGCCGGAACGCCGTGATCGGACGACTTGATGTCGTGGCGCCGGTGGCATACACAGACTTCGGCCGTCGTTTGCCCTGACCGTGCAGTCGCAGCCACATCTCTTCGGCCTGTCCCCTGACGGCCTCGCCTCGCACCTGCGTGCGCACGGCGTGGCCGTGCGCGATGGGGAAGCGCGGCGCGTGCTCGCCCATGTCGTGGCGCACGGCCGGGAGGGCTTTCCCACCTCCCGCCCGGTGCCGCGGGCCGTCGAGGAGGCCGTCGCGGCGCTGACGGACCGGGCGCCCCTGGAGATCGTCGAGCGCGCCACCGATCCGTCGGACGGCTTCGTGAAGTACCTCTTCCGGCTTCGGGACGGGGCGCTTGCGGAAGCTGTTCGCATCCCGCTCAAGCGCGAAGGATGTTTCACCGTCTGCCTCTCGTCGCAGGCGGGATGCGCGATGGGATGTACGTTCTGCGCCACGGGACGTCTCGGCCTGATCCGCAATCTCGAGCCATGGGAGATCGTCGCCCAGTTCCTGGCCGTGAGAGCCGAGGCGCCGGGTGCGGTCACCGGAGCGGTATTCCAGGGGCAGGGCGAGCCGCTGCACAACTATGCGAGCGTCGTACGCGCCGCGGAGATCCTGGCCCATCCGTGCGGCGGACGCATCGCGGCGAAGGCGATCACCATCTCCACGGTCGGCCTCGTTCCGGCCATCCATCGCTATGCGGCGGAAGGGCATCCCTACCGTTTGATCGTTTCGCTGACGTCGGCGATCGACGAGCGCCGCCGCAAGCTCCTGCCGATGGCGTCAGCGTGGCCGGTGCGCGAGCTGGCTGATGCGGTGCGCGACTATCAGCAGTCGGCCGGCGGTCGCGCCACCATTGCCTGGGTGGTCCTCGGCGGCATCAATACGGGCGATGACGAGGTGGAGGCCTTCCGCGCACTCTTCGAAGGACTGCCGCTGCGGCTGAACCTCATCGACGTCAACGACGCCCGGCCGGACGGCTTTCGGCGGGCCGGCGGCGTGGAGCTCGATCGTTTCCGCGACGCCTTGCGCACGCTCGGAATTCCGGTGGTGCGCCGCTACTCCGGCGGAGCGGCACGGCACGCCGCATGCGGGATGCTGGCGGCGATGCGCACCGAGGGGCGAGCGGCGGTCACGAGCCCGGCCGCCTGATCAGTAACCGGTGGCTCAGCCCAACCTCTCCTTCTAACCACTGAGAACTTCCTTCCCACTTTCTGGCACGATTCGTTCAGACTGCTCAGCCGTTCGATGAAGGTCGTACTCCGCCTCGCGCTCTCGCTCTCGATTCCCGCCGCACTTCACGCCGCGACCCTTCCCGGCTTCCGCGTGCAGAAGCTGGGATCCGTGCCGGCCAAAGAGTTCCTCGGCCAGGACGCGGCCGTGCTCGCCAAGGCGAT
>CAZYTO010000317.1:0-5903 GCA_964650405.1 uncultured Thermoanaerobaculia bacterium | reverse complement strand
GGAAGGCCGCGAAGTTGAGCACGAACGTATTCGGCATCTTCTCCTCGATCTTCTCCGTGACGCTGCGGTGGTCGAGGATGGAGTTGCCGAAGTCGAGGGTGACCACGCCGCGCAGCCACCAGAGGTACTGCCGCGGCAGCGACTCATCGAGATGATTGGCGTGCCGGATCTCGTCGAGGTACACCTTCGGCAGCCCCTTCGCGCCGCGGGTACCGAGGAGGAAATCGATGGGATCGCCCGGCACGCTGTGCACGAGCGTAAAGACCACGACCGTGATACCGAAGAACGTCAGGACCGCATAAGCGAGGCGGCGCGCGACGTACTTCAGCATCGGCCGTCAGTGTTTCTTCGCCGGAGGCGATGGCGGCGGGGTGTTTGCCGCCGCTGCTGCGGCCGCGTCGTTCTTGCGGTACCGCGCCGGAATCCACCAGTCGAGCTCACCGGGGTACCAGTTGAACAGGCCCCAGCCGCTGCTCTCCTTCACGCCGTGAACGCGGCGGTTGACGGCCCACTTGGTGGAGACCTGCACGGTCCAGGCGTACGGCTGATCGTCGGCGAGCACCTGCTGCAGCCGGTGGTAGATCTCGATGCGCTTCTTCTGGTCGAGCGTGGCCCGGCCTGCCTCGATGAGCTTGTCCGCTTCGGGGCTGTTGTAATAGACGAAGTTCTGCCCGGTGCGAGGAATCTGCGACGAGTGCAGGATCTGGTACGGGTCGGGATCGGGGTCGAGGTCCCAGGAGAGATAGCCGGCCTGGTAGTTGCCGGCCAGCAGGCGCTTGATCATCGTCGTGCCATCGAGCGGTGTGATGACGAGATCGACGCCGATCCGCTTGAGGTCGGACTGGTAGAGCTGCGAAAAGAGCATCGACGTCCCCGAGCCGCTGGTGACGAGCATCTCGATCCTCAGCGGCTTGCCGCCCTTGTCGAGAATGCCGTCGCCGTTGGTGTCGAGCCAGCCGAGGGAGTTCAGTTCCTTCTGCGCGCCGGCCGGATCGTAGGCGATCGGCTGCACCTCCGGGTTGTAGGCCCACATGTCGGGAGTGAAATGGCCGATCACCGCCCGGGCCGTGCCTCGGTAGATGTTGTCGATGATGGAGCGGATGTCGATGCACATGGCCAGCGCGTGCCGCAACCGCTTGTCCCCGACCAGCGGATCGCGCAGGTTCCAGGGGATGTAATTGTATTGCAGGGGATAGAAACGGTGGAACTCGAGGATGCGCTGGAGGTCCGGACGGTTGCGCTCCGTCATCCAGGTGTCCGAGGTCACGGTGGTTTCGTCGATATCGCCGCGCATCACCGCCTGCCACGCCGTCGCGTCGTCACTAATGACCTTGAAGAGGACATACTGCGGATGGCCCTTGACTCCCCAGAAGTCGTCGCGGCGCTCGAGGAGGATCTCCTTCCCCGACACGCGGCGGACGAGCTTGTACGGACCGTTGCCGACGGCCTTGAAGGTGTAGTCGGTCTTGAAGTTCCCCTGGCTGTAGACGTGCTCCGGGAGCACCAGGAGGTCGTTGAAGAAGCTGAGCTGCGGCGCGAAGGCCTGCTTGAAGGCGATGACGGCCGTCTTCGGATCGGCCGCCTTGGTCAGCGTCCAGTCGACGTTGTCGAAGTGCCCGGCCAGTTGCACGGCCTCGGACGCAGGATCGGTGATTTTCTTGAGCGACCAGATCACGTCGCTGGCCATGACGGGCGTGCCGTCGTCGAACGTCGCCTTCGGCTCGATGTGGAAGGTGTAGATCTTGCCGTCCGGCGAGATCTCCCACGATTTCGCCAGCCCCGGCGCCACCTGCAGGTTGGCGTCGAAGTGCGTGAGCGGGGTGTAGAGGTAGAAGAAGACCCAGCGGTCGTACTTGCTCGCCGAGAGCAGCGGGTTGAGGGAGGCCACGTCCGACGGCAACCGGCGGATGACCGTCCCGCCGTCCGACGGCTTCGTCTCATCCTCGACCGCGGCCGCAGCCGCAGCCGTCTGCGTCGCCGGACGCTCCTGGCCACCGCACGCGAACAGACCGAAAAGGGCGAGCAGAAAGAGAAAACGTACGCGCCGATTCACGACGGCCATTATATGAGTCGGCGAGCGGGAGGCGGCTGCAGTTTATCCTGAGCGAGGGCGGGAGGTGGGGCGGGAGCGAAGGATCAACGCTTGGCACTTCCGGATCGCTACACGAGCTGGTGCCTGCCGTGCCACGCTTTGATCCTTCGCTCCTACCCAACCGCCGCCCTCGCTCAGGATAAACTGCTCACGGAACCGAGATCCCCTCCGTGCCCACGTTGAAGAAGCTGTCCACGGCGCGGACGATGACGTACTTGCCAGCGATGTCGCCCCGCTTGAGGCGGTAGGTCTCGTCGCTGGAGTCGTTGAGGCCGTCGATGGGGATGAGGCGGATCCACTTCTGGGCGTCGATCGAGTACTCCACCTTGCCGATCGTGGAGGCCTTGTCCGTGACGTGGATGGTGACGTCGTCGCCCTGCGTGAGGACGGTGATCGACGGCGGGGTGTTGTCGACCTGGAACTCGATCCCTTCTTTCTCGTCGGTCAGCGGCGTCTCGGGGTTGTCGTTCGCGTCGGAGGCCACGAGGCGCAGCTCATAGCGGCCGTCCGGAAGCTGCGACGTGTCGAAGTTGAGGGCCGTCTCCTCCATGTTCTCGCGCAGCCGCAGCCAGCGCTCGGTGCCGAGGCGGCGGAAGGAGAGCGTGTAGCGGATCTGGTCGCCGTTCTCGTCGTGCGCGCGCCAGGTCACGGTGCGGAAGCCCTTGCGGAAGACCTTCTTGCCCGGCTCGGACTTCTCGCGCGGCGTGTCGAGGCTGGTGAAGATGCCGTACTCGTCGGGATTGGTGGCCTCCACGATCTGCGGCGACGGAGGGTAGCTGCCGGTGATGTAGACGACAGCCGGATCCGCGACGGCGATGCCGTCGATGACCGGCGCCACGTTGCGATTCATGAACGAGACGGAGACCGTGTCGACGACGATGCCTGCCGCCGATTTGGGCATGCTGAGCTTCCACTGCACGTACCGCCCGGCCGGAACGTCGACCGGTCCCTCCGGTGTCGCCCGCGGCTGGCTCCACCGGCTCCAGGTGGCGTCGGGCGTGCGCGTGTTGCCGGAGCGGAAGGCGATGGCCAGGTGGCCGTCGCCGACGTCCGTCCCTTCGATGCTGTAGTGACCGAAGCGCGAGTAGTGCTCGACGTCCTTGGCCGCGGAGCGGAACTCCGCCCGGGCCGCCGGCTGCCGGTCCATCCGGTACACGGCGCCGCTGTTGGTCGTGGTGATGAGGGTGTCGCCTCCGCCGGAACCGGTGCTCGAGATCGAGACGACCTGCTTCTCCGGCAGCTCGGCGATGAGCGAGGTCTCGCCCTTCCGGAACTCGTAGATGCGGCCCTGCGGGCCGGTGGAGAGGAGGATCGAGCCGTTCGGGCCGGCGCTGATGGCGTAGATCATCTCCCGCTCGAACTTGCGCACCACCTCGACGAAGCCGTCGGAGTGGATGTGGTAGAGCTCCGAGCTGCCCGACTGGGCGACGGTGTTGCCCGTGGCGTCCTCGAAGGAGAAGCTCACTTCGACGCTGCCGCTCCCCTCCTCCTTCTTCTCGCCCGACGCGGCGGTGCCCGAGGACGTCGCAGCCGCCGGCGCGGTGGTGGGCTTGGCCTGCTGCTTCGGCTGCGGCGCGGAACTGGGCAGGACGCTGCTCACGCCCGCCGCCCATCCGTCGCCGTTGGCGTCGATGAAGAGGGCGGAGATCTCGTTCAGCGACGAGTCGTAGAGTGCGTGGGCGCTTCCGTCACCCTTCACTTCGTAGATGCGGCCCTTCGCCGCGCCGCCGATGAGCAACGTGCCGTCCTTTCGCTCGGCGATGGCTCGCACGTGCGTGTCCTGCGTGTCATAGAAGACCTTCCCCTCCCCTTTCGGCGTGACGCGGAAGAGCTTCCCGTCGACGCCGGTGGCCACGGCGAGGTCGCCGTCCGCGAGGAAGGTGAGAGCCCAGATGTAGGCCTGCTTCGGATCGTAGAAGACGGTGCCTTTTCCGCTGTCGGGATCGATCCGGTAGATCTTTCCATTCGGCGAGGAGGCAGCGTAGACGGCGCCGTCATGAACGGCCACGGCGTAGATCTCGGGCTCCGCGGCGGTGTAAATGAGCTTCAGCTCCGTGCCGTGCAGCCGGTAGACCTTTCCGTCGTTGCCCGTTCCGAAGAAGCGGTCGCCGTTCGGCGCCGTGGCCTGCGAGAAGACGAAGGGGTCGCTGAACGAGCCCAGCTTGCGGAGCGTGGATCCCGGCCGCAGCTCCCCGCGGCTGGTGACGGTGAATCCCGCCACATCGCCCGCCAGGAACTCCTCGGCGGATCGAACGCGCCAGAACTGGGGGGCGACGGCGAAGGTGGATGGGGTGACGAGTGCGAGGGAGACGGCGATGAGAAGCGCGGTACGGAGGCGCATCAATTCCTTTCGAGTGCCGAGTACCGGGTGCTGAGTGCCGAGGGTCGAAGACGACCGGCCTGCACTCGACAACCGGGATTTCGGCGCGCTGCGTGGATTTCAGGTGCCAGGGACCGGGCGACGAATGCCGAAGATCCGGAGCGATCCCACTCGGCACTCGGCACCTGGAACTCGGCACTCACGTTTTCTAGCTTTGCGGCTTGACGTCGAGATCGATCTTCAGCGCTCCGTCGACGATGTAGCCGAGGGAGCGGGCCACGTGCTCGGCGGCGTGGTAGCGGACCGGGGCCTGGGCGCCGTTGCTGGTGTCTCCCGTGACGACGGCGCGCATGGTGGGCGGCAGGTTCGGCAGGTAGACGCCGGCGGTGACGGCGCCGTCCGTAGCGGAGTAGAGCCCGAGGGTCAGGTCCGTCGACGGCCGCAACCTGCCCAGCACGGCGATGACCTGATCGAGCGAGCGCGGGTCGGGCGGCACGAGCGAGAAATCGATCTGGTTGGAGATCGAGCCGCTCCCGACGAGGAGATAGGCCGCGCCGGGCGGGAGGTTCTCTGGGATCTTGACGTCGAACATCTCGGTGAAGGGCTCGCCGCGGAACGGCTTGAGGACCGTGCGCACGCGCACCGTATCGCCCGGGTTGATCTTGCCCTTGTCGGGCGTCTCGATGGAGGCTTCGAGCAGCTTGGCGATACGGAGGTCGTCGTCGTGGTGCAGGCGGACCTTGATGCTCTCGATCTCCGCGTCGCGGAACTCGTTCGACATCAGGTACTGCGACACGAGGGCGAGGTACTGGGGGATGGCCTGACGGGCCTGGGCTCCCGCCCACCCTTCCCGCAGGCGTACGGGCTCGTCGAAGCCCTTAAGCTTGATCTCCGACTCGAGCATGACCGTCCGCTCGCCGGCTCCGCGCTGGGCATTGGCCACGACGGTGTCGGCGGCCATGGCCAGGATGATCGGAGAGAGCTGCGGGTGGCGGACCACGCCGAAGTGATAGGTCTGCAGGGGACCCTGGCCGTTGACCATGACGTCGATGGGGATCATCTCGGCCTTGCGGCCGACCTGTCCCATGATTCCGACGGCGCGATCCTGCTCGAGGGCGCCGACGACGGCGCCGGTATTGGACATCTTGAAGGAGCTGCCGAGGCTGGGCAGGATGGCCACGATCTCCGACTTGGCCATGGGGAAGCTCACGGCGCCGATGTCGAGGAAGGGATGTCCGAAGGCATAGATCCGGTCGCCGTCGACGTGGGTGACGGTGCCGGTCGCGGCGACGGTGAAGTCGCCGTTGAGCAACACGGCCCCGATGGCATCGCCCGGCTGGCAGGTCTTGCCGGAGTCGGGCGTGGCCGCGGCCGTCGCCGGCGCGGTCGTCGATCCCGACGTTACACCCATCGGCACGGCCATGAAGCCCAGGGCGTCCAGGGATTTGCCAAAGCGCTGGGTCGACTCCGGGTCGAAACTTGAAAGGTAGA
>CAZYTO010000316.1:0-5979 GCA_964650405.1 uncultured Thermoanaerobaculia bacterium | reverse complement strand
CGTGCTCGGCTGCAGCATGGAAGAGTTCGAGTCGCGATACATCGCAGTCATGGTTCATCCCGAGCATGTTGCCGCGGCCCGGGCCCTGCGCCCCATCCACGAACGCCAGGTGTTCGGCCGCACCATCCTGATGTTCGCCGGTGCGGACCGCCGGCAGCTCGCGGAGCTCGGCGAGGTGCGCACGCCCGGCATCGCCGACCTCTTCGTGGCGGTCATGGGCGGTCAGGGAAGCGGTGAGGGGCGGACGGGAGCGGGAGCATGAACGTGCGACCGGATGCGGCCTTGGACTACGGCCTCGAGTTGCAGCAGAGCGCCGCACCGGCCGTCCTGCGGGAGACGCGCCCGGTGTACTGGTCCCTCCGCCGCGAGTTGTGGGAGAACCGCTCGCTCTGGATCGCGCCGCTGATCTGCGCCGCGTTCGCCCTCTTCGGCTTCATGATCGGCTCGATCGGGCTGCCGAAGAAGGTCCGCGCCGCAGCGGCGCTCAACCCCGTCGTCCGGCATCTGACGATCGTCGACCACTACAGCATGGCGCCCATCCCGGTCGTGGTGGTGATGATTCTCGTCGGCGTCTTCTACTCGGCGGACGCGCTCTACGGCGAGCGCCGCGACCGCAGCATCCTCTTCTGGAAGTCGCTGCCGGTCTCGGACCTCACCACCGTGCTCACCAAGGCCTGCATTCCGCTGGCGGTCCTCCCGCTCATCGCCTTCGTGATCAGCACGGTCCTGCAGCTCGTCATGCTGCTCTGGAGCACGGTAGTGCTGCTCGGAAGCGGCCTCAATCCCATCATCGTCTGGTCCGAGTTTCACCTCTTCCAGGAACCGCTGATCCTTCTCTACGGTCTCATGGTGCTGGCCCTCTGGCAGGCGCCGCTCCACGGCTGGTTCCTGCTGGTCTCGTCGTGGGCGCGACGCACGCCGTTCCTGTGGGCGGTATTGCCGCCGGTCATCCTGTCGGTCATCGAGCGGATCGTGTTCGGCACCAACTCCGTCTCCGCGATGATGATGGGCCGGCTGATGGGCAATTACGAATCTGCGTTCAACCAGCAGCAGAGGCCGGGAGAGATCCCCCTCATCGATCAACTCAGCGAACTGACCCCGTTGCGATTCGCCAGCAGTCCCGGTCTATGGGTCGGGCTGCTGATCGCGGCGGCATTCCTCTTTGCGGCCAGCCGGCAGCGCCGCGAGCGGGAACCGATCTGATCCCGGCCCCCGGCCCCATCACCTGCGAAAGGAGAACGGCAATGACCACCCAGGACGCCACCACCGAAGAGCCCACCGCCACGCCGGCAGCGCCGCCCGTCGCCATGCGCGAGACGAAGCCGATGCATTGGTCCGTGCAGCGCGAACTGTGGGAAAACCGCTCGCTCTACGTCGCGCCGCTGGCCGCGGCGGTGATGGTGCTGTTCGGCTCCATGGTCAGCGCCATCGGCCTGCCCCGCCGGATGCGCGCGGCGATGGCGCTCGACGCCCTCCAGCGGCACTACACGATCTCCAAGCCGTATGCCTTCGTGGGCGGGTTCCTCGTGGCCATCACGTTCCTGGTCGGCTTCTTCTACTGTCTGGACGCCCTGTACGGCGAGCGCCGCGACCGCAGCATCCTGTTCTGGAAGTCGCTTCCCGTTTCCGACCGCACCACGGTCCTCTCGAAAGCGACCATCCCTCTCGTGGTGCTGCCCGTCTACGTCTTCATCGTCATCGTGGCCACGCAGGCGCTGATGATGCTGTTCAGCACCTTCGCCCTGCTGGTGAACGGCATCAGTCCCGCGACCCTCTGGACGGAAGTGGCCTGGGCGCGGATGACGATCATCCTCGTCTACGGCCTCACGGTGCTGGCCATCTGGCATGCGCCGATCTACTCGTGGCTTCTCCTAGTCTCGGCCCGCGTGCGGCATGCGGCGTTTCTCTGGGCAATCCTGCCGCTGCTGGCCGTCGGCTTCGTCGAGAAAATCACGTTCGATACAACCTACTTCTTCAAGCTGCTGCAATACCGGCTGATGGGCAACGCGGGCCTGGCCTTCGACATGAAGCCCCAGCGCGGTGTTCCGGTACCAGTCATCGATCACTTCTCACAACTGACTCCAGGGAGATACCTCACGAGCCCGGCTGTGTGGATCGGGTTGGGTGTGGCCGCGGTGCTGCTGGCCGCGACGGTCCGGGTACGACGCAACCGCGAACCGATCTGATTTTTCTAACCGACAACTGATCCCCCCGAGGAGGAACCGTATGAGTGAAACGGTCATGGGCGAAGCCTTCCCTGCAAAAGGCCTGAATTGGAATTCCGTGGCAACCACGGCTCTCACGGCGGCCACACGCTCGTGGTTTGTCGTGGCCACGGCCGGGCAATGGATGTTCTCGATCTACGTAACGCTGTTTTACGGCGGCTCGGCCATGAGCGGGCACGTCGGGATGTGGCGGCGCCACCTGACCCACGGCATCGTGAAAGGAGACGTCCTCGGCAACGTGGCCCTCGTGGCTCACCTGGTCGCGGCCGTCATCCTCTCCGCGGGCGGGGCGATTCAGCTCATCCCGCAGGTCCGCAGCGCCGTCCCGCGCTTTCACCGCTGGCTGGGGAAGATCTACATCGGGACTGCGATCCTGGCGGGCATTTCCGCCCTCTACATGGTCTGGTTCCGCGGAACGGTCGGCGACCGCTCGCAGCACATCGGTACGAGCCTGAACGCCGTGCTGATCCTGGTCTTCGCCGTATTCGCCCTGCGCACGGCCATGGCCCGGCAATTCACCGTCCACCGCCAATGGGCGCTCCGGCTGTTCCTCGCCGTCAGCGGCGTCTGGTTCTTCCGCGTGGGCCTGATGCTCTGGTTGATCCTCCATCACGGACCCGTCGGATTCAATCCGAAGACATTCACCGGGCCCTTCATCACCATCCTGACCTTCGTGCAATTCCTGCTGCCGCTGGCGGTGCTCGAGCTTTACCTGCGCGTCCAGCGCCGCGCCGGCGTGCCGCGGCGCTTCGCCATGGCCGGACTGCTATTCGTTCTCACGATCGGCACCGTCATTGGCCTCTTCGGGGTCGTCATGGGCCTGTGGCTGCCGGTGCTTCGTACGGGACATCTCAAGCTCTGAAGAGAGGAAAGCGCCATGACCTACACACCTTCCATGCTCCTTCACATCACCGGCGGCATCCTGGCGATCGTGGCCGGCTTCGCGGCGCTGTTCGTCCGCAAGGGCTCCCGGCTCCATCGATCGAGCGGAAACGTCTTTACCGTATCCATGCTCGGCATGGCGGCCGGCGGTGCGTACATGGCCTTCGTGAAATCGCAGGACATGAACATCGTGGCCGGCATCTTCACGATCTATCTCGTGACGACGGCCTGGCTCACGGTCCGGCGAAGGAATGGCATTCCCGGGAGGGCCGAGCTCGGGCTGGCGGTGGTCGCGCTCGGGCTGTCGTTCTTCAGCGTGGCCCTCGGCTGGCAGGCGGCGAACGCCGCAGTCCGTCATCGCGGTGAGCCCCCTGCGATGTTCTTCATCTTCGCGACGATCGCGTTCCTCTCCGCCACCGGGGACATGCGCATGCTCGTCCGCGGCGGGGTCACCGGCGCGCAACGGATGGTGCGCCACCTGTGGCGGATGTGCTTCTCGCTCTTCATCGCCACCGGCTCGTTCTTCCTCGGACAGGCCGGCGATCCGGCCATCGGCCGCAACGGTCTTCGCGCCAGGCTGTTCACCAAGGCCGTTCGCGCGACGCACCTGCCGCCGGTGCCGGTGTTCCTGGTCCTCATCCTCATGGTCTATTGGGTCATCCGCGTCAAGTTCGGGAAGCAATACAAGCAAGGCGCCGCGTTGCGGCCGCAGCGGGAGGCCCATTTGGAATCGAGCACTCCGTCCATCACCGGAATCACCGCCACCGCCGGAGGAAGCAAATGACGGCCGCCGCACCTGACACTTCCCAACAGCGGGCTGCGCGTGTCGTCGGCTTCTGCTACCTCTTCGCCATGGCCCTGGCGGTCTTCGGCGAAAACTACGTTCGCGGCCGTCTCATCGTCGCCGGCGATGCCGCCGAAACGGCGCGGAACATCGCCGCCCACGAGCTGCTCTTCCGCCTCGGTATCGCCAGCGAGCTGCTGACGTTCGTCTCGGACATCACATTGATCACCGTGCTCTACATCATCCTCAAAGCGGTGAATCCCCATCTCGCGCTTTACGCGGCGTTCCTCCGGCTGGTGGAGGCCGCGAACTGCGTCGTGATGACGCTCACCAGTCTCGATGCGCTCCGCCTCCTGAGCGGCGCCGGCTACCTGCACGCCTTCGAGCCGGCACGGTTGCAGGCTCTGGCCCGGCTGAGCCTCGCCGCGCACGGCGCTTCCTACAACGTCAGCTTCTTCTTCCTCGGGCTCGGCTCGACGGTCTTCGGCTGGCTGTGGCTCCGGTCCGGCTACATCCCCCGTGCACTGGCCATCCTCGGCATCGCCGGCTCGTTCCTGCTCGCGGCAGGCGCGTTCATGTACGTCATCGTTCCCACCTTCGTGGAGAAACTGGGCCTGACGTACATGATGCCCCTGGGGATCTTCGAGGTGACGATGGGCTTCCTGCTGCTGATTCGAGGACTGCGCGAGTGAGGGTGGAGGACGGACAGTCCTGCTCGTCAACCCATGAATCCACGCGAATGCCGGCCTGGGCGTGATTCTCTCGGGGGGACGGACAGGATTGTCCGTCCTCCACTCACTTACGCCTTTGCCGCTACCCTCCAATAGACGGCGTAACGTTCGTCGATCACGGAAGACAGCGGCACGATCGGGATCGCGCCGCTCGGCCCGGCCAGCACGAATTCGAGCGGCTTTGATCCTCGACTGACGGCCGAGGCAAGGTCGCCTCCCGCGACCGCGACGTCCGGCGCCGGGAGCGGCTCGCCTTTGTACTCCGGTATCGTGCGCGGCTTCGTCTTTTCGGCGCGCAGGATCGCGGGCGTCAGACCGGCCGTTCCCATTCTGCCGGCCAGCACGATGGGCCCGTACATCAGCGCCTGGATCGACGGATCGTCCGGCATCGGCATGGCGTGCAGCGACATCGGCATCGTCACCTCGACGACGTCGCCGTCGTTCCAGACGCGGTCGAGCACGAACCAGCTCGACGGTGCCGCGAAGCTCTCCAGCCGCTTGCCGTTGAGCATGGCGAAGCCGCCGCTTCGCGCCCACTCCGGGACGCGAACCCGCAATGCGAACCGCACCGGCCGCTCCACGCGCATGGTCAGCTTCGTCGACGGCTCCTCGGGGAACCGCGTCTCCTGCGACACGCGCAGGCCGCGCTCCTTCCACTGCAGCGTCGAGGGGATGAAGAGGTTGACGAACAACCCGGCGTCGTCGCGGAGATAGATCATGCCCGCGATACCGGCGAACGACTCCAGGCCGCTCCCGTTGCAGCACCAGAACGAATGCATCGGATCGCCGAAGAGCTTCCAGTAGCCGCTCTGCAGCGGGACGTAGTAAAGCGTGTGCCCGTCGCGTGGATGCTGCGTGCCGAGGATGCCGTTGTAGAGGGCACGCTCGTAGTAGTCGCCCATGCGCGGGTCGGCATTCCACGACAGCACGTGCCCCGTGACCTTGAGCATGTTGTACGTGACGCAGCACTCCTGCGTATAGCCGCTCAGCTCTCCCGCCAGATGTCCCGGCGCGGAGCCCCACCCTTCGCCGTTGCTCGTGCCGCCGGTGACGTAGCAGCGCCGCGAGGTCACCTCCTGCCAGAAGTACTCGACGAGATCGCGGTACCGCCGCTCCCCGGTCAGCTCGTACCGCCGCGCCGCCCCGACGATCTTCGGAATCTGCGTATTGACGTGCAGGCCCTTCAGCTCGTCGCGCGCCTCGGCCAGCGGATGAAAGATGCGCTCGTGATCGAACCGACGGGCCAGCTCGCGCCACTGCTCGGCGCCCGTGACCTCTGCCAGGTTGTAGAGCGCGTCATTCATCCCGCCGTAATCGACGTCAAGGCCCCGCGCCCTGTGCTCCTCGGAGAAAGGCC
>CAZYTO010000315.1:0-6011 GCA_964650405.1 uncultured Thermoanaerobaculia bacterium | reverse complement strand
GACGGCGCGGTGCGGGCGGGCTTTGGAGTCGTACTCGTGAGTGATACTCATGCTCCCGCCTGCCCCAGAATCTTGCTGTACAGCGCATCCAGCTCCCCGCCGGTGCGGTCGAACGTGAAGTTGGCCACGGCCAGCCGCCGCCCGGCGCGCCCGTACGCGGCGGCCTGGTCGCGGTTGTCGAGCAGCCGGAGAATGGCGCCAGCGAGAGCGTCCGGATCGGAGTGGGGGACGAGCAATCCGGTCTCGCCGTCGCGGACGGATTCAGGCATCCCTCCCACGCGCGTGGCCACGACGGGCCGCTCCATGAGCAGGGCCTCGATCGTGCCGCCGAGGTTTTCCGTGAGTGAGCATTGCACGGCCACGTCGGAGGCGGCCAGCAGCGACGGCACGTCGTCGTAGTGGCCGGTGAAGATCACGCGGTCGCGCAGGAGCTCGTCGTCGCGGCAACGCTCCATGAGCTCGTGCCGGTAGGACTCGCCCCGCTCCGTCAGGCCGTGGCCGGCGAGCGCGAATCGCACATCCGGACGGACGCGGGCGATCGCCTTCGCGGCCAGCAGAAAATCTTCGTGCCCTTTGACGCCGCGCCCCGAGGTGTGGGCGGGCGTCTGCGGTCCACGCGTCGGCGGATAGAAGTGGGCCACGAGCACGACGAGCGGCGCATCCGCGGCAACGCCGAGCGCCGCGCGGGCCGCGGCCGCATCGGCACGTTCCGGATCGAAGCGTGCGCCGTCGGCGGCGTAGTAGATGGTGGTCAGCCGCCCGGTATTCGCGCCGAGCGCGGCATAGAGGTCGCGGGTGTAACGGCAGCCGGCGACGGTCGCGTCGTCGAGCCACCAGGTGAGACGGTCGATGCGCTGGGTGAACGCGGCCTCGAGGTGCCGGGGTCCGGCGATGCCGGCCACGTGGCGCGTGCGGGCCAGGGCCGCCGCCAGACGTGCGATGACCACGGTGGTGAAGACATGCGAATGGACGATGTCGATCCGCTCGCGGCGCAGGATGCGCGCCAGCCGGAGGGCGGCCCGCGGGATGTTCCACGCGTAGGCAGGAAGCCGGCCGCGCTCGCGGTGCACGGCGAACGTCAGCGGCATGGTGTGAGCGCGGATGCCCTCCGCCGCGAGGCGGCCGGCCACGCTCCCCGGTTGTGCGTCGATGACGGCCACGACGTCATATCCCCGCGCGGCGAGATCGCGGCAGGTGCTGACGAACCATTCGCTGTCGGTCCAGAGTCCGGCCACCTGGGCGATACGCGGTTTCGCCTGGCGTGCCGGCGGAGCCGTTCCCTTGATCACCCTTCGCAGCAGGCGCCTGGTCCGCTCCTGCAAGCGTGTCAGCAACGAAGGGTGAGCCGCCGCGCGGCGGGCTCGGATCACGATGGGCAGGAGCTGGAAGGGCATGCGCACGGCCCGCCACAGCATCGTGCCGAGGCGGTAGTGCTCCTCGGCGCGCGCCGGCTCGGCGGCCAGCAGCGTCTCGACGGCGTCGATGGCGTGTTTCAGGGTGAATCCTGCGAGCATGCGTCTCCGGCCGTTCTCGCCGAGCTGCCGTGCGAACTCCGGATCGCGCAGCAGCCTGAGAATGGCGCCGGCCAGCGCCGCGTCGTCGCCGGGAGGCACGGTGAGGCCGGTCTCCCCGTGCACGATCGTGTCGCGGTAGCCCGGAATGTCGGAGACGATCATGGGGCGGGCCAGCAGCAGCGATTCCAGCGTTCCACCGAGGTTGTCCGTGAAGGACGGGTGAATGGAGAGGTCGAACGACGCCAGCGTATCCGGGATGTCCGTGCGCTCGCCGGTGAAGAGCACGGAACCGGCGATGCCGAGGCCGCGGGTCAGTTCTTTCAACTCCGCTTCATACGCCGGCCCGTCGGGTCCCCATCCGCGGCCGACGAGCACGAACTTCGCGTCCGGGAATGTCTGCAGGACGCGCGGCGCTGCGCGGAGCAGTACCTCGTGCCCCTTCAGGCCGCGGCCTGTCAGATGCGATGGGAAGGTGCCGCCCGATCGGAACGGCGGATAGAAATAGGCGACCATGCCGATGACGGGCGTGCCGGCGGCGATGCCGAGCTCCTGCCGCACACGCGCGCCGTCCGCCAGCGCCGGGTCGTATCCGGTTTGGTCAGAGGGATAGTAGACGAGGGCCGTCCTGCTCTCGGGGATGCCGTAGCGGTGGAAGAGCTCGCGCGTATGGCCGCATGAGGCAATGGTGCGCGAGTCGCAGAAGGCCGTGCCGATCTCGATCGTGCGCAGCGCCTCGGACTCCAGCGTGAGCGGCCCCGCATTCACGGCGAAGCGGATCGGCACCCCGGCGATCCATGAGGCGATGCGCGCCGTGACCACGGAGGGGAGCAGGTGGCTGTGGACGACGTCCGGCCGCAGGCGGCGCAGCAGGCGGACCAGTCCGGCCACCGTTCGCAGGCGCCGGAAGAGGCTCTCCGCGGATAGGACGTTGACGGGCGCGGTGTGGCAGGGAATGCCGCTGGCCTGGAGTTGCGGGGCGATGCTGCCGTCGAGGGAGGGGAGCACCACCGCCACGTCATGGCCGCGGCGCTGCTGTTCGCGCGCGAGGGCGATGAGCCAGGGAGCGCCGGTCGGTGTGGCGATGACGTGGAGGATCCGGAGCGGACGGGGCGGGGGCGCCATTCCCGGGGAGCTTACCAGCGCGAAGGGAACGTGACACCGCTCTTGCAAAGGCAGTAACCTCGGCCAGAGTGCGCGTCCTGCGCGCACGCTGTTGAGACGATGTTTCGCACCAGAATTACGCTCTTTCGCATCGCCGGAATCGCCGTTCGCGTCGACGCGAGCTGGATCGTCCTGCTGGCCCTCGTCACCTGGTCGCTGGGCGGGAACTATTTTCCCGACGAGTATCCCGGTCTTCCCGCCTCGCTGTACTGGACGATGGGCTTCATCGGTGCGCTCGGCCTCTTCGCCTCGGTGCTCTTTCACGAGCTGTCGCACGCTGTGGTGGCCCGGCGGAACGGCGTGCCGATGAACGGCATCACGCTCTTCATCTTCGGCGGTGTGGCGGAGATGGAAGAGGAGCCGCAGCAAGCCAGGAGCGAGCTGCTCATCGCCCTGGCCGGTCCGCTGGCCACCGTGTTTCTGATCCTCGTCCTCAATCCGCTGGCGTCGCTGATGCGGAACCAGCACGCGCCGGTGCCGGCCACGGCCATCGTGAGCTACCTGGCCATGGTCAATCTCGTCCTGCTGATCTTCAACGTCATCCCGGCCTTTCCCCTCGACGGCGGGCGCGTCCTGCGGGCCATCCTGTGGAAGCGGAAGGGCGACGTGCGCGCCGCCACGCGCATCGCCTCGCAGATCGGCTCCGGCTTCGGTCTGCTCCTGATCTTCTTCGGCGTGGTCCGCGTGATCATGGGCGACTTCCTCGGCGGCATGTGGGCCTTTCTCATCGGCAGCTTCCTCCGCAATGCCGCGGCCATGTCGTACCAGCAGGTCGTGCTGCGCGAAGCGATGCGCGGCTCGACCGTGCGCCGCTTCATGAAGTCCGACGTCATCACCGTGCCGCGGGAGATCTCGGTCGCGGACCTCGTGGAGAACTACTTCTACAAGCACCACTACCGGATGTTCCCGGTCGTCAGCGACGGCCGGCTCACGGGCTGCGTGTCGATCGCCGAGGTATCGCAACTGCCGCGCGATGAGTGGGACCGGCAGTCCGCCGGCGCCATCGCCTCGAACTGCACTACCGACAACACGATTACCGCCGACACCGATGCCGTCGACGCCCTGGCCCGCATGCACCGCACGGGTACGTCCCAGTTGCTCGTCATGGAGGGCGAGCGTCTGGTGGGAATGCTGACCCTGCAGGACCTGCTGCGCTTCTTCGCCATGAAGGTCGAGCTCGAAGACCGGAAGTGACTTCGTCACGCCCCTTGCAAAGACGGGGAGGTGGAGGTCAGAACATGAAGGACCGTCTGTTGACCACACCAGAGCTCGCATTCATCATCGGGACCCGCGTTGCGCTCGGCGCCGGGATCGGCCTGCTCGTGTCGAACAGTGACGGCGTCCGCGCCGCCGGTGACGGCGTCCTGCCGAACAGTGACGGCACCCGCGCCGCCAGTGACGGCGTCCTGTCGAACAGTGACGGCGCCCGCGCCGCCAGTGACGGCGCTCGGCCGGGCAGAGGACGCGCGCATGCCGTCAGGGTGGGCTTGGTCACGCATCCTGCTGTGCCGGTTTCCGTTTCGGGCTCCGCGTCACAGGCGCGCGGTGATGATTGCCTGGGCCACCTTCCGTACGTCCTCGCTCAACGGCCGGTCCGCGGTGACGCTCGGCGAGAGCTCGCGAACACCGAGATAGTACGGCCGCAGCGAGGGCGCGATCTGCTCGGCGATGAGGTGCCGGTGCCGGACGGCTAATTGCGTTGGGAGTCCCGCCCAGGGACTTTCGGACGCGGCCTCGCACTCGCACGACTAAGTAATTGCAAACGAGATGGTTACGGCGCTGATGCTCTGGTTTCCGAGAGTACCGACGATCTTGGCCTGCTCACTTAACTACTACTGCTGCGATGGCTTGCGAGTGAAATGCCGGGCCGGACCGCGACACCGCAGCAGTTCCTCCCGATGACCGGCCTATACAATTTGCATAGAGCATCGAGGATGCATAGAGAGCATTGAGGAGTCACGAGGAGTCCGATATGACGCGTCTGCGAATCATCTGTCTCGCTTCGGTCGTCGCGTTTTCCTGCATCGCTCAGGCTCAGGAGACCTTTACCGTCGGGACGGCCACCGCGGGGCGCGGCCAGAAGGCGGCCGGGACCATCGAGGTACCGGCGGGGGTGGACGCGGCGCTGAGCATTCCGGTGGTCGTCGCTCAGGGCGCGCGTCCCGGGCCGGTTCTGGCGCTGGTGTCCGGTCTCCACGGGACGGAGTACGCCTCGATCATTTCGCTGGAGAAAGTGATCGAGCGGCTCGATCCCGCGGCGCTGTCCGGGACGGTCATCATCATCCCGCTGGTCAACATCCGCTCGTTCGAGCAGAAGGTCGCCCATGTCAACCCGGTCGACAACAAGAGCATGAACCGTTTCTATCCGGGAAAGATGGACGGCACGCAGACCGAGCGGGCGTCGTATCTCATCACGAAGCAGGTCGTGGACCGGTGCGACCATCTCATCGACCTCCATGGCGGTGACCTCGACGAGAGCCTGCGTCCTTACAGCTACTGGACGGTCACCGGCAATGCGCAGCAGGACGCGTTCTCGAAGCAGATGGTCCTGGCCTTCGGACTCGATCACATCATCATCGCCGCCGACCGGCCGAAGGATCTCGCGGCGACGCGCTATCTCGAAAACACGGCCTCGATGCGTGGAAAGGCCTCGTTCGCCGCCGAGGCCGGGTATGCGGGAACGGTGGAGACGGATGATGTCGAGGCCCTGACCCAGGGATGTTTCAACGTCATGCGTCTTCTCAAGATGCTTCCCGGGACGGCCACGCTCGTGGAGAATCCGGTCTGGCTCGAGAAGATCGAGAACGTCACCAGCGACCAGAACGGCATCTTCTACCCGCTTGTCAAACGCGGCACGGTCGTCGCGCAGGGGATGCGCCTGGGCTACGTGACCGACTACGTCGGGAAGTTGATTCTCGACGCGCGCGCCCCGGCCGCCGGCGTGGTGACCTACATCCGCGCGGTGCCGTCGTTGACGAAGGGGGAGACGATCGCGAACATCGGGGTGATTGCGACGCAGGCGCCGAAGTAAGCCGTTCGCGACAACGTACCCCTTCCGACGATCGGTTCAAGCCCGTGCGCGTGTGGTCACAGCGCGAGTAGCCGTCGGGAGCTATCCTCCTATGAATGATGAAGCGCGCCCTGCCCGCCGCCATCGTCGTCTTTCTCGTCCTGCCGCTTTCCGCGGCGCTTCGAGGGACGGTGGTGACGGCCGACGGTGTGCCGGTTGCGGGAGCGCGCGTTGTCGCCGTGGTGGCGCCGTCAGTCTCGCCATTTGAGCATCCATCCGAACTGCCGGTTGGAAAAGGGGAGGCTGTGCAGGATGGTGCACCGCCG
>CAZYTO010000314.1:0-6078 GCA_964650405.1 uncultured Thermoanaerobaculia bacterium | reverse complement strand
GGTGGGGGAATTCCGGCAAGCTCCCGCCGCGGGTTCTCCCGGAACGCATAAGGTCAGCGTCGTATTCGAGGGCGCGACGTTGCCGATGTTCTGGACGACGGCATCGATCCGGACGGGCGTTCCCGCTTCGACTGCCGGCGGTGTGAGCGTCAGCGCCCCCGACAGCTTCTGGATGGGATCGGCCGTCGATAGAACCACCGCCACCGATGCACTGTTGTTGGTTTCGTCGTCCTCGGGAATGAGGTTCTGTGGGTCGAAGACGACGTAGATGGCAGCGGGGCCGCTCGGTCCGGCGGCGATCCACTGATAGCTCACGGCTGCCTGCGGCACCGAGCCGGGAAGCAAAATCACGGGCAGGAGGGGCGAGATCGCCGTCCCGCCGCTGGCCGGATTCCCCAGGTAGAACTGGGCGAACAGGTTTGCCGTGTTCAGCTTGCCCGTCAGGAACGCGCGGGCGGTGAGATCGACCGGATCTCCGGGGCGGGGCTGAACGTCACTCGCCGATAGAAGCGCCGGCGACGTTTGAATGTCCGCGCTCAGGTGAAGGGTCGTGGTCGGACTGGTGTTGTCTGCTTCGTTGCACTCATCGATGACGCCGGCGGCATCGATCACGGCGAACCAGGAGAACTGTGCCGGCGGATTCGGCACGGTCAGAACGACATCCCGATAAGCTCCAGGGCTCAGGCTGTCGCAGAACACTGTCCCGATCACCGTGGACGTACCGCTCGTTCCGCTCTGCCGGAAAGTCACCGACGTCGAGGGAGAGGGGGCCGGACCGGAATTGCCGGCGCGGACGATGAGCCCCACCGATGCCGGGTAGTTGCTGTCGTCCACTCGCGGGTAGGAAACCGTGAGGTTCGTCTTGTACGGGGTATCGGTGGGCGTGAAAGCGCGCTGGCTGCGGAAGCCTGCCCGGGCGAAGGAGTCGAGTGTCTCGTGCGCCGGAATCGTGCCTCGTTCGTCCGTGACGTTGGTGGCGTGATAGGAGAACTCGTTGTAGATGGCGGGAGCGTCCGACCAGGAGCCGTCGGCAAAGATCTGCACGGCGGTGCGGTTGGGCATGAGCACTTCCCCATGCCCGTCATCGTCGATGTCGGCCACGGAGGGACCTGCCGCGTAATAAGGATCGGCGCCGCCGGCGGCGGCATACTGCACGTCTCCGTTGCCGGGGTTGAGAATGACGGCCTGATCGCGGCTCACGTAGAACATCTCGTGGAACCCGGGGTTCTGGATATCGAAGATGACCGGGGCGTTCGTCGCGGTGCCGAAGGGTGAATCCATGTCGATGGCGACCTGAGTCGTCCAGCGGACAGACCCGGTGCTCGCGGAGAAGACACTGAGGAACCCGTCGCCTGCCACGGCGATCCAGGCTCCGGAACCGTCCCGGTAGACCGTCGGCGCACCGCCGAGGAGCGCACCGAAGGTACCCTTTGGCGTAACCATCTGGATTGTCTGAGGCCCCCACGACGGCGTGCCGTCGCTGTTGAGCAGCCAGACTTTCCCCTGCGCTACCAGGCAGATGTGCGGCTTCGTGTCCGTGGTGTTGACCCAGACCGGCGCGGCATAGCCGTCGGGAAGGTCGGTGCGCTGCCAGAGGATCGTGCCGTCGGCTCGGTAGACGGTGTTTCCGGCAAGGACGTCGAGCACCCCGTCACCGTCGACGTCGACGGCCACCGGCGCTTCCTGGTCGGGGAAGACCTGGGCATAGAGGTCGGGGGAGCCGGGAATCTCGATCCACGCGCGGCCTGAGCCGCCCGCGCCGACCCACTTCGTGGTGCCGTCGGCGCCGTTGAGGACTGTCCGGCCGACGATCACTTCCGGCCGGCCATCGCCGTCGAGGTCGGCCACGACAGGAGCGCCGCCGTAAGAGTACATACGGCCGTTCGTGGCGATCTCCGATTCCCATCGCGGATCGCGATCCAGCGGAGCGCTGACCCACTTGCGCGAGCCGTCGGCGGCGTTCAACGCCACCAGACGATGCTGATTCGTGGCACCGGTGACCGGATCGGTATTCAGGTGCGCCAGGACTTCCGGCTTGCCGTCACCGTCCAGGTCGGCGATGACAGGGCTGATCTGACGCCCGGTCGTGTCGATCGGCTGGGCCCAGAGAATGGCGCCCGTGTCGCCCCGCCGCGCCACGATGCCGCCGTTCGTGGCGATGAAGACCACCGGCGCGTCGTTTCCGTCGATGACGCCGTCGCCATTGGTGTCGATGGCTCGCGCCACCACCGACTGCTGACTGCTTCCGTACCCGGTGGCCCACTTACCGACCCGCGGTTGGATGGACGAATTGACGTTGAGGCACGTTCCATTGAGATCGATGATGTTGTTGGTCTCAGAGGCTTCGGCCCAGGCGTTGCCGCTGTCGAGGTAGGCCAGGAGGCGCCCCGGAGCGAACCGTACCGAGCCATTCAGCGGGATGTTCACGCTGGGATCGCTCGTGTCGACCGGATCCACGACCGACCCCAGGACATTGTCCACCTCCGGATCGAACGTCATGTCACCGTCCACATCTTCGAAAACGGTTATGACGATGGGAACCGAGCGGGAGCTCACGGAGAAAAGCGTCACATACCCGCTCACGTTCAGGGACGTCGGATCGATGACCACGTGCGAGCGGTCGACGACGCAGTTCGAACACGATATGTCCGGGCCGAAGCCATTCACCGCGTAATAGCGCTTGGCGCGGTTGTTCGAGTAGTCGGCTTCGAAGATCGCTTTGGTGGCGTTGACCGTGGCAGTGGCGATCCGCTGTCCGGGGCGGAGGTTCCATGTGGCAGGAACCACGACCGAACCGGCGGCGGGAACGTCCACGAACGTGTCGAGCACCTGGACCCCGCCGCTTTGCGGCAGGTCGTCGTAGAGCACAACCTCAGCGTGGGAGGCCGGGAGCAGGCCTTTGTTCTGGACAATGACCCGGGCTGTAACGCTCTGTCCCGCGGACGGGAGTGGTTTGGGGAACACGATCCCATCCCGGTTGATCTCGAGGTCGGTCAATTGATCCGTCAGCGTGGCGAACCCTGAATTATTCGTCTCGTCCATCTCGCTGAGGATGTTGTCCGGGTCGGCCACGGCATAGATGACTTTCGAGCTCGCGCTGGTGGTGTAGCTCAACGTCAGATAGTTCACGGATTGGGCGTTGAAATACGAGGTCTGAGTGGCGATGCGGACGCCGCCCGCCCCTGGAACACCGTCGTAGAACGCCACGTACGCAGGCGTATCAACCGTGCCGGAATTTCCAATCGTCGCCGTGATTGTCACCGCCGTAAAGGGATCGGGACGGGAGGGTGAAACCGTGACGCTGCGGACATAGAGGTCGACGTTGCTGAGGTTCGTCACGGCGAGGCCGGCCTTCACCTCGTTGTTCGTCTTCCGTGTCTCGACGATGAGATTGTCAGGGTCGGCGATAAGGTGGATGGTGTGGTTGCCGCTGTTGAAGGTGACGGGGATCTGCACCGTGACCGAGCCATTTGCCGCAATCGGTCCGGCGGTGGCCTTACTCAGCAGCGTCTCTGCGGCCCCGTTCGCGGAGCCGTACAGGGCGTAGCCGGCGGAGTTCACGCCGCTCTGTCCGCCGTTGTGGATCGTGACCAGGAGCTGACTCGGCTGATTCGGCTGAAGGTGCGACGGAGAGGTGGTGATGTCGTTCCCCGCTACCCACAGGTCGGGCTTGCCGTTGACCGTCAGCGTCACCGGCGACGACGTGTTGTCGTCCTTGCGGATCTCGGGGATGATCCCTTGCGTGTCGGCCAACGCCACGAGGGAGACGTTTCCGCTCAGGCCGATGGTCGGAACCTGCACAGTCGCCGTCACGGTACCGCCGGGCTGGGTGTTCGACGGAGTGGCCACCGTGGCCAGCGGAACGGACATGGCATCGGCCGCATAGATGCCGATGATGTAGAAGTTGGTAAGGGCCGTGCCGACGTTGCTCACCTTCACCGTCGCCGTGACTGCCGTCCCCTCGGTGGTGGTCGACGGGGAGATCGTGAAGTCGCCCGGCTTGATGATCAGGTTGGCCTTGTTCGAATAGAGCGCTTCCAGCACGCGGGCCGTAACGTAGGCGTCTCCCCCGCCGTACGAGCCGTCGCCCCCCTGCGTCGTGGTGAAGTACTGCATCGTCGCGCCGGAGAAGTAGCTGACAGAGTACTGCGTGAGCACGAGGCCTCGGAACGCCACGGCCGTGAGCAGCACGCTCCCGTCGAAGCTGCCGTCGGCGCGAAGACTGCGAAGGACGTAGGCCTGCGCCGCGCTGATCATCGTGGGCGGCGCGATCTGCTTCGACAGCGAGCCGATACCGACCAGGACCTCCGCCGTGAGCAGGGGATTGCTCGTAAACCCGCCGTCCACTCCCCAGCCGCCGTCCGCGTTCTGGTGGCCGGCCAGCGTCGTGATGATGCCGCTGATCGAGCCGCCGTACAGCGTCTGGTTCGTGGCGAAGGCCTCCAGAGCCAACGCCGAGTCGTAGGTGTCGCCCGAGTGGTCGGCGAAGCCGCCGAAGTCGGCGCCGAGAGCCGATCGCTGCTGCAACAGCCGCGCGAATACGGCGGTCGCGTCACGGCCGCCGGCCGTCATGGCCATGGCCTGTTCCGCGAGCAACTGGTTGGCATCGAGAGGCAGCGAGGCCAGCCAGGCCAGCCCGCGGTTCTGCGCCAGCGTTGTACCGGCACCGTCGAAGTTGAAAGTCGTGGCGGCCTGTGTGAGGAAATAGGCGTGCAGCACGCGCGCCGTGTCGCGAGCGGCCAGCTCGTCCACGCTGCCCCAACTGCCGGCGGGGCTCTGGTGGGCGTTCAGCCACGTGGCGGCCGCCGTCATCCGGACGTTGTCGAGTTGAGCCCGGGCCGGACCGGCAAGCAGCAGCGTGCAGGCCACGAGGGCCGACGCCGTCCGGAACACGAATTGCGCACTGCGCTCACGAACGAACGCTCTCGCCGAATTCATACGTAGGACTCTCCGCCGTGCACGCGCACGGGTGCTGAAAAACGATTGCTGTTGGACTCTCTCGGACCTGCGAAGGGGCCATAGAGTAGCGGAGGACGGCCTTTCTGTCCAGCCTCCGTCACCCATCTCCGCTTCGCCGTCAGGGTATCAATGCCGTCGTTGCACAATGCGACGCGCTACGCCTGCGTTGGGTTTCGCATGACCATCCGTGACACAGCGATTGCCGCCTCCCTGTAAATGATTGAAGGGCCGCGACGAATCGCTGCCGGAGGGGCCGCCGCCGAGCTCGTCCCAGGCGCCGGACCAGGCCCGGGAACGGAGACGTGAATTTCCTGTGCGTAAATCGAGACGGAGGCGAATGATCGCTCCTATGGCATTACGTAATGCAAATGGAAGCGCAAGGAGGTTTATTAAAGAAGGATAAAGACGAAAAGCGCCGCGGAGGACGCCGAGCGGCCCGCCCCGCTTTGGCGCGCGAGGAGTCGTGAAGGGTTGATGAAGCCGCGGGCATCGCGTTGCAACAGGCCCGGCCTTTCGGGCATCTCTCTCCGCGGATCGCGAAGCCGGCGAAAAGCGGTTTGCCTGTTCCCCGCGCCGCTCCGGCCGGAAGCATTGCGGGTCGTGGCGCATGGCTATGCGCCGGGTTTCTTGTCGAGCCGTCCGCTTGCGACATCCAGCTCGCGGCTCTGCCCTGGAAAGTCGCCGCAAGGCCATTTTTGGCTTGCCGCGATTCGCGACGGCATTCCCGCGACGGCATGTTGCCGTCATAGGTTTAGAGGCACAGAAATGCGACGTAAGAGGCTCTGGAGGAAGGAGATGCGTGACGTCACGCGCGCCACGAAGATGGGCGGCTTAAGGAGATTTTGAGCTAAGAATAACTTCGGCCAGCCGTTACCGATCCGTCACAGGCCGGGTGGGCTTGTGCTACGCGTGCCATCGGCAAGGTGGTGTGGATGACAGAAAAAGTGTCACCGTTGACACTTTTTTTCACACGCGCAGCACTTTTTCTCGCACGCGTACGAGATTTTCTGCCACGGTTACGAGTTTTTCTGGCACGCGTACGAGATTTGGGGCAACCGTTACGAAGTTTCGAGCAAATCGTGCGAAGTTTTTTCGCACCGGCACCAATTTTCTCGTACG
>CAZYTO010000313.1:0-6095 GCA_964650405.1 uncultured Thermoanaerobaculia bacterium | reverse complement strand
CGGGCCACCGATGAGAAGCTCGACCAGCTCGATGCCGAGCACCTCGAAGCGGCCCTCGATCACTGGAAGGACGACGTGCCCGGATGGAAGAAGGAAGGCGGCGACGCGCTCGACCGCCACCTGGCCGGCATCCGCAAGCGCGTCGAGAAGATCGAAGACGACCTGAAACGCTCCAATCGCGCCGATGACGCGCGCGCCCTCAAGGAGAAGTTCGAGCATTGGGTCGACGAGGTGCGCAAGTGATCCAGCCGGAGAAGAAAGTCTTCACCTACGAGCAGGCCGCCGCATTGCTGCCGTCGGTGCAGGAGATCACGGCCGGCGCGGTGGCCGCCGTCGATGCCCTGAGCGGGAACGAGGAGGAGGCGGCGGTCGACGCCGCCGCGTTCAACCGCATCATCGGCGAGTGGGCGGAGCAGATCCTCGACCTCGGCATCGAAGTGAAAGGTCTCTGGCTCGTCGACTTCGACAGCGGCAGCGGCTACTACTGCTGGCAATATCCCGAACCGTCCGTCCAGCCCTTCCACGGCAACGAGGAAGGATTCGGCGGACGAGTGAAACTCCAATGAGAGTTGCCGGGTGAATGATCAACCCAGTAACCCGCGCAACCTCGTAACCCCGCAACCTCGCAACCATTCACCGGCAACCTCGCAACCAAATGATCAAAGCCATCGCCTTCGACCTGTGGGAGACCCTGATCACGAACACGCCCGAGCTGGGGCGTGAGCAGAAGCGGCTCCGGCTGGAGCGGATGGAGGCGATCCTGGCGGCGCGGGGCTTCGCGCTGACGGAGGAGGCGTTCGAGCATGCCTTCCGCCTGTCGTGGCGGCGTTGCCAGGACCTCTACTGGTCCGTCGATCGCGACGTGCCCTGCCGCCGGCAGCTCGATCACTTCCTCGAGGCCCTGGAACTGGAGGCGGGAGCGTTCGATGAGCCGACGCTCGTGGCATTGGAAGAGGCGTACGCGAACGTGGCCATCGACGTGCTGCCGAAGGTCGTGGCCGGCGCGGACGACGTGGTGCGCGACCTGCGGTCGGGCGGCTACCGGCTCGGTCTGATCAGCAACACCGGCCGCACCCCCGGCTCGGCGCTGCGCGAGATCCTGCAACGGCTCGGGCTGAGTGAGGCGCTCGATGCCATGGTCTTCTCCAACGAGCATGGCCACTGCAAGCCCGTGCCGTCGATCTTCGAGGAACTGCGTTCCGCGCTCGATGTGCCGTTCGAGGAGATGCTCTTCGTCGGCGACAACCTCTACGTGGACGTGCACGGCGCACAGCGCTGCGGCATGCGAGCCGTGCACTTCGATCCCCCGGCCCGAGGGGAGGCCGTCGCTCCGCCTGTCGCGCACTACCTGACCATCGTCCCGGACGCCGTCATTCGCGACCTGCGCGAGCTTCCTCACTGCATCCGCACGCTCATGAATGCGTAGAAGCTCCGCCACCGGGCGCCATCAAACGGCTTCAGGCCTGTCGGCACGCCGTACAGTGTCGCGTTGGCGCCGATTCCTCCGGTGAAGCTCGAGCTCCGGAAGACATCGCGCGCGTAGCCTGTCGTCAGTGCGCGAATCCTGTACGTGCCGTTGCCGGCGTGCAGTTCGTCCTTGTCCACCACTTCGAGCGTCCGGTCACGTAGTTCACCTTCGCCAGCGTCCACGTCCCCTCAGCCGTCACGCTGTCCGTGTCGCCGTCGGGCTTGTGGTTGTGCCCCCAGATGAGACTGGCCGCGAGCGCGTCCCGGTAGTACGTCACCGACGCCGTCGTCCGCTGGACGTTCGTCGGCTCGAGCGCCTCCGGGTGCTGCAGGTGGCCCGTCGAGACCTGCACACTCCCTCTGTTCCAGGAAGCCAGTTACGAATGGAAGGGATGAGGGTAGGCGCCCCGATTGCGAGATTGCCACGCCGAGGGTGGGCACCCCCTCGACGCATGATTCCTGATGGAGTGCGATAGATGTTCGGGTTCAGCGGCACCCGCACGTCGGAGGGGATCCGACGTTGTTCGTGCAGCAGGCGTAGAACCCGCTGGAGCAACTCACGGAACAGCTTCCGAAGCTGTTGGTCGTACTGCAGGCAGTGGCACCGGATCCTCCGCTGGAACAGGAGCTTCCGCCGCCGTTCGAGTTCCAGGGGTCAGGGTTCTCGAACGGATCGAAATCGCAGTCGGTGCAATCGCTCTGTCCGGAGACGGCGCGGCCGCCGGACTTGATGCTGTGGCGCGCGGCGCCGTCGCCGATTTCATGATTGAGGCCCATGACTGCATAGCCCGTGGTGGCGAAGCCCTGGGGGACGAGGGCGTCGGGCTTCTGGGACGTCGTGGTAAAGGTCAGGACGGTCTGCTCGGACGCCAGCGTGATGATGAGCGATGGTCCCGTGTATTCGACATCTGCTACGCGATACATTCCGTTGAGGTTCACCGGATGCTCGCTCCAGATGTGGAAGGCGTGATCGGCAGCGCCCTCGCCGTCGCCGCTCCGGACGATAGCCACCGTCTCGTGTTGCAGCGACTTGAGGACGACCGTCCCATGAATCCGTACGGGGTCGCCGGCGTTCTTCGGTGCCGCGCCGGCGGCGAAGCCAAGAAACAAAAGTACAAAAGGAACTGATAAGTGTCGATAAGTCATTCCTTACCTCCGCTTCAAGTGTAGCGGACAGGGCCATCACACCCCCTCCCTTTTTCTGCTTTCCACGACTTTTACCGCACAAGAATGTCCAGAAGAGGGGAAATTCGACTCGTCATTCCGAGGTTCCGCTGAATAACTAATCGTCCCCCATGCCTCACCCCGCCACACTCCCGTCCTCGCGTCCGCGCGGGTGTACCCGGGAGGCAGTGCGTCCCGTCCAAACCCCCTGAAGGAGAGCCCCCCAACGTGAAATCCCCCGCGGTGTACTGGTTGACGTGTGTCCTGGCGATGCTGCTGGTCGCCGGGAGCGTCTCGGCGACGACCATCGTCATGCCGACCGACGCGCAGCTCGTGACGAAGTCTCCCCTCATCATTGAAGGAACGGTCCTCAGCTCGCTGCCGGTCGATCGCAGCGGCGCGATCTGGACCGAGACGGTCATCGCAGTCGATCAGGTGCTCAAAGGTGAGGTCGCCGGCCCGGTGATCGTGCGTGAGATCGGCGGTGAGCTCGACGGCAGGATCTCGAAGGTCTACGGGACGCCTGCATACGCATCGGGCGAGCGCGTGCTGGCCTTCCTCACGCCGACGCCCCGAGGCGATTACCAGACGACGGACCTCTTCGTGGGGAAATTCACGGAGCAGCGCACTGCCGGCGGCGAGCGCCTGTGGACGCGCGATGACATCGCCGCCCAGGCGACGCTGCTCGATCACGACTTCCGGCCCATTGCCGCAAGAAACGTTCAGCGGCTGGCGAACGGCTTCGAGTCGTTCGTCAACGATCGCGTGGCCGGTCGTGACGGCGAGGCGAATTACGGCATTGAGAATCCGGTCCTGGAGCAGGACATCAAGACCGTTTCGCGGCTGACGGACAATTTCACTCTCATCTCCGAGCCGGCGGTCTATCGCTGGTTTGCCTTCGACAACGGCGGCAGCGCCAGGTGGTACAGCAATGGAACCCAGCCCGGGTACACGGGCGGCGGCACGAGCGAAGTCCAGACAGCCATGAGCGTCTGGGACTCGTATAGTGCGGCGAAGATCAATTACGTCTACTCCGGCACCACCGGCACAATGGGCGGTCTCAGCTTGCCGAACGGCGTGAACGAGATTCTCTTCAATGACCCGCTCAATGAGATCAGCGGTTCGTTCAATCCGTCGACGGGCGGCGTGGTCGGGCAGGGAGGCTTCAATGGCGTGACCAGCGGCGGAAGCTGGACGTCGCCCTTCGCGGCCGACGCCGGCCATCCGCAGCAGACCTACCACGCCTACGACATCGTGGAAGGCAACCTCACCATCCAGGACAACGTCTCGCCTTCCTCCGGCATCAGCAGCTCGGTGCTGGCGGAGATCGTGGCGCACGAGTTCGGTCATACGCTCGGCTTCGGCCATAGCTCGGACAGCACCGCGTTGATGTATCCGTCGGTGTCGCCGGGAGGCCCGTCGCTCCGCGGCCTCGTGAACACCGGTGACAGTCCGATCAGCGCCACGGTCGTGCTTCTCTCGACGATCGGCCAGCAACTCGGCTCCGCCGTGGTTACGTTGCAGCCGAAGTCGCAGGTCCAGACATCGCTGGCGGCGATGTTCCCGGCCCTCGACGTCCAGTCACTGGGAAGCGTCACGCTCCAGGCCCATACCGACACCGCGCCGACGCTCTCGGCGTACGGCTCCATCGTCGACAACGGCTCGGGGGACCCGGTCTTCTTTGCCGGTCAGTAGGCAAGACCATGATGCGCGGCGGGCAGGTCTCCGCTCGCCGCGCATCAGGAGCTGACGATGGCGATGAGCGCCCCGATGGCCGAGAGCAGGCCGATCGCGGGCAGGAACCCGAGGCGCCGAAGATGACGCATGAACACCTCCGTCAACAAGGAGTGTGTATACGGGCGGAAATCCCTACCTGATGGCGTGCAATGTCACGTTTTGGTGCCCAGTGCGGGCGTGCCTCCGCCGCCGTGTCCCGTGAGATGAGCCGAACCCTCGTTTTTGGTTAGGATGTGCCCGGCATCGCACCGCGAACGGCCAACCCCGGATTACGATCACTGCGAACCATTGCCCGATGTTCGAAGCCTTCCAGGAATCTGACTACCGCCGCTTCTGGGTCTCCCAGTTCTTCTCCAACATCGGCTCGTGGATGCAGGCGGTGGCGCAGGGCTACCTCGTCTACCGGATGACGGATTCGCCCTTCCTCCTCGGATTCGTCGGCTTCGCAAACGCCATTCCTTCGTTCTTCCTGATGTTTTTCGGCGGCGTCCTGGCCGACCATCTCGACCGCCGGCGCGTGGTCCGGCTCTCGCAGTGGGCGCAGGCCCTGTCGGCGTTCGCCCTGTCGGTTCTCATCTGGACGGGGCAGATCCACGTCTGGCACATCGTTACGGCCGCGGTCGTCTCCGGCATCGCCATCTCCTTCTCCGCGCCGGCGTGGCAGGCCATGGTGCTCGACCTCCTCGACGACCGGTCGCGGCTGGCCAACGCCGTGGCCATGAACTCGCTGCAGTTCCAGCTCTCCCGGGCGCTGGGGCCGCTGCTGGCGGGCCTGACGCTCTCCATCTACGGCGAGTTCTGGTGCTTCTTCTTCAACGCCCTCTCCTTTCTCCCGCTGATCTGGATCCTCAGCCGTATCAAGGCCCGCCAGCAGAAGGTCGAGTCCACCGACGCGCTCTGGGCGCGCATGCGCGCCGGTTTCGCCTACGTTCTGACCGACCGCGTGATCGTCCTCGTGCTCTGCGTGGCCGGGGCCGCCAGCGGCTTCGGGTATCCCTACATCAACCTCATGCCGATCGTGGCGCGGCGGCTGTACCCCGGCGCCGGGGAGGCCAGCGGCCTCGGATACCTGATGACGTCCATCGGGGCGGGCGCCATGCTCGGCTCGCTGGCCCTCTCGGTGAAGACGCCGCCCCGGCGCTGGATGCTCCCCACCATCGTCATCACCCTGACCATCTTCGGCGCCGCGCTCTCCGGCATCGGCTACCTCCGCGGGCATGTCATCGTCATGACCCTTCTCTTCCTCTGCGGAGCCTCGATGGTCTCCTGCCTGGCCCTCTGCAACACCTCCATCCAGCGACGCGTCGCCGACCACATGAGGGGCCGGGTGCTGAGCATGTACACGTTCACCTTCTACGCGTTCCTGCCGTTCGGGAACCTGGTCAGCGGCGTCATTGCCGAGCACCGCGGAATCGGCCTGACGCTGGCGCTGCTCGGCGCCGCACTGCTCGTCTCCGGCATCATCGCGGCCTTCGCCGTGAGGACGCGCAAGAAGGGCCGCACGATCTACGGGGACGTGCCGCTGCCGAATATCGCGGACCAGTAGATTCGCTGATTCGCGTATTAGCTGATTCGCTGATTCGCTTAATCGCTTATTCGCTGTTCGCGACCTTCTCGGTTCGGCGCGCGTCCTGCCTACCCCAGCGAGTCGAGAATCGCCTCCACCGTGGTCCGCCGGCAGGTGTACATGGGCGTGTCGCGGACGGTGTATTTCGACGATTCGGTCT
>CAZYTO010000312.1:0-6122 GCA_964650405.1 uncultured Thermoanaerobaculia bacterium | reverse complement strand
GTCACCCGGCACCCCCGCAACCCCGTCCAGCAGCGGCTCGTCGAACTCGATGTTGATATGCGTGACGCTCTTCGTCGCATAAACGCCGAAGATCCCTTCCTGCTCGATGGCCTGCGGCGCGCCGGTGCCGCGGAACCGGGCCGGGCGGTCGGCGGTGATGAGCACGAGCGGTACGCCGGCGTAGTGTGCTTCGACGGCCGCTGGCAGGAGCTCGGCGACGGCCGTCCCGGAGGTGGTCACCACCGCCACCGGCAGGCCGTCGCGCCGGGCCCGGCCGAGGGCGAAATACGCGGCGGCGCGCTCGTCGACGAATGAATAGAGGTGGATGTCGTGGATGGCCGCCAGGGCCGCCAGGAGCGGGCTGTTGCGCGAGCCGGCGCACACACAGAAATCACGCACGCCGCCTGCCCGGACCTCGGCGATGACCTCGGAAGCGCAGGCGACGTTCGTCATCGGGAGCGGGGCGGCCAGGCCGCGGCGGACATCGTGGACGGAACATCCCCTCCGTCATCATGGGAAGGACGAGGCGACGGACGGGATTGCCCGTCCTCCACTCCGGCCATCACCGCCGCCTCGCCGCCGCCAGCGAGTCCGAACAGCGCTTTGACCTGATCGCGCTTGACGCGCAGCTCATCGAATTCGCGCTCCAGCCGGCTCTCGGGCAGGAGGCCGGCACCGGCGCCGACACGCACCTGGTCGTTGTGCCATTGGACGTTCCGGATGGCCACGAGGGCCAGGGCGCGGCCGTCCTCGCGCTCCACGCCGAACGGCGCGCCGTACGTGCGGCGCTTCACGCCGCGGTCGGCCTCGCGCAGCCAGCGCTCGCCGGCCGGCGTGCGCGGGGAGACGCCGAGGGCGGCCGTGGGGTGGAGGCGGCGCACCATCTCGGCGAAGGACATCATCTCGCTGCCGCGGGTCTCCTCGAAGCGGATGGGCGTGTGGAGATGGGCCAGGGTGGGCAGCTCCAGCACCCGCAGCGGCTCGATCTCGATATTGCCGAACGGCGCGAGGCGGCGGACGATGTCGTCCACCACGAGGCGATGCTCGCGCAGCTCCTTCGGGTCGTGCAGCAGCTCCGCGGCCCGTGCGATCGGGCGCGTGCCGGCCAGGGCCATGGTCCGGTAGCCGCGCGGATCCGACGCGAAGAGCAGCTCGGGCGTCGCCCCCGCCAGGCCGTGGCTCTGGTACGAGTAGCCGTACGCGGTGAGCCCCTGCGGCAGGCGCGCCAGCCGCGAGAAGTACCACGGCCACATCGCCGCACGCGTCGCCGTCCGCTCCTCCAGCCGGCCGTTCTCGAAGATCACCGGCACGACCTTCTTGAAGTCGCCGCGCGCGAACGCTTCCCGGGCGCTCTCGAACAGCACCGCCCACGCCTCCAGCGACGGTGCCTCCCAGGTGATGCGCGGCTGCCGCGGCTCGTCCTCGAACCGCGCCGCCAGCTCGTCGAAGGTCGTCTCCTCCCACGCGGCGGGATGCCGCCACGGATGCGGATCGTCGAGAAAGAAATCGCTGATGAAGAACGCCGGCCGGTCAGGCCGCCGCAACGGCGACTGCTCGAACGGACCCCAGCCGATGAACACGCGGTTCGGAGCGGTCTGAATGAAGGCGAAGTCGCGCGGGCCCACTTCGGGTGATTGTATGGCGATCGGGCGGGGATGTCGGTCACGGACCGGAACAGAAAGGGCGAAGGGCGAAGGATGAAGGGCGAAGGGGTATGAACCGGGCGGATAGGTAACAGTAAAACCGGGCGGATGGGTAACAGATGAACCTCCTTCGCCCGCGATCCCTCGGCCTTCGCCCTATATGTGTCATCTTTCGCCCTTCGCGATTCATGTCAGTTGTCAGCTCACGACGCCTGTGACATCGTCCCCAACGCTTGACTGACAACCGACAACCGGCAGCGGGGAACGGCTACACGGGTCCGGATCCCCAGCGCATCCGCAGCATGTTTGCGGCAATCTCCGGCCGCTACGACCGGGCCAACCAGTTTCTCTCCGGCGGCGTGCATCACCTGTGGCGGCGCGCGGCAGTGCGGTATTCGGGCGCGACGACCGGGGATCACGTGCTGGACTGCGCGACAGGCACCGGCGATCTGGCCATCGCCTTCCGGAAGGCGGTCGGCTCGGCCGGGCATGTGACCGGGACGGACTTCGTGCCGGAAATGATCGCGCTGGCCCGGCAGAAATCGCCGTGGATCACATTCGAAGTGGCCGACGTGACGAACCTGCCGTACGAGGACGACGCCTTCGATGTGGCCTCAATCTCGTTCGGGATCCGCAACGTCGGCGACCCGAAGCGCGGCATCGCCGAGCTGGCCCGCGTCGTCCGGCCGGGCGGGCGCGTGGTCGTATTGGAATTCGGCCAGCCGAAGAGCCGGACCTTCGGCAGGTTTTACGACCTCTACAGCAAACGCCTGCTCCCCCGCCTCGGCGGGGTGATCACCGGACAGCGCGACGCCTACGAGTACCTCGAGTCGTCGAGCGCACGCTTCCCCTGCGGCGAAGACTTCGCGGACCTCATGCGCGGCCCTGCTCCGTTCGCCCGCGTAGAGTGGAAGCCACTGACGTTCGGTGTCGCGTATTTGTACCGCGGCGTGAAGGCGGATACAGAGCCCTGATACCCGACACCCGGTAATTGTTACCCGGTACCTGGTGCCCGTTACCCGCCACCCCCGCCCCTACTTCGCGCGCGCTTCGCGCAGCACGAGATCCAGGGCCTTGTCCTGCGAGAGCGAGAGCCTCAAGGCCTCGTAGCCGCCGTCGTGGCGGAGGCGATGTTTCACCTCGGCGAACTCGCGGCCGTTCTCGTGAGCCGCGCGGCGGATCTCGGCGTCGACCTCCACGTCGCTGACGATGAGGCCTTCCTTCCTGGCGATCGCTTCGAGCACCAGGGCGCGCTTGACGCGCTTGACCGCCTCGGGGCGGAAGTCGTTGGCGATCTTCTCCCAGTCCAGCTCGGCCTTGTCCAGGTCCACGCCCTGCGAGGCCAGGAAGCGGGCGTAGTTCTGCAGCGAGCGATTCAGCTCCTCGTCGATGAGCGTGTCAGGGACTTCGAACCGGTGCTCGGCCAGGAGCTTCTCCCCGGCCTGGCTCTTCCTCATCCGGAGCGTTTCCGCCTCGCGGTGCTTGCGGATGTCGCCGGCGATGGCCTCCCGCATCTCCTGCACCGTTTCCCAATTGCCCGAGCTCTTCGCGAACTCGTCGGTGACTTCCGGCTTCTCCTGGACACGGACGTCCTTCAGCAGGACGTCGTGGTGAATGCTCTTCCCGCGGAAGGCCTCGTTCTGGGCGTCGTCGCCGTAGGTGTGGTCGAACGACGCCGACTCCCCCGCCTTGCGTCCGAACAGCGACTGCGGCAGCTCCGGGATGGGCATCTCCTCTCCCATCTGGAAGTGGCCGTTGCGCGTCTCGGGCTCGATGCCCTCGCCGGAGGTGGTGATCTCGATGACCGCGAAGTCGCCGTCCTGCAGGCCGCGCTCCGTCTCGGGGCGGTAGACGCTGGCCTGGTCGCGCAGGCGCTCCACCATGGCGTCGATGTCCCCTTCGGCGACCTCGATCTTCGGATCGTCGATCTCGAAGCCGCGGTACTCGTGCAGTTCGACAGCCGGCTTGACGTCGAACGCCGCCGTGTACTTGATCGGTGCTCCCTCCACGAAGGCGTCGAGGTGCTCGAGCTTCGGATCGCCGACCGGAATGACTCCCTTGTCCTTGATCGCGTCCCGGAACGTCAGCGGCAGAAGGTGGTCCATCACCTCCTGCTGGATCTCCTTGGCGAAGTGCTTGCGCACCACGCTGGCCGGGATCTTCCCCGGACGGAAGCCGGGAATCTTGGCCTGACGGCCGAACTCGGTCGTGACGCGCTGCGCCTCGGTGTTGATCAGCTCCGCGGGAATCTCCACTTCGACGGATTTGCGGACCGGGGAGAGGTCGGTGTAGTTCAGAAGCATCGGATCTCCAAAGCAGAAGTCAGAGGGCAGAAATCAGAACGCAGAAGGCAGAAATCCAAGGTCAGAAGTCAGAAGAACCAGAAGCCACTTCTGCCTTCTGCCCTCCGACTTCTGCCTTCCAGAGTTGATGCGAAAGGTGGGACTCGAACCCACACGGCTTTGGGCCACTGGATCCTAAGTCCAGCGCGTCTGCCAATTCCGCCACTTTCGCAGAATGAGGCCGGGGACCGAGTGCCAGGACTAAGCCCCCGAATACCCTAACGTAAAACGAGGACTGAAGACCACACAGTCCTCAGTCCTCACTCGATTCTCGATTTGGTGCCCCCACTAGGACTCGAACCTAGAACCAACAGATTAAGAGTCTGCTGCTCTACCAATTGAGCTATGGAGGCCCGGGGTCTGCGTAACTTCCCGCCGCCGGAGTCTATTTCGCCCCGGCCGCGAGGCGCGGATTGTAGGCGGGAGGGTTGCCGTCGTCAAGCAGCCTCCGGGCCCGGTTCAGGTAGTCCCAGCCCGAGTAGAGCGTAAGGATCACGGTGACCCGATAGAAGACCTCCGCCAGCGGCGCCAGACCGGGCAGCGACGCATTCACACCCACCGCCGTCCCCAGCGTGACCGCCTGGGCCACGGTCGAAGTCTTGCCCGCCCAGGAGGGAGGGAAGCGCTTCACGTTCACCCGCGTGTAGAGCAGGTAGACGAAGAAGAGGATGAAGAAATCGCGGACGAACGTGGTGAAGGTCAGCCAGGCCGGAATGGGATGGCGCAGGCGCGAATGGAGCGTGTAGAAGAGGTAGCCGCAGATCATGATCGTCTTGTCCGCGGCGGGATCGAGCAGCGCCCCCAGCCGCGAGCGCTGGTTGAAGGCCCGGGCGATGAACCCGTCGAAGAGATCCGTCAGGGCCGCCGACACGAAGAGGACGAAGGCGAAGAGGAACCGCCCGTCGAACGACGCCCACAGGAACACCGGCACGGCAATCAGCCGCGCCATGGTCAGAATGTTGGGGATGGTCAGGATGCGGCTCGTCAAGCGCCGCGCAGTCTACCCCGAGCCGCGCCGGGCACGGTCACAGCGCAGTTTGACGGCATGAGGCATGACGTTCGGCACTCATGGCATCTCAAGAAAGCCACTCATGCCTCATACCCCAAGGCCGGAGAACCGGGTGACGGCTAGACCTCCGCGCGGAACTGGTCCAGCGCCGTCTTCTTGAGGTAGATCGTCTTTCCTTCCGAGAGCAGGAGGTTCTGCTTCATCAGGTCGTGGATCAACCTCGAGACGGTCTCGCGCGAGGTGCCGATCATGTTGGCGATCGACTGGTGGGTGGGACGGGTCACGGCCACGTAGCCGTTGTCGAGCACCTTCCCCTGGTCGCGGGCCAGGTCGAGGAAGAAGCGCGCCAGCCGGCCGTAGACGTCCATCGTGGCCAGCGATTCGATGCGGTTGGAGGCATTGCGCAGGCGCTTGCTCAGTTCGGCCAGCACTTTCCGGGCGATGGAGAAGTTCTCGCTGAGGATCTGCAGGAAGTCGGTGCGCCAGATGGTCACCAGCTCCAGGGCCTCGGTGGCAATGACCGTGGCCGAGCGCGGCTCGTCATCCAGCAGCGCCATCTCGCCGAAGAAGTCTCCCGGCCCGAGCATGGAGAGGATGATCTCCTTCCCTTCCGGCGAGATCATCGTCACCTTCACCTGCCCTTCCTTGATGAGGCAGAAGATGTCGCCGCTCTCATCGGCGTGGAAGACGACGTCGTCCTTGGCGAAGCGGCGGGCCTTGGCCACCGCCGCAATGGCGCCAAGTTCGCGGTCGTCAAGCTCGGCGAAGAGCTCGAACCTTCGAAAGCTCGGGGTCTGACCCTGCATGGACGCGCAATTCTACAAGCAAACGCGACCGAAGCAGTCATTTCGAGAAAAGTGCTCGGCGAGCCCCGGACGATCTCACCAATCCACCAATCGTCCGGCGCAGGTAAACTACGTTTACTCACCGTGGCCATCAAGCGAATCATTCCGATCTCCTCGGGCAAGGGAGGCGTCGGCAAGACCACCTTCGCCATCAACTTCTCGCTGGCGCTCTCACGGCACGGCAAGACCGTGCTGGTCGATCTCGATACCGGTACCTCGGCCATCCGCAACGCCATCGACGTGCCGATCGAGACGGACCTCTACCACTTCTTCCGCCGCAATG
>CAZYTO010000311.1:0-6129 GCA_964650405.1 uncultured Thermoanaerobaculia bacterium | reverse complement strand
AGCGGGACGAGGCGTGCCACGGCCGCGCTCCACGGCCAGAGTGTGACGAGCGGGACGGCAAAGACGAGGACGACGCGCGTGGCCCGCGGCGACCACCGCGCCGCCAGCGGCGCGAGTAGCGCCGCCGCAGCCAGGACGTACACCGCCGAGAGCGAGTAACGCGCGATCACCGCCACGGCCAGGAGCACGAGCGCTCCGGCGAGGGGCCACGGCAGGAGCCGCTGCGCCAGCGCCACCAGGGCCGGATAGGCCGTCATCCGGCCGGGATGGAGCGGCGTCACCAGTGCCACCGCCACCGCAACGGCCAGCGACAGCGGCGTGCGCTCTTTCGCCAGGGCCAGGAGCAACGCCGTTCCAGCCAGGATGACCAGTTCTTTCTTCCACTCCACCGTCGCCAGCGGCAGCCAGCGCAGGAGAAACGTGGCGCCGAGGCCAAGGAGCACGTAGGTTCGCGGCTCGCTGATCGCTGGTCGCTGATCGCTGGTCGCTGATCGAGGGTCGCTGATCGCGGTAATGAACACAGTTGCGCCGAATGCTGCTGCTGTCACCACTCCGATCAACAGCAATCGAAGGCGCTCCTCGGGGACGGCAATCTCCACGACTACGAGCGCGGGGATCGCCGTGAGGACGGCCGTCATCCACTTCGAGCCGCGAATGAGCCACGCCCACAGCGCCACGATCGCCACAACGAACGGCAGCGCGGCGTCGATCGGCGTCACTTCACACTCAGCGCGGCTGCGGGTTGCGGGGAGACGGGATTGCGGAAGAACTCCGGGTCGAAGCCGTCGAGCGTCTCCGGCGTCACGGCGGCGCGGTAGATGAGGCGGGCGTCGCCCTTGAGCCGCACGTCCATCAGCTCCAGGCGCGCGAGCGCGAACGAGACTTCCAGCGTGATGCCGCTCCTGGTGAGGACGCTGACCGGAGAGCGGGCCTTGCCGAAGAGCGCGCTCGTGGCCACGGAGGCGACGACGCCCGAGCCGCAGGAGAGCGTCTCGGCCTCCACGCCGCGCTCGTACGTCCGCACCTCGATCGAGCGCCAGTCGCGCACGACGACGAAGTTGACGTTGGCCCCGGCTGGGGCGAGGTCCGGGTGGTTCCGCAGGGCGCGGCCAAGCGGAAGGATGTCCTGCTTCCAGAGGTCCCTGCGCAGGAAGACGACGAAGTGAGGAACGCCGACCAGGATCGAGCTGCCGCGGATGGTGGTCGTGCCGACGGTGAGCTCGCGGTTGGGGACGAAGCTCTGCGGCGAGGGCAGGCTGAGGGTGACGGCGCCGCCGTCGCTCACCTCGGCGCCGATGACGCCGGAGTCGGTTTCGATGGTCATCCGCTTGGGAGCGATGACGTTCATGAAGGCGAAGCGGGCCGCGCAGCGGGTGCCGTTGGCGCAGAAGTCGGCCCGCGAGCCGTCGGCGTTCAGGTAGATCATCTTGAACGTGGCCCGTGCCGAGGTCTCGATCAGGATGAGGCCATCGGCGCCGACGGAGAGGTGCGGGGTGCAGATCCGGCGGGTGAGGTCCGCGGCCTCACGGACCCGGCCGTTGCGGTTGTCGATGACCACGAAGTCGTTGCCGCCGCCGGCCATCTTCGAAAAAGCCAGCGGATCTTGTTTGCCCGCTTGAGTTTGCCCGAAAGGTTTCATCGGAAATTTTCACCACGACGGCCGGTTTCCACCGGCGGTCCAGTATTCTCGCACGGTTGTCGAAACGCTTCGCCCACGACATCCGTCTGACGAGAAGCGGGCCATGAGCACGGGTGCTGGTTCTTTGCACGCACCCGCTCCTGCCCAGCACTGAGGACTCAGGACTACGCATGCGCAAACTGTTGGCCACATTCCTCGCGGCACTCTTCGCCCTCTCCCTCGCCGCACAGCCGAAGCCCCAACCGCCGAAGACCGAAGGGGCCAAGCCGAAAGCCGACCAGGCCCCGGCGCCTTTCGTCGAAAAGATCGACGTCCGCGTCATCAACATCGACGTCGTCGTCACGGACAGGAAGGGCAAGCGCATCACCGGCCTGACGAAGGACGACTTCGAGATCTACCAGAACGGCCTCCCCAAGGCGATCTCGAACTTCTACGAGGTCCTCGCGGAAAAGAAGCCCGCTCCCGCTCCTGGTACGGTCGCGCCCGCGCCGGCGCCCAAGGCGGCGGACATCCCGGACAACCAGCGGCGCCGGATGATTCTGTACATCGACAACCTCTCCCTAGCCCCCTTCAACCGCAACCGTGTGTTCAAGGAGATGAAGAAGTTCGTGGACACGGCCATGCGCCCCGGGGACGAGGCCATGATCGCCACGTTCAACAAGAGCATCAAGGTGCGGCTGCCGTTCACCCGCGACACCGTGCAGGTGACGCAGATGCTCGACTCGATCATGGGCGAGTCGGCCCTCGGCACTTCGGCCATCAGCGAGTCGCGCGACACGATCAAGCGCATCCAGGACGCGCAGGGAGTCGACGAGGCGCTGGGCATCGCCCGCCAGTACGCGGAATCGATCCAGCACGACAACCGGCAGAACGTCGAGGCCATCAATGCACTGATGGCCACCGTGGCCGGCCTGGAAGGGAAGAAGGTCCTCGTCCTCACCACGGAAGGCTTCCAGATCCAGCCCGGGCGGGAGATGTTCTACGCCGTCGACGAAGCGGGGCACCAGAAGGGCTGGCCGTCGTCCGGCTCCATGCTGGAAGGCATGGCCTTCGACAACAGTAACCTCATCCAGTCGATCGCCAGGACGGCGAACGCCAACAACATCACCCTCTACACCATCCACGCCGGCGGCCTCGGCGCCGGCCAGGCCAACAACATGGCCGACATGGACCGGGCCACGCCCTACAGCGTCACCTCCCAGGCCCTCTCCAACTCCACCGAGTCGCTGCAGATGATGGCCGACATGACCGGCGGCCTGTATTCGATCAACTCGAACAACTTCGCCCAGATGTTCCAGCGCATCAGCGACGACCTGGACTCGTACTACTCGCTCGGCTACCGCGCCGACACGGAGCGCGTCGACCGCCAGCGCAACCTCGAGGTGCGGACCAAGAACAAGAACTACATCGCCCGGGCCCGGCAGACCTTCGTCGAGAAGTCGTCGTTCGCCGACATGAGCGACCGCGTCGTGGCCAACCTGCTCTACCGCACCAAGGCCAACGACCTGAACATCCTGGCCAGGATCAACAGCCCCGTCCCGGCCGACGATCTCTTCAAGATCCCCGTCGAGATCCACATCCCCATGGAGCGATTGACGCTCCTGCCCCAGGGCGAGTTGTACGCCGGCGGGTTCACCGTCTTCGTCGTCGTGGGCAACAAGGACGGCGACATGTCCGAGGTTCAGCACCAGCAGGCCGAGATCCGCGTTCCGGCCAACGAGTTCGCGAAGATCAAAGGCAAGTACTACACGTACACACTCGACCTGCTCGTGGAGCCCGGCCTGAACAACATCTCCATCGGCGTCGTCGACGACATCTCCAGCGAGCAAGGCTTCGCCCGGGAGCAGGTCATCGCCAGGGATTTGAGATAACGGCGAGCGGAAGGCGGGCGAGCGGCGAGCGGGCGGGGGACTGAACCTGTTCTAAGCTAACGCGCGTCGCGGGACCGGCCCCGCCCGCCGCTCGCCGCCTCCCTGCTCGCCGCCTCTCATGCGCTATCTCTTCACCCTTCAGTACCTCGGCACCCGCTACGCGGGATGGCAGTCGCAGGCGAATGCCACAGCCATCCAGCCGGTGGTGGAAGCGGCGCTCTCGCGGGTGTTCGGCGCAACGGTCCGTATCGAAGGCGCCGGCCGCACCGACTCCGGCGCGCATGCCCGCGGGCAGCGCGCCCACGCGGATGTGCCCTTCGCCATCGAGCCGCGCGGTCTCATCCTCGGCACGAACAACATCCTCCCTCCCGACATCCGCATCACGGCGGCCGAGGAGGTGGCCGCGGACTTTCACTGCCGCTTCGCCGCGAAGAGAAAGACGTACTCGTACCGCATCTGGAACGCAGCCGTCGCCGACGTCTTCGCCGCCGAGACCCACGCCCACGTCGCCACGCCGCTGGACGTCGCTGCGATGCACCGTGCCGCGCAGTCGCTCCTCGGGACGCACGACTTCGCCGTCTTCACGGTGGCCGAGCCGGAGGTCTCCTCGACGACGCGCACGCTGCACGCCATCGACGTCACACGCCATGGCGACGCCATCGTCCTCACCGTCACCGGGGACGGCTTCCTCCGGTACATGGTCCGGCGCATCGCCGGTTCGCTGGTGGAGCTCGGCCGCGGGCGCCTCGGCGCCCAGGCCCTCTTCGCCGAGGCCCGCTGGACCGCCCCGGCAAAGGGGTTGACGCTGGAAAGCATCGAGTACTAGGCCGGTGCTAACATTCGCCGTTCGACGATGATTGACCTCTCGAAACTGGCCGAACCGGGCTCGCTCGAGGAGACGCTCGTGGAGAAGATCGACCTCCGTCGCCTTCCCCGGCACGTGGCGGTGATCATGGACGGCAACGGGCGGTGGGCGAAGTCGCGTAGCCTCCCCCGGGTGGAGGGTCACCGCGCCGGCATCGCCTCGGTCCGCGAGATCGTGGAGACGGCGGCGCGCCTGGAGCTGGGCGTGATCACGCTCTACGCCTTCTCGGTCGAGAACTGGAAGCGGCCGCGTTACGAAGTGGCCACCCTGATGATGCTGCTCAAGGAGTACCTGCGGAAAGAGCTGGCCACGCTCATGGAGAACGACATCCGCTTCACGCCCATCGGCCGGATCGACGGCCTCGATCCGAGCGTGCAGCGCGAGCTGCGTTACGCCGAGGACGCCACAAAGGGGAACACCGGCCTGCTCTTCCAGATCGCCCTCAACTACGGAGGCCGGGCGGAGATCGTGGACTGCGTGAACCGCATCATGGCCGTGCTGCGCGAGCGCGAGATGAGCGACTGCACCATCGACGAGAGCTTCTTCGCCGACCACCTCTACACCGCCGGGATCGTCGACCCCGACCTGCTCATCCGCACCAGCGGCGAGCTGCGCGTCTCGAACTTCCTGCTCTGGCAGATCGCCTACGCCGAGATTCACGTCACGAAGGTTCTCTGGCCCGACTTCCGCCGCCGTCACTTGTTCGAAGCGATCATCGACTTCCAGGCGCGCGAGCGCCGTTACGGCGGTCTCGATCGAACTGACGGCGAGACCGATGCCTCTCTCTTCGTCGAGGCGGACGGGAACCCGGCCTGACTGCATGAAGTACGCTCGCGAGCTGACCACACTCGTCGTCGCACCCTTCGCCATCTGGATCATCGGCTGGTCGAACGATTACGTCTTCGACGCCGCCATCGCCCTCGTTGCAAGCCTGGCCCTGTACGAGTTCCTCATCCTGGGCGAGCGGAAGGGCTTCCGCGTGCCCAAGACGCTCTGCATCGCGGTCATGCTGTTCATCGTCGCGGCGTTCATCCTCGAGCCGATCTCGGTGGAGATGGGCGTCTTCGTGGCCCTGCTGGTCATTCCCGCTTCGTACGTCTTCAACAGCGCCGATCTCGAAACCGCCCTTCCCGCCAGCGGCGTGGCCGTCATGGCCACGCTCTACGTCGGCATGCTGGGCGGCTCGCTCATCCGCCTGCGGCAGAACTTCACCGACGGACCGAGGCTCATCTTCTTTCTGCTCATCGTGGTCTGGGTCGGTGATGCCGGGGCGTACTACGTCGGCAAGAGCTTCGGGAAGCGCCGCCTCTCGCCGCGCATCAGTCCGAAGAAGACCGTGGAAGGGCTGGCCGGCGGGATCGTCTCGTCCGTGCTCGTCGCCGCAGGCATTCACTTCACGTTCTTCCGGCAATTCCCCCTCGTTCATGCACTGATCGCCGGCGCGGTGCTGTCGCTGGCAGGCGTGGTGGGCGACCTGGCCGAGTCGATGTGGAAGCGCTCGGCGGCGGTGAAGGATTCAGGTACGCTGATCCCCGGTCATGGCGGCTTTCTGGACCGCTTCGACTCCATCTTCTTCACCGCCCCGATGCTGTATGTTTATTGGTTCCTGATCCAGAACCACTTCACCAGCCTGCGAATCATGTCCGCATGAAATCAATCGCCATTCTCGGCAGCACCGGTTCGGTCGGCACGAGCACGCTCGCCGTCGTCGACGCCTTTCCCGATCCCCTTCCCGTCGTGGCCCTTGCCCCGGG
>CAZYTO010000310.1:0-6164 GCA_964650405.1 uncultured Thermoanaerobaculia bacterium | reverse complement strand
CCCCACTTCACGAAGTCGGCCGTCACGTTCTTGGCCTCGGCCGGGAAGATGAAGTGCTGCAGCCAGTCCATCAGGTCGCGGTCGTCGGCGATGCCGCGGAACAGGACCATCGGCACATGCGTGTGCGTGTTGACGAAGCCCGGCAGCACGGCCTGCCCGCGCGCGGAGATCGTCGTCTTCCCGCTGTACCGCTTCAGCAGGTCGGCCGTCTTTCCGACCGCCACGATCGTTCCGCCGTCGATGGCCACCGCTCCGTCCTCCACGTTCGGTCCGGCCATGGTCAGGACGGTGCCGTGGGTGATGAGGATGTCGATGGACTTCGGCGCGGCAGAGAGGGAGATGCTGATGCCGGTGCTGCAGATGAGAAGGACGAGCGCAAAGAGCGATCGGCGCAAAATCAATCCTCCAGGGTGAATGAGAATGGATGGGGGAAGAGGTCGGAAAGCTTGTAGTCCACGCGCTGCCCGGTGAGGTTGGCCAGCGTCACGTCGATGTCGCCGCAGTACTCCCACATGAGCTGGCGGCACGGGCCGCACGGCGTGGAGGGCTCTTCCGACTGCGTGACGACGGCGATGGCTGTGAAGCGGCGGTCGCCGGCGGCCAGCGCCGACAGCAGGGCGACGCGCTCGGCGCAGACGGTCAGGCCGTAGGTGCAGTTCTCCACGTTACAGCCGCGGTAGACCTTGCCGTCCTCCGTGACCAGCGCCGCGCCGACCTTGAACTTCGAGAAGGGAGCGACGGCGTTCTCGCGCGCCGCGGTGGCTTCCGCGATGAGGTTGACTGCCGGCTGACTCATGGGACCGGCGAGAGTACTACAAGTCTTTCCGTGGCTGTATCCGAGGTAGCATGACGACATGACTGCCCGGGCCAAGGAGCGTCGCGCGACCTACGACGATCTGCTCGCGGTACCGGAGCACCTCGTGGCGGAGCTCGTGGACGGGGAGCTCTATACGTGGCCTCGGCCGCGGTTGCGGCATGCGAAAGTCGCAGGCGAGGTTTTCAGTGTCATCAAGTCGGCGTTCGGATCCGGGAGTGGTCCCGGCGGCTGGCTGATCGTCTTCGAGCCGGAGTTGCGGTTGGGTGAGGACGCTCTGGTGCCGGACATCGCCGGATGGCGCATGGAACGTGCTCCCCAGGATCCTGACGCATCCCGGATTGAGATTCCGCCCGATTGGATTTGCGAAGTGCTCTCGCCTTCCACACGCCGCTTCGATCGTGCCAGGAAGATGGTGCTCTATGCAAAGTATGGAATTGAATACGCTTGGCTTGTCGATCCGATCGACCGCACGCTCGAAGTGAAACGCCTTCACTCCAATCAATGGATGGAAATGGGCGTGTATTCGGAAGGTGTCATTCGCGCCGAGCCCTTCGACGCGATTGAGATCGATCTCGAGAGGATCTGGGGCTCGCCACCCACGGCGACGACCTCGTAGTCGTACTTCTGTGACGCACGGACTGCGTCATTCAGTTCAGGAGTGTAGCATTGGCCCATGACGGCCCGGGCGAAGGAGAGGCGCGCCACCTACGACGACATCCTCCATCTGCCGGAGAACGTGGTCGGCGAGATCATCGACGGCGACTTGTATGCGTGGCCGCGGCCTTCAGGACCTCACGGCAATGCTTCGTCCACGCTCGGAATGTTCATCGGACCGCCGTACCATCTCGGACGTGGCGGCCCGGGGGGTTGGTGGATCTTCGATGAGCCCGAGCTCCATCTCACACCGCACGTGCTCGTGCCGGATCTTGGCGGATGGCGGCGGGAGCGCATGCCGAGATATCCGAAAAACCAGATCTTCGACCTGTCGCCTGATTGGGTGTGCGAAGTCCTCTCGCCTTCCACAGCGCGGGTCGACCGCAGTAAGAAGATGCGCATTTATGCCGAACACGCGGTGGCATATTGCTGGATCATGGATCCCCTCCAAAAGACGCTCGAAACCTACCAGCTCATGAAAGAGCAGTGGGTGCTGTTGCAAACCTACAGCGGCAACGACGTGGTGCGGGCCGAGCCCTTTCCTCTTGCGGAAATCGATCTCAAATCGATCTGGGGTGAGACTCCCGACGACGCCTCACCTCTCCCGGCGCCGTAGCTCGTCCTCGACGTCGGTGATGTCGAGCTCCTCGTCGACGAGCAGGACGCCGAGGTGGTAGATCAGGTCGGCCACTTCCGAGACGAGGCGCTTCCGCCCTTCGAACTTGCTGGCGATGATCACCTCCGTCGCCTCCTCGTTCACCTTCTTCAGGATCTTGTCGCGGCCGGCGTTGAAGAGGGAGGCGGAGTACGAACCGGGTGGGCGGGTGGCACGGCGCTCGCGCAGGACGTCGAACAGCTTGTCGATGGGCCGGTCGCCCGGCCGGGCCGGGACGCCGCTGAAGCAGGAGACCGCGCCGGTGTGGCAGGCCGGTCCCCGCGGGATGACGCTCACCACCAGCGCGTCACCGTCGCAGTCCTCGGCGATGTGGACGACCTGCTGTGTATTGCCGCTCGTGGCCCCTTTGTGCCACAGCTCGTTCCGGCTGCGGCTCCAGAACCACGTCTCGCCCGTCTCCCGCGTCTTCGCCAGCGATTCCTCGTTCATGTAGGCAAGCGTGAGAACCGCGCCGCTCCGCGCATCCCGGACGATGGCGGGGATGAGACCGTTCGAATCGTATTTCATCGAAATGGTTCCCTATCTCACCGGGATACCCTCGCCTGCGAGATACGTTTTCACCTCGCCAATCGTGAGCCGCCGGTCGTGAAAAAGCGAGGCCGCCAGCACGGCGCGCGCGCCGCCCGACTGGATGGCCTCGCGGAAATGCTCGAGTTTGCCCGCGCCGCCGCTGGCGATGACGTTGATCTTCACCGTGCCCGTAACCGCGCGCAGAAGCTCCACGTCGAACCCGGTGTTGGTGCCGTCGCGATCGACGGAGGTCAGAAGGATCTCGCCGGTCCCGAGCTCTTCGGCGCGCCGGCACCACTCCACGGCGTCCAGCACGGTCAGGTCCTTCCCGCTGCGCATGGTGGCCCGCCAGCCGTCGCCGACCCGTTTGGCGTCGCACGACAGGACCACGGCCTGCACGCCGAACTCGCGCGCGCAGTCGGCGATGAGCTGCGGGTCGCGGATGGCGGCGGTATTGATGGCCACGCGGTCCGCGCCGGCGCGGAGCAAGGCCCGGAAGTCTTCGATGGAGCGGACGCCGCCGCCCACGGTGAGCGGAATGAAGAGCGCGCCGGCCACCCGCCGCACCGTTTCGAGCGCCGTGGTGCGGCCGGCGTCCGTGGCGGAGATGTCGAGGATGACCAGCTCATCCGCCCCTTCGGCCTCGTAGCGCAGCGCGCACTCCACCGGATCGCCGGCATCGCGGATGTTCTCGAACTTCACGCCCTTCACCACCCGGCCGTCGCGAACGTCGAGGCAGGGGATGACGCGCTCGGGGATGGCCCGCGGCATTGCCGCGCGGGCGCGGGCCGTAGCCAGGTCGATCCGCCGGTCGAGCAGCGCGCGGCCGATGACGCAGGCTCCGACGGCGGGCATGCGCGCCAGGGAGACCACGTCGCCGGCCGTCGAGACGCCGCCGCTGGCGATGATGGACATCCGTTTGGCCGCGGAGTCGAGGGCGACGTCCGTGCGTGAGATTTGCGCCGCGGCCTCCAATCCTCCCTTCCGAACGTCCGCCGCCAGGCTGTCGAGCCGGGCGGAGGCTTCGGAACGCCGGTTGGCCAGGGCGCGGTAGAGCGCGAACGACGGTCCGCGCAGCACGCCGTCCTTGCTGATGTCGGTGATGAGCACCTCGGCGATTCCGAGCGCGCAGAGCAAATCGAGGACGTCGTCCAGCGAGGCGCGCGCCGCGCGCTGCCAGCCGTCGACGCGGACGACACCGTCGCGCACGTCGACCGCGGCGATGACCCGCTCCGCACCGACCGCTTCGACGATGGCGCGCATCGTTTCGGGCGCATCGGCGGCCACGGTGCCTACCACGATCTTCTCCGCGCCGCAGTCGCGCCACGTCTGCGCGTCGTGCACGCTGCGGATGCCGCCGCCCACCTGCACGCGCAGGTTGTGCCGGGCCAGGCGGCGAACGATGGCCGTCTCGACCGGGCGACCCGTGCGCGACGCCTCCAGGTCGACGATGTGCAGGCGGGAGCCGCGCGGCACGTCGAGGCTGCGCAGGACCATCTCCGGGTCGCCGTACGCCGTCACGTGCGTGAAGTCGCCGTGCCGGAGCCGGACCACGTTCCCGCTGAGCAGGTCGAGGGAGGGGATCACGTCCATGCCACGAAGTTCCTCAGGATGCGCAGGCCGGCCTGCGACGACTTCTCGGGATGGAACTGGACGCCGAAGACGCGACCCTTGTGCTTCCCGCTGTCGATGGCTGCCGTGAAGGGGCCGCCGTAGTCGGCGCGGGCGATCTCGTCCGGCGCACCGAAGGCGGCATAGGAGTTGACGAAGTAGAAGACGTCCCTCTCGACGCCGTCGAACAGCGGCCCGCCGCCGGCCACTTCGTTCCAGCCGATCTGCGGCACGGGCAGCGGTCCACGGAACTGCTGCACCTCACCCCGTACCAGCCCGAGACCGCGCGTCTTTCCCATCTCATCCGAGCCGTCGAAGAGCAGTTGGTGGCCGACGCAGATGCCGAGGAGGGGAGCGCCGCCGTCGACCGCGGCACGGATGGCCTTGTCGATGCCGTTCTCGACGAGCCAGTTCATGGCCGCAATGAACGAGCCGACGCCGGGCAGGACGAGCTTCGATGCGCGCGCGATCGCTTCGGGATCGGCTATGACTTGCAGCTCCGCGCCTGCCGTCCGCAGCCCGCGAGCGATGTTTGCGACGTTGGCGACGGGCGAATCGATGAGGGTGACCGTCATATGACGCCCTTTGTCGAGGGCACATCCGTCCCCACCACCTGCTTTGCTTCCCGCAAGGCGATGGCGAAGGCCTTGAAAATGGCCTCGGCGGCGTGGTGGCCGTTCCGGCCGCGGATGAGGTCGACGTGGACGTTGCACGCGCACTTGTTGGCGAACGACTTGAAGAACTCTTCCACCAGGGCGAAGGGGAAGTCCTTGTGGATGAGCAGCATCTCCCGATCCATGGGCACGTCGAAGACGAGGTAGGGACGGCCGGCGAAGTCGACGACCACGCGGGCCAGAGCCTCGTCGAGGGGCACGTAGGCGTGGCCGAAGCGCCGGATGCCGCGCTTGTCGCCGAGGGCCTGGGCGAACGCCTCGCCGAGGACGAGGGCGGTGTCTTCGACCGTGTGGTGGTAGTCGATGTGTACGTCGCCTGTCGCCTTCACCTCCAGGTCGACCTTCCCGTGACGTCCGATCACGTCGAGCATGTGCGAAAGAAAACCGATGGGCGTCTCCACGTTCGAGCGCGTGCCGTCGCCGTCGAGGTCGAGGCGGACGTGGATGTCGGTCTCCTTGGTCTTGCGGGTCAGCGATGCCGTTCTGCTCATTCTGTAGTTCCTGTCCGGTGCCGGTGAAAAGGCGGAGGGCGAAGGAGCGAAGGCCGGGGCCCCCGAACCTCCTTCGCCCTTCATCCTTCGCCCTTCGCCCTTTCTGTTGTGAGGATGTCGCCGAGCGCGAGGAGAAACCGGTCGTTCTGTTCGCGCGATCCCACCGACACGCGCAGCGCATTCGGGACGGTGGAGCTGATGTCGCGGATGAGCACTCCGCGAGCCACGAGGGCCTCGAAGAGCTGTTTGGCCGGCAGGCGCGACGTGAACGTGATGAAGTTCGCCTGCGACGGGTAGGGTGTGACGAGCTTCTGCAGTGCCGCGTAGACGCGGGCGCGCTCGGCGAGCGTGCGGGCGACGTTCGCGTCGCGCAGCTCGCGATGGTCGAGGGCCGTCGCGGCGACGGCTTCGCTGATGATGTTGAGCGAGTACGGCAGCTTCACCTTCCGGATCTCGCGGCAGGTCGCGGCCGTCGAGGCCAGCCAGCCCACCCGGAGCGCCGCCAGCGCCCAGGCCTTCGAGAACGTCGAGAACGTCACCAGCCGGTCGTGCAGGGGAGGGAGCCCGCGCTCCCCTTCCTGGAAGTCGCCATACGCCCGGTCGAAGAGCACCGTGGCGCCCGTCGCCAGCAGCGCGTCGATGCCGTGTGGCGGCAGGACCCCGCCCGTGGGGTTGTTGGGAGAGCAGACGATGACCACGGGCTGGAGTCCCCTCTCCTCACTTTCACCTGG
>CAZYTO010000309.1:2342-6201 GCA_964650405.1 uncultured Thermoanaerobaculia bacterium | reverse complement strand
TGGCGTCGGGGTTGAGCATGTTGGCGCGGATGCCGAATTCGCCTCCCTCCAGGGCCACGATCCGGCACAACTGGGCCTCGGCGGCCTTGCTCACGCTGTAGGCGCCGAACTCCTTCCCCGGCGCCGTGACGTTCTTCGAGGCGTTGAAGACGATGCTCCCGCCCGTTCCCTGCGCCTTCATGAGCCGGAGCGCGGCCCGGCTGACGAGAAAGTGGCCGCGCGCGTTCACGGCGAAGGCCTTGTCCCAGTCGGCCGTCTCCAGGACATCGAGTGAGCCGAAAGAGGAGATGCCGGCGTTGCTGACGACGAGATCGACGCCGCCGTAGGCGCGAACGGCTGCACTGAAAGCGTGCTCGACGCTCGCTTCGTCGCTGACGTCGAGCCGCACGGCGAGGGCGCGGCGAAGGCCGTGCTTCTTCACGATGCCGCTTGCTACTTCCGCGGCCAGTGCCTCGTCGACGTCCGTGACGACGACGTGCGCTCCCTCCTCGGCGAAGCGCTCGGCCACGGCCCGTCCGATGCCGCTGGCCGCGCCGGTGACGATGGCGACTTTGCCGGCCAGCTCTTTCTCCTTCGGCAGGAGCGTCAGCTTGTAGAGCTCCAGCGGCCAGTATTCGGCGTGGAAGGCGTCGTCGTCGTTCAGGGACTCGTAGCCGCCCGCCGCTTCCGCCCCTTCGATGATGCTCATGGTGTGGCGGTAGACGTCGTGCACGATGCGCGCGGCCCGCGCGTCCTTCCCCGCCGTCCACATGCCCATACCTGGCACGAGCACGATGCGCGGATTCGGATCGAGCATGGCGAACTCGCTCGGGTGAACGTCGTAGTTCGCCTGGTACGTTGCGACGTGCCGTTGAAGCGCCGCGTCGAGCTCGCCGGCGTCCCGCACGAAGAGGGGAAAGCGCTTCGTGTGCAGGATGTGATCCGGTGTCGCCGCCCCCACCTGGGTGATGCGCTCCGTATCCGCCCGCGCGAGGAACCGCAGTACCTCGGGGCTGTCGTCGAATTCGAGGATGACGGAGCGGGCCTTGGAGAGCGCGCCGCGGATGCGTACCGCGGTGGTGATTGAGGTACCGGGTACCGGGTTCCAGGTACCAGGTTCCGGGTCCGGGGCTCCTGATGCGGTACCCGTCACCCAGGTACCCGGTACCCGTTTCAAGAACGTCTCGGCACGCCCCACGAGCTCGATATGCCGCGCGTACGCCTCCTCGGCCGTCTCTCCCCACGTGATCAGGCCGTGGTTCATGAGCACGATCCCGTGCGCATCGGAACGGTAGGCCGCGGCCACTTCCTGGCTCAGGCGGAATCCCGGCCGGCGGTACGGCACGGTCACGACGTCATCACCGAAGCACCTGCGCACGGTCTCTTCCCGGCCGCGTGTGTTGGTGAGGGCGAGGATCGCGTCGGCGTGCGTGTGCAGGACGGCCACGGGAGGCAGGAACGCGTGGAGCAGCGTCTCGATCGACGGTCGCGTGCTGTTCGGATCGACGAGACAGCGCGTGAGGTAGTCGACCATCTCCTGGTCGCTCATGTCCTCGCGCCGGTCGCGAAGCGGCGCGATGTAGTCGAGGCGGACGGCCGGGAACTGCGCCGGCACGATCGACTTCATGTCGCTGCCGCTGCTCTTGATGTACATGACGTCGATGGGCCGCCCCAGCAGATCGGCCGACTGCGACTTCAGACTGTTGTTCCCGCCGCCCCAGAGGACGAGGTCTTCCCGAGCGCCGACGAGGCGGGACTGTTCGACAAGATCCATGGCGCAGGATTGTAATGAAGGGTCACAGAAAAGGTCTCATGACGCCGCGCTACGATCTTACCGGTGCATCAGGAGACCCACCCCACAGGCGGCCAGGTTCCAGGTTGCGCACCGGCCGCGGTCGCGAGCTCGCCGAAAGCCTTTACGAGCTTGCGAAAGCTGCGGCAGCGAAGGTAGGCCGCATTCATGTCGAGTTTTGCGGTGAAACTGGCTTGGTGGATCGTGGACGAATAGCTCAGGCCGGGCATCAGCGATTCAAGCTGGCCTTTAGCATCGCGCGGTTCTTCCGGCGTGGGGTGTGAAGTCGCAGCCTGGGTGTCGCTCAATGATCCGACGCTTGCAAGGAACCACGCCTCATACTCTCGATTTGCCATGACGACGGCGCACGCTTTGCCATGGGCCACTTCCTGGGCCCACGCTTGCAGCACAGGCGCTAACGTGAGTGGGCAGTCGTCGTCGGCATCAATGAGAATGAGAATGCCGTGACAATCTCCATGGAGAGCGGCGAACTCTACGGCACGCTGGAGTGAATCTTTCTGGACCAATTCAGGTCGATGCCTGCGATGAGGTCTGGCAAACTGCAGTTCCCAGGCGTTGGCCTCATTTCGGAGACGCCGTAAGAGCACCGGCAGCGCAACTTCGTCGCCTTGTCCCTCGACGATGGAGTAAATCTTCATTCGAAGGACTCGAAGAAGTCGCTGTGTTTCAACCCTGAAGCCTCCGCCACAGGGCCAGACTCCAAGGCATTCGAGCGAAGCAATTCACCGGCGCCCATCAAGTGTTTTTGAAGTGCTTCTCGCGCCGTACTGGATGCGTTAACGACGCGAGTCTCGCCTTCGTTCCATTCTACGAGGCGCAAATGTGCAGCTTGTATCCATTTAGCATCCAACAGTTCCGGACTGTGAGTGGTAATTACCACCTGCATACGTCGGGATGCGTGAACGAGAAGCTCCAGGATGGACTCGAGTGCTCCCGGATGGATCGTCACTTCAGGCTCTTCGACCGCAATCAGCGACGGAGCGGGACGCTGGAAGACCGCGGCTAGGAGGCCGATGGCGCGAAGCGTGCCATCGGACATCGAAATACCGTCGAATCTCAATCGCCGCTCTATTCCCCATTCCTGAGTGATTTCCAGAGAGAGGCTGCTCTCTCCGTGCGTTTTCACATTCACGCGTTTTGTGTTGGGGACGATCGTGGCGAGGATCTCGCTGATACGATCGAAGTCGGATTTCGACTGTCGCTCAATCTCCCTCAATACGCTGGCTACGTTACTACCGTCCGGCCGCAAGTCTGTGCCGCTATCCTGTTCCCGGATCATGCGTAACTTGCCAGGTTCGATTGCATAGACTCGCATGCCGGCCAGCGTGCGAAGTACCGGAGCAAAGCTGGCTTCGCCACCAACGAGCGGAAGACCGAGTGATGCGGCATCGAGCGACGGCTTGATCCCGGTTACGTTCGATTTGAAGCGCGTCCCAACCCGGTCGAACCAGGAACGATGTTCTCCGTCCACGAAACACTGCTCGCGGGACACCTCGAAACCATAGTTCTCTAACGCCTTCACCTCGAACGCGTAGAACCCGGATGGCGCGCTATCGCTCATCCGACCCAATTCCACTCGGATCCGCAGAGGGAAAGAAGGGGTAACGCCGGGAGAACGATGGTGGACTACTGAATACCCGCCGGCCCGTTCGAGCACGGATTTGAGCGGAGAAGCCATCGCGTCGGCCAAGAAGCTGAAAGCGCTGATGAGATTGCTCTTTCCGGAGCCGTTGCGGCCCACGAAAATCGTGGGGTTGTCAAAGCAAATGCGTTCCGCCGAGATGCTGCGAAACCGCGACAACATCAGATGCCTGATGATTGGTTGCATGATCGTTCGCCGACGCCTTGGTCGACACCCGATAGCATAGCGCGCGGCAGCCCAGCTTTCGTGCCGCTCTGCAGGAGGCGCCGCTAAACAAAAAAGGCCGGAAGGAGCACCAGCCCTTCCAGCCTTTCAACCTTCCAGCCTTTCAGCCTTCAGCCTCGCTCGAACGGATTCCACGGCTCCGCGCGATCGCGGTCCCGCTCGCGCGGGCCGGCTCCGGCGCCCCCTTCGCTTTCATCGCC
>CAZYTO010000309.1:0-2242 GCA_964650405.1 uncultured Thermoanaerobaculia bacterium | reverse complement strand
GATCGCGGTCCCGCTCGCGCGGGCCGGCTCCGGCGCCCCCTTCGCTTTCATCGCCCGCCGCGGCCTTCTCCCACTCCTCGCGGGTGAGCACGTGGATGGGATTCTTGCCGAGGGAGGAGTTGATGGCGGGGAGCTCCTTCGCCGTCCAGCCGTCGAAGCTCTTCACGACGTCGGCCAACTCGCGGGAGATCGCGTCGGTGCGGTCGGTCTGCATCTGCGATGGGCGGCCGTCGTAGAAGACCACGCCGCCGTAGAGGTCGGCCAGGTTCTCACGGAGGCGTTCCTCGCCGGTGATCATGCCGCCTTCCTTCGTGGCCACGATCTTCTTGCGGAGCGTGTCCACGTCGTTCGTCGCCTTCTGCAGCTTCGCCTTCAGAGCCGGGCCGGCCGTGCCGGCGCGCTGGTCGAGCGCCAGGCGCACTCCGTTGATCTTCTCGACGGCGTAGGTCATGTCGCCGAGGAGGTTGTAGAGCTTCATGGAGAGATCCCACTGCGCCTTCCGGTCGTCCATGGTGGCTGTGGAGCGCGGATCGGGGAGCACCTCGAGCTGCTGGGTGAAGACGTCCTTGTCCTTGGTCATCTTCACCGTGTAGGTGCCGGGAAGGACGCGCGGGCCCTGGGCCGCGCCGAAGGCGGCGCTGGCGGCGGTCGGGACGCGGGGCGGCTTGATGCGCATCGACCACGTCACGCGGGACAGCCCGCGGCGCTTCGAGCTGGGGATCGTGTTCAGCAGCTTGCCGTTCGCGTCGAAGACCTCGATCTTCAGGTCGCCGAAGATGTGGCGCTTGCGCTGGTAGTACGTGATCACCGCGTCGTCGGGAGGATTGGCGCCGGAGAACTCGGCGTCGCCGTTGACCCAGCCGCCGAAGGCGCTCATCTTCTGCACGATCGGGTTGGCTTTCACGAAGCCGGCCGTGGCCTGGAGCATGTCGCCGGTCAGCGCGCGCAGGGGCGTGATGTCGTCGATGATCCAGATGCCGCGGCCATGCGTGGCGATGACGAGGTCGTTATCGCGCGGATGGATGGCCAGGTCGCGCACGGCCACGTTCGGAAACTCGGTGCCCTTGTACTGTGCCCACTGCTTGCCGCCGTCGAGCGAGATCCACAGACCCCATTCCGTGCCTACGTAGTAGAGGTCGTGGTTGACCCGGTCTTCCTTCACGCAGTGCGCGTAGCCCTTCACGCCGCTGTCCGGCGCCACGATCTGCGTCCACGTCTTGCCGAAGTCCGCTGTCCGGTAGACGTACGGCTTCATGTCGCCGAAGGTGTGCAGGTCGAAGGTGGCGTACGCCGTCCCCTCATCGAAGTGTCCGGCGTCGAGGTACGACACCCAGGCGTTCTTCGGCAGTCCGGGCACGTTGGCCACGACGTTCGTCCACGTCTTGCCGCCGTCGCGCGTCAGTTGCAGGTTGCCGTCGTCCGTGCCGGCCCACACCACGTCGGGATTCTTCGGCGACTCGGAGATGGCGTAGATCGTCGTATGCATCTCGGCCGCGGAGTTGTCCACCGTCACGCCGCCCGACTGCTCCTGCTTCTGCTTCTCGGGGTCGTTCGTGGTCAGGTCGGGGGAGATGCGGTCCCAGGTCTGTCCGTGGTCCTTGCTGCGGAAGAGGAATTGCGCCCCGATGTAGACGGCGCCGGTCGGGCTGACCTGGATGGGCGTGTTCCAGTTGAAGCGCAGCTTCCCTTCGCCGTAGCGCGGGAGCGGCTTGATGTTGCGCGTCTCGTGCGTCTTGCGGTTGATGCGGCCGATCTCGCCGCCCTGCGACTCCGCGTAGATGTAGTTAGGATCGGTCGGGTCGACGAACATCCAGAAGCCGTCGCCGCCGTACATGTTCTCCCACTGCGAGTTGGCGATGCCGCCGGGGTACTGCGACGCGCCGACCCAGGCGCTGTTGTCCTGCAGGCCGCCGTACACGTTGTACGGCCGGGCCATGTCGGCGCTCACGTGGTAGAACTGCGAGACCGGCAGATTCTGGGCCTTCCACCAGTGATTGCCGCCGTTGTACGAGTACCACACCCCGCCGTCGTCGCCGGTGATGAGGTGATCCGTGTTCTGCGGGTCGATCCAGACCGTGTGGAAGTCGCCGTGTGCGCCGCCGGCGATGTTGGAGAAGCTCTTGCCCCCGTCGCTGGAGGCGATGAGCGAGCCGTCGGGCTTGTAGACCTTGTCGGGGTTCTTCAGATCGACGATGAGGTTCGCGAAGTAGAAGGGGCGCCAGAGCATGTTCTGGCTGCGGTC
>CAZYTO010000308.1:0-6250 GCA_964650405.1 uncultured Thermoanaerobaculia bacterium | reverse complement strand
CCGAACGGCAAGTGGATCGCCTTCACCAGCGACCGCGCCGGCGGCGACAACATCTGGATCATGGAGCGCGACGGGTCCAAGCCACAGCAGGTGACGAAGGAGTCCTTCCGCCTCCTCAACTCGCCGGGCTGGTCGCCGGACTCCGAGTACCTCGTGGCCCGCAAGCACTTCACCGCCGAGCGCTCGCTCGGCGCGGGCGAGATGTGGCTCTACCACCGCTCCGGCGGCGAAGGATTGCAGCTCACCAAGAAGAAGAACGACCAGAAGGACTCCGGCGAGCCGGCCTTCTCTCCCGACGGGCGGTATCTCTACTGGAGTGAAGACTCCACGTCCGGCGGGACGTTCCAGTACAACAAGGACCCCAACGGGCAGATCTTCGTCATCAACCGCCTCGACCGCCAGACGGGCGAGGTCGAGCCGTACGTCACCGGGCCGGGCGGCTCCGTCCGTCCCACGCCGTCGCCCGACGGCAAGTCGCTCGCCTTCATCCGGCGCATCCGCTACAAGTCGACGCTCTTCGTGGTGGACCTCGAGTCGGGGAAGGAAACGCCCCTCTACGACGGGCTCGATCGCGACATGCAGGAGACCTGGTCGATCCACGGCGTCTATCCGTCAATGGCCTGGACGCCCGATGACAAGTCCCTCGTGTTCTGGGCGGGCGGGCACCTCCACCGCATCGACGTGGGCTCGAAGCAGGTGGCGGACATCCCGTTCCACGTCAAGGCCACGCGCAGCGTCACCGACGCGGTGCGATTCCCCATCGAAGTCGCGCCGGCGCAGTTCCCCGTGAAGATGCTGCGGTGGGTGAGCGTCTCGCCGGACAGCAAACAAGTGGCCTACGGCGCCCTCGGTTACATCTACGTCCGCGACCTTCCGAGCGGCACGCCGCACCGCCTGACGAAGCAGACGGACCACTTCGAGTTCTATCCGTCCTGGAGCCGCGACGGGAAGTCGATCGTCTATGTAACCTGGAACGACGCCACGCTCGGCAGCATCCGCATCGCACCCGCCGCCGGCGGCGAGGGCCGCGTGGTCACCGAGAAGCCGGGACACTACGTCGAGCCGGTGCTGTCGCCGGACGGCACGAGGGTCGTCTACCGCACCACGAGCGACGGCTTCCTCCGCCCCGCCACCTGGTCGCGCGAGACGGGCATCTACGTCGTTCCGGCCGCCGGCGGCGCGCCGAAGCTCGTCACCAAGCACGGAGCATTCCCGCAGTTCGGCGCCTCGAATGACCGCATCTACTTCATGACCTTCGAGGACGAGGACAAGCGCGCCCTGCGCGTGATCAACCTCGACAAGACTGACGAGCGCACGCTCTACCTCTCCGGGTCCGCCACGGCGTACGAAGTCTCGCCCGACGAGAAGTGGCTGGCCTGGCAGGAAAAGTTCAACGCCTGGATCGCGCCGTTCGTCCGTACCGGCAAGGCCGTGGACATCGGTCCGGACACGAAGTCCATCCCCGTGAAGCGCGTGTCGAAGGACTGCGGCGACTACCTGCACTGGAGCGGGGACGCCTCGCGGCTCTACTGGTCGCTCGGCCCCGAGCTCTTCTCACGGGACCTGAAGGACGCCTTCGCCTTCATGGCCGGCGCGCCCGAGAAGCTCCCCGAGCCGCCCGCCGGCACGAACATCGGCTTCTCGCAGCCGTACGACGTCCCGGCCGGCAAGCTGGCCTTCACCGGCGCGCGCATCATCACCATGCGCGGCGACGAAGTCATCGAAGACGGCACCGTCGTCATCGAACGCAACCGCATCGTGGCCGTGGGGCCGCGCGCCTCGACGGCCGTGCCGCCCGACGCGAAGGTCATCGACGTGGCTGGCAAGACCATCGTTCCCGGCTTCATCGACGTGCACTGGCACGGCGCGATGGGCGCGGACGAGATCATCCCGCAGCAGAGCTGGGTCAACTACGCCACGCTCGCCTTCGGCGTGACCACGCTGCACGATCCGTCGAACAACACCAGCGAAGTCTTCACCTCCAGCGAGATGGCCAAGGCCGGCAACGTCGTCGGCCCGCGCATCTTCTCCACGGGCACGGTCCTCTATGGCGCCAAGGCGCCGTTCAAGGCCGACGTCGGTTCCCTTGACGACGCCCTCTCCCACCTGCGCCGCATGCAGGCCGTGGGCGCCTTCAGCGTCAAGAGCTACAACCAGCCGCGCCGCGAACAGCGCCAGCAGGTCCTCGAGGCCGCCCGCCAGCTCCACATGATGGTCGTCCCCGAGGGCGGGTCGCTCTTCGAGCACAACATGACCATGGTCGTCGACGGCCACACCGGCGTCGAGCACTCCATCCCCGTGGCCAGGATCTACAGCGACGTCGAACAGCTCTGGCCCGGCACGAAAGTCGGCTACACGCCGACGCTCATCGTCGGCTACGGCGGCCTGTGGGGCGAGCAGTACTGGTACGCGAAGACGAACGTGTGGGAGGACAAGCGCCTGTTGACGTTCGTGCCGCGGCGGATCGTCGACTCCCGCGCCCGCCGGCGCACGATGGCTCCCGAGGACGAGTGGAACCACCTCAACCTTGCACATCTGGCCGCCGACCTGCTCCACCGCGGCGTCTCCGTGCAACTCGGCGCGCACGGCCAGCGCGAAGGCCTCGGCGCGCACTGGGAGATGTGGATGTTCTCCCAGGGCGGCATGACGCCGCTGGAGGTCATCCGCTGCGCCACGCTCAACGGCGCCCGTTACCTCGGCCTGGACAAGGACATCGGCTCGCTGGAGCCCGGCAAGCTGGCCGACCTGGCCATTCTCGACGGCAATCCCCTGCAGGACATCCACAACACCGAGACGGTGCACTACACGGTCGTCAACGGCCGCGTCTTCGACGCCGCCACCATGAACGAAGCCGGCAACCACCCGCACACCCGGCAACCGTTCTACTTCGAGGGCGAAGGGAACGAAGGTTGGGGACGGGCAGCCGACGCGGCGACGGAGGGACAGGACTAGCAGCGTCCGCGCTGCGGCACTGGGGAAGGACGGACCATCCGCGTCCGTCCTTCACCTTTCGGGCCATCACCGCTCCGTGACGAACAAGATTCGCAGCCGGGCCTCAGCCTGGTGACGCGAAAGGTTCTGCCGTACGAGGTCTCGCAGAACGGCTGTAATCCGGCCCGCCGGCGTTGCATAGAACTCCTGCCCCATCTCGTCGCTCTCGCCGCTTACGGAAAGGGCGCCAAATTCAGGAAGTCCCGCGATGATCGTGTAGTGCGCGGTGCCTCCGTCCATTTGTACAACGACCCAGCAAGGGGTTGCGTTGCAGGGTGTTTCGGGTGGTGCCGGTCGAACACTCTGCGAAGCCCAAACGGCGAGCGTGTGGGCCAGGCCGCGATCGAGTGGTGCTCGTAAGTGTGAAACCTCTGGCGACGGAGGCGTGGCGGCTTCGCCATCTTCGCTGTTCCAGGCGGACAGCTCGACGATTGCGTCACCCGCCGAGGGTAAGTAAACGGTCAGCGCCGATTCCCGTTCCAGCCCCGGGGTGTACCGGCCCCACCACGTTGCGGACCTCAGCACGCGAAACACCGGCAGCGCGTTCAGGTCCTTCTGCACCTGGGCGACTCCGAGGCGAGTCTCCAACTCAGGAGAGGCCGGCGCCGCCGCGCTCCATCGGAGCGCCGCCGTCGGTTCCATCCAGGGAGGAATCTCGACTCCCGCGGGGACAACGTACGAAGTCGCGAGGCATGCAACGATAGGAAGGATCACGTCACAGAAGGAGACGCGCCACGACGCACGGAGGTTCCGAGCGCGGCGAGCGACGAGCGGGTGACGGTGGGCGGGTCACGGTCACAATGCCTCATGACTCAGGCCGAGAGAAGAAATCCCTCGATCGAGGTCGCGATCGCTCGAGGCATGAGGTAGGGCCACTCATGCCCCATTACTCATGCCTCATGCCCAACTCGGCACTCGGCACTCAGCACTCAAGGATTCATGACTCGCGCTGCTGCTGCTCCGCGGCCAGCCCATCGCGCAGCCCCTGCAGGTAGTGCTCGCGCATGAGGAGCTCGAAGACCTGGTTGCGGGCCAGGAAGCGGAAGCGCTCGCCGAGCCGTGCCTGGCGCCGGAGGCGTTTGAGGTGGCCGGGTGTGGGGGTGCGCCGGGTGGGAAGCTCGTGGACGCCGAGGAAGTGGCCGAGCTCGGGATGCTTGCGATAGAAGATCGCTCCTGACTTCCCCACCGTGTACTGCCGCCGGGCGAACGAATCGATCGTCATGGGGTGGTGGTGGCGGGTGACGGCGTTGGCGTTGTAGCGGATCTTCAGGCCGGCCGCGTCGAGGCGGTAGGCGAGCTCGATGTCTTCCCAGGCCGCGGCCGGAAAGCTCGTGTCGAAGGGACGCTCGCCGAGGAGGTGGCGGTCGATGGAGATGTTCGAGGTGTAGAAGAAGTTGAAGGGGACGATAGTGCCGTCCTCGATCAGCTTGTAGCCGAACTGCAGGCCGTAGTCGTTGATGTAATCCATGAAGGCCGTGACGCGCTCGCCGCGGGGCCAGCCGGTGTAGCCGAGACAGGCCAGGAGCGCATCGTCGCTCGCCTCGCGGTGGACGCGGGCATGCTCGGCGAGGAAGCGCGGCTCAGGAACCGTGTCGTCGCCGATGAACACGACGAAGCGGCCGGTAGCGAGGGAGACACCGTGATTCCGCGCCGTCCCCGGGCCGCCGTTCGGCTGCGACCGGAAGACGAGACGGGCCGGTTGTCCTGATGGGCGCCCTCCGGCGGATTTGCCCTGCTCGCCGCCCGCCCCCATCCGCCCGCCGATCACGCGCGCCGTCTCGTCCGTGGAGCCGTCGTCGACGACGATCACTTCGTGCTCCGGCGCGTCCTCCTGGGCCTGCAGGGCGTCCAGCACCCGGAGCAGCATGTCCAGGCGGTTGTACGTGGGAATGACCACCGAGAGGTAGGGGGGCATCGGGCCGGGGATTGTAGCGTCTTAGGCGCCCGTCCCGCCGTCGATGGCCAGGACCTGGCCGGTGATGGCGCTGGCGTCGTCGCTGAGGAGGAAGGCGATGCCCGCGGCCACTTCATCCGGCTTGATGATGCGGCGCATGGGGATGGCCCGGATCATCTCGCGCCGCGCCTCCTCCTCGAGGTCGGCGATCATGTCCGTCTCCACGAGGCCGGGGGCCACGCAGTTCACGCGGATGCCGCTGCGGGCCACTTCACGGGCCAGCGAACGGGTCATCGAGATCAGGGCGCCCTTGGCCGCGGCGTAGTTCGTCTGTCCGACGATGCCGTGCAGGCCGGAGAGGGAGGAGACGTTCACGATCGCGCCGCGGCGCTGTTTCATCATGACCGTCAGCACGGCCTTGGTCATCGACCACGCGCCGTTGAGGTTCGTGTCGATGACGTCGTGCCACTGGTCGGCGCTCATGGTGTAGAGGAGCGCGTCGCGGCGGATGCCGGCGTTGTTCACCAGGCCGTCGATGGCCCCGAACTTCGCCACCACCTCGTTGACCACGGTCTCGTTCAGGTCGGGATTGCGCACGTCGGCCTGCACGGCAAACACGCGCGAAGGGTCCGTGGCTACGAAGTCGTCCGCCGCCTGCGTGGATGCGGTGTAGGTGAAGGCCACGTTGTAGCCGTCGGCGAGCAGGCGCATGGCGGTCACCCGCCCGATGCCGCGCGAGCCGCCCGTGATGAGGATGGTCCGAGCCATGTTCATTCGCTGATTCGCTGGTTGCGTGGTTGCGTGGTTGCGAGGTTGCGAGGTTGCGAGGTTGCGTGGTTGCGTGGTCGAGTCGACCTCGCAACCTCGCAACCTCGTAAGCAACCGTTTCCTCTCAGCTCTCCTCCTCGTACCTGTCCTTGAGCGAGGCCACCACGGTCGGATCGGCCAGCGTCGTCACGTCGCCGAGGGCGCGGCCCTCGGCGATGTCGCGCAGGAGGCGGCGCATGATCTTCCCCGAGCGCGTCTTGGGCAGGTCGGCGGTCACCAGGATCTTCTCCGGCTTGGCGATGGCCCCGATCTTCTCCGACACATGCTCTTTCAGCTCCTTCTCGAACTTTGCCGGATCTTCCTTGGCGTGTTCGAGCTCGCTCGACTTCACGATGACGAAGGCTGCGATGGCCGTTCCCTTGATCTCGTGATTGATCCCCACCACGGCTGCCTCGGCCACCGAGTGGTGATCGACCAGCGCCGACTCCACCTCCATCGTGCCGATGCGGTGGCCGGCGACGTTGATCACGTCGTCCACGCGGCCGAGGAGCCAGAAGTAGCCGTCCTCGTCGCGCTTCGCGCCGTCGCCGGTGAAGT
>CAZYTO010000307.1:0-6264 GCA_964650405.1 uncultured Thermoanaerobaculia bacterium | reverse complement strand
TGATCGTCGTCACGCGGAACACCCGTGACTTCGCCGTCTTTCCGGTCGAGACGCTGAATCCGTTCACAACGAAGTGAGCCCGGCAGGGCGTCACCTGTCATACCGTCCTCGCCCTTCATCCTTCGCCCTTCGCCCTTCATCCTTCGCCCTTCGCCCTTCATTTCGCCCTTCGATGCAACGTCCTGGCGAGGTAGGCCCGGATCCTGGCGTACGTTTCTTCCCGCGTCCATTGGGCGAGCACGGCATCGTCGTGATCGCGGGCCAGGATGGCGGCGCGCGCCATGGTGGCGTCGCGGAGCTGGCGCTTGGTCAGGGCGAAGTTCACAGGATCGTGGGCCGCGAGCTCCTCGGCCAATGCCATGGCGCGGGATTCGAGCAGCTCCGGCTCGACCACCTCGTCGACGACACCTCGGCGCAGAGCGTCGGCGGGCTTGAGGGTCAGGCCGCGGTAGACCAGCTCCTGGAGCGCATGGTTGGGAAAGGCGAAGCGGCAGATCTCCAGGATCAGGCCCGGAAACGGGACGCCCACGAGCAGTTCGGGCATGCCGATGCGCCCGTCCCCGGCGGCCATCAACCGAGAATCCGCGGCCGCGGCGAGGATGCAGCCGCCCGCGATGGCATGGCCGTTCACCGCCGCGATCACGGGGCGGGGGAACAGGAACAACGTCCGCAGCGTCGAGACGAGGGCTGGGAGAAACTGCTCGACGTACGGCGCGCCCTCGTTGGTGAGCCGTACGAGATCCACTCCCGCGGAGAAGATCGAGCCCGTGCCGGTCAGGATGACCGCGGAGGCGTCTTCGCTCTCCTGCAGCCGCCGTTCGATCTCCCGGCAGAACTCCAGGTCGAGCGTGTTCGCCTTGCCATGTTCGAGACGGATGGTTTTGATCATTCGCTTATCGCTTATTCGCTTATTCGCTTATTCGCTTATTCGCTTATTCGCCTATTCGCTTATTCGCTGTTCGCTTATTCGCTGTTCGCTTATTCGCTGTTCGCCGCTTGTGAGTTTATCCCTCGGCGCTGGTGGCGACTGGCTTCGCCCTTCTTCTCAGCTCTTTGTGGCGAGCGGGAGACGAGCGAGCGGCGAGCGGAAGAGATGTTCACGATCCGGCCCGCTCGCCGCTCGCCGTCTCCCGCTCGCCATTTCAGGAGGTAAACTCCCCGTATGCCTTCCGAGCCGCTGGGTCCGGGCACGGTCCTCGATGGCAAGTACGAGATCCTCAACGTCATCGGGGCGGGCGGGATGGGAGAGGTGTTCAAGGCCAGGCACCTGCACCTCAACACCTTCCGCTGCATCAAGATCATGAAGGCCTCGCTCCTGGCGGACGAGGGCTACCGGGTGCGATTCCTGCGCGAGGCGCGGCTGGCCACGCAGATCCACCATCCCAACATCGCCGTCGTCCATGACTTCTTCCTCGGGGACGGCGGGAGCTATCTCGTCACCGAGTACATCGACGGCAGCACCGTCCGGCAGTGGAGCATCGCCTACGGCGCCTTCCCCATCGCGGTGGCCGCCGACGTGGCCACGCAGGTGCTGGCGGGACTGGACCACATCCACCGCCGCGGCCTGCTGCACCGCGACATCTCCGCCGACAACGTCATGCTCTCGTACGACTCCGACGACTGCCTGGCCACGAAGATCATCGACCTCGGCGTGGCGAAGGATACGGCGGAGGCGGGCGGCGGACCGGCGGACACGACGCAGACGGGCATGCTGATCGGCAATCCGAAGTACATGTCGCCCGAGCAGCTCGGCTTCATCCCCGAGGGCGAGCAGATGGACGGAAGGGCCGACCTCTACTCCCTCGGCATCGTCCTCTACGAGATGCTGGTCAGCGTCCCTCCCTTCCAGAGCGAGACGCCGCAGGGCTACATCATGAAGCACCTCACCGCTCCCGTGCCGGCGTTCGCGGCACGGGACATGGGAGACATTCCTCCCGAGCTCGAAGCGATCGTGCTGAGGGCGCTGGAGAAGGATCGGAACAAGCGCTTCCCGGACGCGCGCTCGATGGCCGCCGCCCTGGAGCCCTTCCGCATCGTTCCGGCGGGGATGCTCACCCGCGCCGAGGTTCTGCGGCTGCGGCGGGGCGAGGCCAAGACGGTCTCGCTGGTGTCGAGCGAAAGCGAGACGGAGAAGGAGTGGAAGCAGACGCTCGTCAGCAATACGGCAGCCGCCTTCCGCGCCTACCTGAAGAAGCATCCCGACTCCCCGGAGAGCACGGACGCCAAGGCGCGGCTGTTCGAGCTGGAGTTGCTGGAGGAAGTGGCGGACAAGGAGCGCGGCGACGACCGCGACACCCTGCGCCGGCTGACCGAGGCCCACCCGAAGGGAACGGCCATCGGCGACGCGGCCCGCGCGGCGCTGGGACGGTTGCGCGGGAAACACGAAGAGGAAGACGCGTTCCAGTACGCGTGGGAACAGGGGAAGTCCGAGGAATGGCGGCGCTTTCTCGATACGCATCCCACCTCCCAGTACGCCACGCGGGCCCGGCAACTGCTCTCCGAGTCGCTGGCCTTCGAAGGCATCAAGTCGGACACCGGCCTGCGCGAGTTCCTCAAGCTCTGGCCGGACGGCCGCCACCGCCTGGAAGCGGAGATCCGGCTGGCCAGCGCGCAGGAGCGCCTGGCCCGGGAGCTCGAAGACACGGCCCGCCGCAATGCCGACGCGGGCGACTTCGACGCGGCGTGGGAAACCGGAACGACGACGGCCTGGGATCGCTTCCTGGCCAATCACGCCGACTCGGTGCGCAAGGCCGAAGCGCTGCAGATGCGTCTCGAAGCCGCCGACTTCGAGCTGGCCTGCAACGCCAATACGCCCACGATGTGGCGCGCCTTCGTGAAGTCGTGGCCCGAGGGGCGTCACCGGCTGGAGGCGGATATCCGGCTCCGGGCATTGAAGTAGACTATCCACCGGTCCAAATCCGATGAACGACAACCCGGGCGCCTCCCAAGCGACAGACGAGCCGTGTGCTGCAAATGCCGCCGCGCCAACCGAGCCGCGCGCCGGGGACACTATCCCGGCCGGCGATCCAGGCATCGCACACCTGATCCCGGCGGACGAGGTGAGCGTTGTGCACCCGGCGTCGACGGTCACTCTGCCGATCAGGGACGCTGCGGCTCCTGTCGGAACGTGGATCATGGACACCGCCCTGACGGGCGAGGCTGACGCGGCGGACGCCCTTCGGGCCGTCGAGCCGTCCGTCGCGGACATTCCGGTTGCGGAGCCTCCGCCTCTCCGCGAGACATTCCGCGCGGGCCAGGCACTGGCCGCGCTGGTGGTCGTCTTCGGGAGCCAGATCGCCATCGGCATCGCGGTCGTCATTGCCGTCGCCATCGCCGTCCCCCGGAATCAACTGACAGGCACAATGGCACGGTTCAACCCATTGCTGCTCCTCGTCGGCGGAGCGGTGACTCTGGTCACGACCTGGGGACTGGCGAAAATGTGGGCTCCGGCATGGCTCCGCGATCGCACACTGGCGGGCCTTGGACCGTTGCGCCTCTCCCGGAGACAGATCCTGACTACAGTCTTGGCCGGACTGGCGATGGGAGCCCTTTTCAGTCTTGCGACCGATGTCATCCCTGTACCGAAGAGCTTCCACCTCGGCCCGCTCGCCGACATCGCGGAAAAGGGTGGCGTCGGACGCCTGGCCTGGGCGGTCGCGGCGCTGCTCCTCGCACCGTTAGGGGAGGAGCTGCTGTTCCGCGGCCTCCTGCTCCGCGGCTTGACTGTCTCGTGGGGCGTCGCGCCGGCGGCTGTGTGCGTTACGGTGCTGTTCACCGGCATGCACCTGACCGAAACTTTCGGCTACTGGCCCGCCGTCGTGGCGATTCTCTGCCTGAGCATCACTACGTTGATGGTTCGCCTGCGCCGCGGCGTTCTGGCCGGGGCCGTTCTGCACGCGTCGTACAACTTCGTGCTCGTGGTGTCGCTGTACGCCGGCAAGATCGTCTGACCCAAACCCCTCCTGCTACACTGAAACGATGCGCGTCATTCTCCAGGGGAGTGTGCGGCACTTCGGTGCCGGGGAGCTGATGTCGTTGCTGGGGCGGCCCTCGCACACGGGGACGCTGGACGCCGAGTCGGGCGAGAAGCGCATCCGCCTCTTCATCCGCGAGGGGAAGATCGCCTGGGCGGAGGGCTCGAGCGGAACGGGCCCGGACGGGCTGATCACCGATTTCGTCACGTGGACGGACGGCTCGTTCACCTTCCTCGACGCGCTGTCGCTGCCGGAAGGCGTCGCGCCGCTGCAGCTCGATCCATCCGAGCTCATCACCGCCGCGGAACAGAAGATCGCCGACACGAAGCGCGTGCTGGAGCTCTACCCCGACGAGCAGACCGTCTTCCGGGTCGTGCCCAATCCGCAGGGAGACCTGATCAGCCTCCGTCCGGAGGAATTGCAGGTGCTGCTGGCCATCTCGGGCGGCCGTTCGCTGGCCCAGCTCCGCAGCGACACGAAGCGGACGGCGCTGGAGCTCTACCCGATCGTGGCCACGCTGGAGAAGGGCGGGCTCATCGTGGCGGCCAGGGCCTTCGACGGCGACGCCACCGATCGCCCTCAGCCGCCGCGGCCGAAGAGCCTGTCGAAGAGGAAGTCGGGCAGCATGTCGTTCGCCAAAGCCATCGCCACGCTGACGACGGCCGACGGCACGATGCACCCGCTCCTGGACGACGAATCGATCATCGGCCGCATCGGAGGGAACACGGTCATCCTCGCCGACGGCAGCGTCTCGTCGAAACATGCCCGCGTCCTCCGCACCGCCGAGGGCTTCCTGATCGAAGACCTCGGCAGCCGCAACGGGACGTTCGTCAACGGCGACTCCGTCACCGACAAGCGGCCCCTGACCGACGGCGACGTCGTCCGTTTCGGCAAAGTCCTGCTGACCTTCAACGTCGCCGCCGAAACGCGGCCGAAGGAAACGACGGAACCTGCGGTGAAAGCACCGAAGTAGTCGCTGTTCGTTGTTCGTTGTTCGCTGTTCGCTTCGCCGTGATCCACGTTACGGGCTGGCGCGGCGCTCATACCTACCGTGTGGACATCGCACAAATGATCTGACGAGAACAACGAACAACGAACAACGGACAACGAACATGGACTCCTTTGACCTCGTGATCGTCGGCTCCGGGCCGGCCGGACTCTCGGCGGCGTCGCACGCGCAGGCGAATGGCATGCGGTACGTGCTGTTGGAGCGGACGGACCATCTGGCGGACACGATCGACGCGTACCAGGCGCGCAAGTTCGTCATGGCCGAGCCGGTGATGATCCCGGCGCGGGGCGAGGTGCCGTTCCAGGCGGGATCGCGCGAGTCGATCCTGGAGGCATGGCAGCGGCACGTCACGGAGCGGAGCCTCAACGTCCGCTTCAAGGCCGAGGTCACGGCGCTGAAGAAAGAGGGCGACCGCTTCCGCATCAAGACCTCCGCAGGCGATGCATTCGACGCGGCGAACGTCATCCTGGCCATGGGCACGCAGGGCAATCCGCGCAAGCTCGGGACGCCAGGCGACGATCTCCCCCATGTCCGCTACCGCCTCGTCGATCCGGCCGAGTTCCAGGAGCGCGACATCCTCGTGGTCGGTGCCGGCGACTCGGCGCTGGAGATCGCCATCGCCCTCTCCGACGAGAACCGGGTCGGCCTCGTCGTGCGCGGGCCGGAGATCACCCGCGCCAATGAAGTGCTGACCAAGGAAGTGCTCGGCCGCCAGGCCACGGGGCAGATGACCATTCACTTCAGCACGAACGCGAAGCACGTCTATCCCGGCTACGCCGACCTGAACGTGCGCGGCGACGTGACACGCGTGGCGGCGGAGCTGATCTTCCTCAAGCTCGGCGCCGACGCGCCGCGCAAGTTCTTCGAGTCGATCGGCATCCAGTACGGCGGCGAGGGGAAGGACGCCCGTCCCGTCCTCAGCGCGGTCTACGAGACGACCGTGGCCGGCCTCTACCTCATCGGCGCGGCCAGCGGGCGCGACCTGATCAAGCTGGGGATGAACCAGGGCTACGAGGTGATCGAGCACCTGATGGGGCGGGAGGTCGAGCCGGCCGACGAAGCGGTGCTGAAGGAGCGGCTGCCGTTCCTGGAAGGCACCGTCCGCGAGCGCATCCAGATGCTGCGCAGCCGCGCGCCGCTGCTGGCCGCCGCGGACGAGGGGCAACTGCGCGAGACGTTCCTGGCCGCCCGCGTCCGGGAGTTCCGCGACGGCGAGGTGATCATCCGCCAGAACGACTACACCAACGACTTCCTCATCATCGCCTCGGGGCGCGTGGAGCT
>CAZYTO010000306.1:0-6301 GCA_964650405.1 uncultured Thermoanaerobaculia bacterium | reverse complement strand
AGACGAAGTACACCTGGAGCGGCAGCAGTCTGAACGTGGCGTGGCAGTTCACCACCGACTGGAAAGCGCCCGGCAACCAGAACGACTTCTGGGAACCGGTCTTCCACCCGGCCCTGGCAAACGGCTCCCTCTACGTGCCGGGCGCCGGCGGCTCGATCTGGAAGGTCAACACGGCCACGGGCAGCGGCACCCGCATCAACCCGTTCAACAGCGTCAATAGCACGACCTACACCGCCAGCCCGCTGACGGTCGACGCGAACGGGAACATCCTCTACAACGTCATCAACCTCAAGAACGGGACGAAGGACTGGTACGCCGACGACATCACCGATTCGTTCATTATCCGCGTGTCGCCGTCCGGCAACATCGAGAAGGTCAGCTACTCGACCTTGACCACCGGCACGCCCGCCGGCAATGCGCAGTGTACGAATGCGTTCTCGGCAGCCAGTCTGCCGTGGCCGCCGTCGACGACGGCCGTCCCCCCGACGGTCCAGTGCGGCACCCAGCGCCCCGGCCTCAACATCGCCCCGGCCGTGGCTCCGGATGGCACGATCTACGTCGCTACCCGCGCTCACCTGCTCAGCCGCGAGACGTGGCTTCTGGCAATCAACAGCAACCTGACGCAGAAGTGGATCCGCTCGCTGCGCAACCGCTTCAACGACGGCTGCGGCGTTCCTCTCTCCGCCGGTGGCCAGCTTCCGCCGAACGGCGCCCCCGGCGGCTGCCGCGCCGGTGCCCTCTACGGTGTCGATCCTGCCACCAACGCGCCTGGAGGCGGCCGCATCCTCGACGACTCCTCCGCATCCCCGGTCGTCGCTCCGGACGGCTCGATCCTCTTCGGCACCTATACGCGCTACAACTACGCACAGGGCCACTTCGTCCACTTCGACGCGAACGGCAACTTCCTCGGCTCGTACCTCTTTGGTTGGGACTGCACCCCGGGCATCCACACTCACGGCGCAACCTATTCGATCGTGACCAAGGACAACCACTACGGCGGCCTCGGCTCGTACTGCAATGACGACACGATCTGCCCGCCCGACCGCACCGCCACCAACCCCGGTTATCCGGAGCAGTACTTCATCTCCCAGCTCAACCACAACATGAACAAGGAGTGGTCGTTCCAGAACACGAACACCCTGAGCTGCACGCGCAACCCCGACAACAGCATCACCTGCGTGTCGGATCACCCGCACGGTTTCGAGTGGTGCGTGAACGCCTTCATCGTCGACGCCGGCGGCAAGGTCTACGCGAACAGCGAAGACGGCTGGCTCTACTCGATCAACCAGGGCGGCACTCTCGGACAGCGTCTCTTCCAGCAGCTCGCCCTCGGCGCGGCCTACACCCCCACGTCGATCGGCAGCGACGGGAAGATCTACTCCCAGAACGCCGGACATCTGTTCGTAGCAGGGAACTGATCATCGGCGAGCGGTAATCAAGCGAGCGGCGAGCGGGGGGAAACCCCGCTCGCCGCGAGCATTTTGCGCACCCTCTCCCCGCTCGCCGTCTCTTCCGCCGCTCGCCGCTCGCCCAAATCCAATCCGTGTCAATCAGGAGACGCTTCGGTTGCGAACGGCTCCCGCCCGCGCGGAACGCGCTACTTTCGATCCATTCGAAAGGAGACCGTCATGCGCCACGCCGTTCCGTTCGTGCTGCTGCTCTCCGCCGCGTCCCTCTTCGCCGACGATCCGAAGCAGTCGCCGCTCGTCACCGTCCCCCTCGCCGAGTACCAGAAGCTCACCACCGCGCCACTGACGCCCACGACCGTCGTCGACACCATCCAGCTCGCCGGCAGCTTTCACGACAACCGTCTGACCATCGCCTTCAGCGGACGGGCCGTCGGCGCGCCGCAGGAGATCGAAGTCCTTACCGGCGCCAAAGACCTCACCATCTCCGGCTGCAGCGGTTCCGCCATCGTGACCCGGGCGCCGAAGGCCGCTTTCCACATCCTTCCCCTTCGCGATGACTTCTCCGCGCGCTGCGACCTCCGCCTCTCCGGCAGCGACCGCGTACAACTGCACGTGCCCCCGACTGTGCTCGGCGTCCGCTCCACGGTCAGCGACGGCGAGTTGACGGCCACTGAGGAGGACGGCGACAACGGACGCACATACGCGCTCGTCCGCCAGGTCGCCGTAAGCAACGAAACGCTGCCGGTCACCGCCACCGGCCGCTACGTCGTGACGCTTCTCCCCGATGCGGCGCGCTTCCGCTATGCCATCGACGTACACAACCCGAACCGCGCCACGTCCTCGCTCACCCTGCGGCTCGTCTCCGGAGAGCACCTGCAACAGATCGACTCCACGAACCAGTACGAAGTCCGCGACGGCCGTTACGTCTTCGCCATCGCGCCGGGTGAGTCGACCATCGTGGCCACCGGCGAGCTGCTCGGGCACACCTTCGCCGTGCCGGTCGACGCGGCCCTGCAATACCTCGTCGTCGAGTCGCACCCGCTCCTCCGCGCGGCCACGCGCGGCGCGCAGAAGCGGGTGAGCGTCACCGAGACGGGAGTGCGCCCCACCTACCGCGGCGCCGTGGCCTTCGAGCTGGCCGGCGGCGAGCACGTCGGCTGGAGCGTCTCCCGCCTGGAGGCCCTGCACTCCATCAGCTACGCGCTCCCCGGCGCGCGGCACGACTTCTTCGTTCCCGCCGACGGCTCCATCCTCGGCGAGAGCTCCTTCGAAGTGCGGAATCAGGGAGCCGCCGAGGTGCAGATGCCGTCGCTGCCGCGCGCGACGTATGCCGCGCTGCAGGACCAGCCCCTGCTCATGACCAGGACCCGCGACGGGCACCTCACCGTGCCCCTCTCCACCGGCCAGCAGGTTCTCTTCCTCCAGCACGTGCAGACGTTCCGTCACGCCCTGGGCGTCGGCCTAGCCACCGTTCGGGTGCCGCAGCTTCCCATCGCCGCGACCGGGACGTTCGCCTCCGTCCGCTACGCGTCCGAGTGGCTGCCGCTCGTCGAGACGTTCGCCTCACGCACCAAGGTGTGGCTGCCGCGTCCTTCCACGACGTTCTTCTTCCTCCTCTTCGCCCTGTGGTCGGAGCGCCTCCTGGCCATGCTCGGCATGCGCCGCCGCCGCATCGTCATCGCCCTCCTCGTCGCCGCCACCGCCGCCTCGTCGCTTCTCCTCGTCGGCGTGACCGCCGCGGTCCTCGGCATCCTGAGCGTCATCGCCCTGGCGCCGGTCGCCCCGCAGCGCTGGAACGTCCGTCACGGCGTCGCCGCACTGCTGGCCTCTGCGGTGGCACTGGCGCTGGTCATCTACCCGACGTACGCACGGATCGGCGCCATCGAGCGCATGAATTCCGGCAGCGGAGGGCTGGCCTCTTCCGGTCCCGTCACGCTCGACATGCTGCTCGAGTCCGACGAGATGTCGCGCGCCATGGGCGCGGCATATGTCCACTCCGCGGCTCCGCCGGAAGGGCAGTCGCAGGAGATCTACCAGGGGCTGCCGGCGCGCTTCGAGCTCCCGTTTGGCGATCGCCATACGTCGTTCGGCACGGAGCTCCTTCCCGTCGATCGCCCTCAGGCCATCGGGATCATCATGCTCTCCGCGACACTGCTGTGGTGGCTCCACGCGGCGCTGCTGCTCCTCGCGGGTACGCTGCTCTGGCGTGAGCGTGCGCCGCTCGCCGCCGCGATGCGGGTACGATTCGCGGCGACGGCGCCGGAGGCCGCACTCGCCTGATAATCCCATCCTGCGAATGGTCGATCTCCCCGGCTTTCTCCGGCCGCTCTATCAGTGCTGCTGCGGAGCGCGGAATCCGGGAACTGTTCGTCGCCTGCGATAACGACGATGTCCACGCACTCGACTTCTATCGTGCCTTGGACGGAGCTCCATCTCCCGTTACGTTCTTCAGTCTGGGTTCCCGGAACGAATGAGTTACGCCGCCGAGCTCCCTTCCCGCTCGCCGCTCGCCGCCCCCCGCTCGCCGTCCAGGAACCCGTTCTCCGCCCTGACCCGCGCCAGCGTCAGCGGAACGACCACGCACGCCCACACCAGCAGCGCCTCCACGCTCCGGAAAAGCACGGCCGCTCCGGCGGTGAGCATCAGCAGTCCCGCCTCGGAGGGATGATCGAGCCAGCGGTAGACGCCCGTCCGTACGAGCGGCGCGCCCGCCGGAACGCGCAACTCCGAGACGAACTGCGGTCCGAGCGTCACGATGGCCAGGCAGCGAAGCAGCACACCGGACGCCATCAGCGCCGCGCCGCAGGCGATCACGACTCCGTCGTGCGCGGTGCGTCCTTCGGTCACGATCGCCACGACGAACGTTCCGAAGACGGCCAGGCCGGTCATCGTTGCCAGCAGCGCGAGATTCCGCCCGCCCTGCGGCACCTCGTCGACCAGACTGGCCTCGGCGAAGCAGAAGATCGTGGCCAATGCGATGAGAATCGCGAACGCCCGCGGATCGCCGAGCCCGATGACAAACCGGGGAATGGTAAGCAGGCCGGCGTTCAGTACCGCCAGGCCGGCGCTAAGAAGGTAGCGCCGGCGGCGGAGCACTGAACATCCTTGGCGCGGTGGCCATGATGCCCGTCAGGTGGGCGTCTGTAATGCCGACGGCCTTGGCCAGCGCGCGGATTACCCGATCCTCCTCCGGCCGCAGCTCCCCGTCGGCCAGGGCCACCGACAGCAACGCCCGGACGTAGCCCTCGCGCTGCGGGTAGGGGATCCCCTCCGCCACGGCTTCGACGTCGCCGGCCGGATTGCCGGCGCGCTTGATGGACGAGTCCACGGCCGCGTCGAGGTCGGCCCGGGTCATGTTCGTATCGAGCGAGACCTTGCGGATCACCTCGAGGGCCGTTGCGCGCTCCCCCTCGGACGGTACGCCGTCGGCGATCAGCACCCCGATGATGCCGCGGTTCAGCGCCGTCCGCATCTGCGAGTCGGTCCGCTTCTGCTCGGCCCGCGGATCGTAGTCGAGCACCTGCATCTGGTAGCTGCCATGACAGTAGTTGCACTCCACGAACTCCCCCACCAGGTCGAGCGGGATGATGGGAATGAAGTAGAGCGTGAAGAACCGACGCACCTTGCGATGCGTGTACTGGCGCGACCCCTGACACCGCGGGCAGAAGAACGTGCCCTCTCCGCCCTTCATGCGGATGCCACGTGAACCGAAGATGATCACAGAAGACTCCCCGTTTGAATTGGACGGGGGCATTATGGCATCGATCACCTCTCACTTGTTGATATCCACGCCGTTTTCGAGCTGCCGCAGCAGATCGGCCAGGCCGGGCTTCGACCGCTCCGGCGCCATGCTCACGGCCAGCTTCATTTCCTTGACCGCGGTGTCGTAATCACCCTTCGCGGCCGCGACCCGTGCGGCCGCGTTGTGCGCGAGTACCGTTCCGGGATGCTTCGTGATGTTGATGCGGAAAACCTCCAGCGCCTGCTCCTGCTGGTTGACTCGCTGGAGCCCGCGGCCGAAGTCGTAGACCTGCCGTTCCGTGCCCATTCCCAGCGCCTTGTTGCGGACGGCCTGCGCTTCCTCGCCGCGGCCGAGGGCGCTCAGCGCGCGCGCCTTCGTGATCTCGTTCTCGAAGCGGTCTTCGATGGCCACGGATTGCTCCGCGTCCTGCAACGCCTCCTCGGTGTTGACCTTGTTCTCGAGCAGGAAGTTCGCCACCTCCGCCCAGGCCTGCCACTCGGACTGGGCCCTGCCGCGGAGCTGATTGCGCAGGCTCTGCGCGACCAGTACCGGAGTGTCGACCTCCACGCGGAACGGCACCTCGACTCGCTCCCAGCGCATCGTGACCACGGTGGAGCGGGGCGTCACGTCAACGAGCTCGTAGCTGAGCATCTCCTGCGGCTCGATGGCCCGCGGTTTCACAGTCACGCGCAGTGCGTCTTCGGCCGGGTCATAGCTGAAGCTTCCCCACGACGTCGAGTTCCTGGAGAAGATGACGGTCCATGACGTCTCCCCCGGGATCATGTGCAGCCCGTAGACGCCCCTGGGGAGCGGCTGTCCCTCGATCGTCACGGGATCGGTGACCTCGAAGGTCGTATTGAAATTCGCTCCGGCCCGCCACACCTCGCCATAGGCAAGCGCGCCGCCGAACATCTTCCGGCCGCGGAGGGCTGGCCGCGAATAGTCGATGGTGATGTCGGTAAGGCCGAGGCGCTGCAGCACGCGCGCGTGCTGGCTGAAGTCCGGCAGCTTCAGCACTGCCGACTGTGCGTAGGTGCCGGAAGCGCGAAGCAGGGCCAAGACAGCTACAGAGAGGTACTTACTCATTGTTCGTGGCATCGCTAACCTTTGTGCAGGTTTTTAGCCAGTTCACTGCCCACGTCTGGCCGCC
>CAZYTO010000305.1:0-6316 GCA_964650405.1 uncultured Thermoanaerobaculia bacterium | reverse complement strand
GGGTTCTCCTTCTCGTTCGGGCGCGAGACGATGACGGCGATGGACTTGCCGTCGGGCGAGAGCTGGGGATCGGAGACGCCGACGTAGCGGAGGGTGTCATCGAGGGTGACGCGCGGCTTCTGCTGGGCCGAGGCGAGACAGGCGAGGGCCAGGAGGGCGACGACTCGAATTGTGCGCATGGGGACGTAGGATAGCGGGGGACGAAGAATTCCGAATAGCGAATTCGCGCGGCTACCCGGGCGGCGGCTACGCCAGCAGTTCCATGATCTCGGCCATGGCCGCGCGGGCGCGGAGGCGCGGCTCCTCGTCATGGCTCAAGCGGATCACCTTGTTGTACTGCTCGATCGCAGCCGGGTAGTCCTGCAGGCAGCGGTGGTAGATCTCGCCCTTGCACAGCTTGGCGTCGACGTTCGCGGGCTCGAGCTCGATGATCTTGTTGAGGAAGATCAGGGCCGTGTCGAACTTCTGCTCGTCCATGGCCATGCGGTAGCGGAGGCGGTAGAGGGCGATGAGCTCGTCGTGCTTGGGATCGATCCAGGCGCCCGGCAGATGGCGGAGGATGGAGGAGAGCAGCCGGGTTCGAACGGCGGGATTCGCGCGCTTGACCTCGAGACGTTGCCGCATTTCGTCACACCCTCCCACGAATCGATTCGCAACGAATTGACTTCATAGTAGGTTCGTCAATGCGTTGAAGCAAGGGTATTCTCTAGCGCATATGCGCGTCGCCGTTTATCCGGGCTCGTTCGATCCGCTGACGAACGGGCACCTCGACATCATCCACCGCTGCTCGCGCCTCTTCGACCGGGTCATGGTGGCGCTCTTGGAGAACGAAGGGAAGTCTCCTCTCTTCACGATTCCCGAACGCATCGAGCTCATCGCGCGCTGCACGGCCGGCACGCCGAACGTCGAGGTGCACTCCTTCTCCGGTCTGCTCGTCGACTTCATGCACCGCCACAACGCGCACGTGGTCGTACGCGGCATCCGCGCCGTGTCGGACTACGAGTACGAGCTGCAGATGGCGCTCATGAACCGCGAGCTGAACCCGCAGGTGGAGACGATCTTCATGCTCCCCGCCGTCGAGTACACGTACGTCTCCTCGCGCCTGGTGAAAGAGGTCTTCCGGCTCGGCGGCGACGTGGCCCGGCTCGTGCCGGCGCCGGTGCTGGAGTCGCTGAAGGCGCGGCTGCCGGTGACCGTTTAGAAAGGAGAGAGAACCATGGCCAAAACCTCGACCGTCTCGGGCACCGTCCTCGACGACGGCGGCCACAAAGTTGCGGGCGCAGGCGTCAGTTGCAAAGACGTGGGCACGAATGTCACCGTCTCCACGACCTCCGACAGCAACGGCCGTTTCTCGTTCACCGAGACCGAAGGCCACACTTACGTGATCGCGGCGGCGAAGAACGGCGTGACCACGAGCACGGGCCTCAAGTACTAGGCTTAGTCGCTGCGCGGATCGATGGCGTCGCGGAACCGGTCGCCGATGACGTTGAACGACGCCACGGTGAGGAAGATGGCCACGCCCGGGAAGAAGGCCAGCCACCAGGCGTACTGAATGTGCTCCTGCGCGATCGACAGAATGCCGCCCCACGACGCGGTGGGCACAGGGACGCCGAAGCCGAGGAACGAAAGCGCGGACTCAATGAGGATGGCCGATGCCACGCCGAAGCTCGCCGAGACGAGCACGGGCGCCAGCGCGTTCGGCAGGAGGTGACGGAAGATGATCCTGGCGTCGCGGGCGCCGCTGGCGCGGGCGGCGTGGGCGAACTCGAGGTCGCGGATGCGCAGGAACTCGCCGCGCACGAAACGGGCCTCCGTCGTCCAGGAAGTCAGGCCGAGGGCGATCATGATCGTGTAGAGCGACGGCTTGAAGAGCGCCACGATGCCGAGGACCAGGAAAAGGAACGGGAAGCAGAGCACGACTTCGATGACGCGGGAGACGACCCAGTCGGCGGCGCCGCCGTAATAGCCGGCCAGCGCGCCGAGGATCGAGCCGACGATGAGCGAGATGGCCGTGGCCATGAATCCGACGGTGAGCGAGATGCGCGCGCCGTGGATCATGCGCGCCAGGACGTCGCGTCCGAGGTCGTCGGTGCCGAAGCGGTGCTGCGCGCTCGGGCACTCCAGGCGGTGGGCGATGTCGACGTCGTTCGGACCGAACGGCACGGGTGCCGAGGGCCGGGCCGTGGCGATCAGCGGCGCGAAGAGGGCCAGCGTCGTCATGAACGCCACGTAGCCGAGCGCGATCAGCGCCAGCCTGCTGCGGCGGAACCGCCGCCACGTCACGCGCCAGATCGACTCCCCTTCCCTCATCGCGGCCCCTCCAGGCGGATGCGCGGGTCGGCCAGGGCGTAGAGCAGATCGGCGAAGAGCGAGGCGAAGAGGGTGATGACGGCGGTGGTCACGGTGAGGCCGAGGACGGTCGGGTAGTCGCGCTGCAGGATGGAGTCGAAGTAGAGGCGGCCGATGCCGTCCCACTGGAAGATCTCCTCGACGATGACGCTGCCGGAGATGAGGTACGGAATGGTCAGGCCGAGGAGGGTGATCAGCGGGATCAGGGCGTTGCGAAAGGCGTGGCGCCACAGCACGGCCGCCGGCGCGGCGCCCTTGGCCCGGGCGGTGGTGATGAAGTCCTGGCGGATCACTTCGGTCAGGGCCGACTTCGAGAAGCGGGCGAAGATGGCCAGTTGCGCGTACGTCAGCGAGATCACCGGCAGGGCCAGGTGCCGGGCCCGGTCGAGGAGCTGCTGCCCGGCGCTCATCTGCAGGTAGTCGTCCGAGGTCATGCCGAAGAGCGGCAGGAGGTCGAGCCTCACCGAAAACAACTGCATCAGTAGCAGGGCCACCCAGAAGCTCGGCAGCGAATAGAGGAGGAAGAACGTGACGGCGGAGGCGCGCTCGGTGAGCCGGCCGGAGCGCGTGGCGCTCCAGAGGCCGATGGGGACGCCGATGGCCGCGGCCAGGAGGAAGGCGATGACGTTCAGCAGGAACGTGTTCGGCATCTTCTCGGCGATGTGGTCGGCGACCGGGCGCGAGTCGAAGATGGAGCGGCCGAAGTCGAGGGTGACGATGCCCTTGACCCACCAGAGGTACTGGGCCACGAGCGGCTGGTCGAGATGATGCTCGTGGCGAATCTGGGCGATGATGGCCGGCGGCACGCGGTGCGGTCCGAGGAAGAGATTCGTGGGGTCGCCGGGAACGGAGTGGATGAGCGCGAATACGGCCACGGTGATGCCGAAGAAGGTCAGCACCGCGTAGAAGAGACGGCGGATCAGATAGGAGAGCACGGGCTTTTGAGGGCGGGGAGCGCAGGGCGGAGAGCGGAGGTGGTGTTTCCGCGCCGAACACTATCTCCGCCCTCCGCCCTCCGCCCTCCGCCCTGCTTCGTCACTTCGTTCCCTGGAACCGCTTCGGAATCCACCACCCCAGCTCTCCCGGATACCAGAGGTTCAATCCCCAGCCCTTGCTCTCGTTCACGTTGCGCAGGCGCTTGTTCACGGCCCACTTCGAGGAGACCTGCAGCGTCCAGGTGTACGGCTGGTCGTTGGCCAGCACTTCGTGCAGGCGCCGGAAGATGGGGATCCTCTTCTTCAAGTCGAGCTCTTTCCGCTCCGCCTCGATCAGCCTGTCCGCCTCGGGATTCGAATAGAAGACCATGTTCTGTCCCAGCGGCGCGAACTGCGAGGAGTGGAAGATCGGGTACGGATCGGGATCGGGGTCGAGGTCCCAGGCCAGCGCGGCGGCCTCGAACTTCCCGTTCATCACCTGCTGCATGAACACGCTCGTCTCCAGCGGAACGATGTTGAGCTGCACGCCGATCTTCTTCAGCTCGGACTGGAAGAGCTGCGCCGTCGGCAGGGAGACGGAGTTGCCGGCGGGGATGAGCATGTCGAACTTGAAGGGCTTGCCGTCCTTGTCGAGAATGCCGTCCTTGTCCGTGTCGACCCAGCCGATGGAGTTGAGGATGCGCTGGGCCTCCAGCGGGTTGTACTGGATCACCGGGACATCGGGGTTGTACGCGAACTCGTCGGGCGTGAATGGCCCGTTCATGGCGCGCGCGGTGCCGTGATAGAGATTGTTGATGATCGACTGCAGGTCGAGGCACATGGCCAGGGCCCGGCGCACGCGCCGATCGCCGAGGATGGGGTGGCGGTTGTTCCAGGGGAAGAAGTTGTAGGAGAGCATGTAGAAGCGGCGGAAGTCGATGGTCTTCTGCAGCTCCGGCCGGCGGCTCTCCATCTGCCAGAGGTCGGAGCTGATGTAGGTCTCGTCGATGTCACCGCGCTGCACGGCCGCCCAGGCAGTCTTGTCGTCGTTGATGACCTTGAAGAGGATCGTGTCGATGTAGACCGGCGGTCCCCACCAGTCCTTCCGCCGCTGCAGGACGATCTCCTTCCCAGGCACGCGGCGCACGAGCGTGTACGGCCCGCAGCTGATGGCCCGGTCCTTCCAGCCGGCGCGGAAGTCGCCCTGCGCGTAGGCGTGCTCCGGGATCGTGAGGACGCTGTTGAACTGCATGAGCTGCGAGGCCAGGATCTCCTTGAATCCGACGACGATGGTGTGGTCGTCGATGACGCGCGTCGTCGACAGGTCGAGCTTGTCGAAGCCTCCGGCGATCTGCGCGGCCTCGGACGTCGGATCGACGATCTTCTTGAGGGTGAAGAGGACGTCGCTGGCGCGCACCGGCGTGCCGTCGGAGAAGGTGGCCTTGGGGTTCAGGTGGAAGGTGTACTGTTTGCCGTCCGGCGTGATCTCCCACTTGTCGGCCAAGCCGGGGATGGGCTGGAGGTTGACGTCGAGCTGGACGATGGGGGTGTAGAGGTAGTAGCTGACCAGGCGGTCGTACTTCGTCGCGGCGACGATGGGGTTCATCGACACGACGTCGCCGCCGAGCCGGCGGAGGACCGTGCCGCCGTCGACCGGCTTCGAGTCGTCCTCGACCTGGGCGTTGACGGGCGGGAGGGCGTGCTCCTGCTTGCACGTCGTCGCGCAGAGCGCGAGCAAACCAATAGCGAGTAGCGCTTTGAGACGGTTCACTCCGCCATTATAGGGAGGACTGAGGACTGAGCGATGAGGACTGAGTCGTCTCACTCAGTCCTCAGTCCTCATGCCTCAGTCCTACGGGAGGGTGATGGACTCGGTAGCGACGTTGTAGAAGGCGTCCGTGGCCCGCACGATCACGAACTTCCCGGCCACGGCGCTGCGGGGCAGGCGGTAGGTCTCGTCGGGCGAGTCGGCGATGCCGTCGACGGGCGTGAGGCGCACCCACTTCTGCGCGTCGGCGGAGTACTCGACCTTCCCGATCGGCGAGAGCTTGTCGGTGACGCGGATGAGCACGTCGTTGCCACTCACCGTTGAGGTGATCTGCGGCGGCGTGTTGTCGACCTGGAACTCCACGCCCTCTTTCGCGTCGCTGAGCGGCGCGTCGGGGTTGTCGAGGGCGTCGGTCACGGAGAGGCGCAGCTCGTACAGCCCGTCCGGCAGCTGCGACGTGTCGAAGTTCATCGACGTCTCTTCGATGTTCTCGCGCAGGCGCAGCCACTTCTCCGTCCCCTTGCGGCGGAAGGAGAGCGAGTAGCGCAGGGCGTCGTTGTTCTCGTCGTGGGCGCGCCAGTTCACGGTGCGGTAGCCCTTGCGGTAGACGCGCTTGCCCGGCTCGTTCTTGTCGCGCGGCGGCTCCAGGCTGGTGAAGATGCCGTACTCGTCGGGGTTCGTGGCCTCCACGACCTGCGGCGACTGCGGGTAGCTCCCGGTGATGAACACGACCGCCGGGTCCTGCACGGTGACGGTGTCGATCACCGGGGCGATGTTGCGGTTGATGAACGAGACCGTGACGGTGTCGACGGCGACGTCGTCCGCCGGCTTGGGCATGGTCAGCTTCCACTGCACGTACCGCCCGGCCGGCGCGTCGATCGGCCCTTCGTCCGACGCCCGCGCCGCGCTCCACGGGCTCCACGTGGCGTCGGGCGTGCGGGTGTTGCCGCTGCGGAATGCGATGGCCAGCCGGCCGTCGGCGACGTCGCTCCCCTCGATGCGGTAGTGGCCGAAGCGCGAAAAGCGCTCCACGTCCTTGGCGACGGATTTGAACTCCGCCTTGGCCGACGGCGCGCTTTCCATGCGGTAGACCGCGCCGCTGTTCGTGGTGGTGATGAGCGTGGCCCCGCCCGCGGTGGAGATGGAGACGACCTGTTTCTCCGGCACGGCGGCGATGAGCGAGACCTCGGTGCCCTTCATCTGATAGACGCGGCCCTGCGGACCGCTGGAGAGGAGGATCGTGCCGTTCGGCCCGCCGCTGATGGCGTAGACCATCTCCCGGTCG
>CAZYTO010000304.1:0-6320 GCA_964650405.1 uncultured Thermoanaerobaculia bacterium | reverse complement strand
CTCGACCACCGAAGCGTGGCACCGAATCCCGGCCCCTCTTCGGTGAGCAACGGCGCATTCGCCGGAACGAAGTCGAGCAGCTCCCGCGACAGCAGCGCATGCACCGTCCGCCCCTCCGCCGCCGCCACCCGCTCCAGCGCGACGACTTCCATCCGCGGAATCCGCACCCGCAGCTCCGCCAGCCGCAGTAGCTCCGGAATGGCCCCGCGCAGCTCTGCCCCCAGCGCCGCCTCCACCTCTTCCTGATCCCAGAACCCGAGCGCAAACGACACCAGCTCCTCCCACGGAACCAACAGCCCGCCGCCCTGTGACGGCACGCCCTCCAGCTCCCCCGTCGCCATCCACTCCCGGACGTCTCCCTCCGCCATCCCCAGCAACCGTGCCGCCTCGACGGGCCGGTAGGCCTCGACCAGCAACAAGCAGCTCAACTTCGTCCAGCACATCTTCACGATCCTGAAGCAGCACGGCCGCGCCGCCGTTGTCGTGCCGGACAACGTCCTGTTCGAAGGAGGCGCCGGCGAAACGGTCCGCCGCGAGCTGCTCAAGCAGGCCGACGTCCACACGCTGCTCCGACTTCCGGCCGGTATCTTCTACGCGCAGGGAGTAAAGGCCAACGTCCTGGGGCGTTTCGTGACAGTGGCGCAACAGAGTTTGCAGACTCGGGCTGCGCGAACGGCAACGATGTTCGGAAAATGTCAGGTGACCACTAGCCGGAGGACGTATTCGCCGGCTCGTTCTTCGGCGGACGCCGTCGCTTTCTCTTCGGTCGCTGTCTGAATCCAGCTTGTGCCTGCTCGTCAGCTTGCAATGGCGTTTGTGTGACGCGGGCCATCAGGAGCTGAGTGACACGGCTGATCTCCGAGGATCGCTTTCGGTTTTCGGAATGCGCCATGGCGGCCTGGATCATCAGGGCGGTGTCCCGGCTATCTCTTTGCCGGTTTTCGATCGATGCACGCTTCACCTTCAATCCGTTCAGATTCAAACGGAGTAGAGCTGTGGCACCGCCGCTCAGCAAGGCACACAGCTCGCTGACCGTTCCGAATGTAACCTTGTGCAAGAAAAGAAGAAATGTGCCGGCAGCGAAGAGAACGAGACCTAGCCCGATAGCGATCAGCAGGAACAAGGATGCGCGGCGTTCGTCCGTTCGCACCAAGGCAATTTCGCGTTCGTATTCCTGACGCTCCGAATGGGCCACGTCACGAATATGATCGAGAAACTGTTCACGTATCCGGAGGTCGTCCTCCGCAACGACGTCGGGATGCGTCTCGACGTACTCGCGAATCGCTCGATCGATGCCTGGTTCGTTCTCTTCGTCGTTGGTTTCGCCGAACGATTCCACTGCCAATCCGTCGTGCCGCCACTTGCGAATCTGGGTGAGGAGCCGAACGTGCTCTTTCGCGACGAAGGGCCTGCGGATGAAAATCTCATCGATACGGCCGTCGAGTTCGATGCGGCTAATGCCTCCGATCTTTGGGACCCACTCGATCTGAATCGTGATGCCGGCCTGTAGTTTCCGTACGTCGACCGGTGGGAACTCGTCATGGCGACCCGTGAACCTGCCGCCGTTTGGCAGGATCGCCTCGCAGGATGCGATCTCGATCTGCCGTTCCATGAGCGCTCGACGGATGGCTGGAGCGAGAACGTCCGGGCCGACCGGCTCGAAGCCTAGATGTCTTGCGATCAACTACATCCGCTATCCGAAGCCCAACGGGAACGGGATTCAACCTCTCAGCCTGCCGCTCCAGCCGTTGCGCGAAGTGCCTCGATCGTCCTGACCCATCGGCATCAGCATTCACGACCGCCGGTCCTCTCTCCCTCCTGACCGGCGCAGCGTCGTGACGCGTTACCGCGGTTTCCGGGTAGAAGCCGTGGCAACGGGCTGTGTTGATCAGCTATGGATCGTCAGACTCACCGGCCACTCACCGCAAAACCCCCGACGCGGAGATCCGCCGTATCCAATGGATGCGCGCCGCCGCCCTCCGTACTGACGGCATAGATTCCGACGCCGATGCCGTCCGGCAAGCGGTAGAGGATGGTCTTGCCGTCGGGAGTGAAGGCATGGTCGAGCGCACGCGGAGGGATGGGCAGCTTCATCCCCGAGTTGGCTTCGAGATCGACCAGGTAGGAGCCGGACGATCCGTGGAGGAGCAGGCTTCTGCCCTCGGGTGACCAGACGAGCCGCGTCGCGCGCAGTCTGCTGACGCGAACCGCGTTTTCGCCATTCGCAGCGACCACGTAGACGCCGGCGTCGGTGGGCGCCGTGTCAGGCGCTCCGGTAAAGGCGATGCGCCGGCCGTTCGGCGACCAGGCGGGGAAGGCAGCGTTCGCATACCCTTCGGTCAGGCGTCGCCGTCCCGAGCCATCGGGGTTCACGATGCAGATCCCCGCCGGTCCGTTCGAATCACGACAGATGTACGCGACTTGTGCGCCGTCGGGCGACCAGACGGCGGAGGGGTTCATCGGAGTCTCGCCGAGTGCCGTGATGCGCTTGACGCCGCCCGTTGCAACGTCGGCGACGTAAACGGCGCTTCCGGCAGGTCCCCTCGGCCCGCCTGCGGCGGCGCCTCCTTTCGAGCTTTCGTACGCCGAGGAGAGGACCAGCCGCCTGCCGTCAGGTGACCAGCGGACGCCCGGTAACGCAGGAACGTCGAGCAAACGCCTCTGCTCCGTCCCGTCACTCTTCATGACGTAAACCGCAAAGTGAAATGGCAGGTTGTACTTCCTGACGAGCTCCTCATCGCTGTTGCCGTTCCACGTCACGCCTCCGGCGCCCAGCCGCATGCCTCCTTCGCGAAGGGCCACGAACGCGAGATGCGCTCCGTCGGGAGACCATGCGCCATCCAGCAGCACGGCGACGTTGTCGTCGCTCACCTGTTTGAGATGAGCCCCGTTGGAGTCCATCACGTAAAGCCCCGTCCCGCAGCAGTGCTGCGGAGGGCCTGCCGCGGTGTCGTTCTTTCCTTTTGCCATGAATGCGATCCGGTAGTCCTGTCCGGCAACGGATGACGCCAGCATCAGCACCGCGGCGACGATCGCCCCTCCCAGGCGACGAGTTGGGGAATGCCGTTCAGGTCTCCACTTCATGTTGCAGTCCTTTCTCTCCCAGATTTCGCTCCCGGACATGTGCTCGCGGCGCGTGCGCTCACGAGGCCACGCCTCCTGAAGCAGGTCCGATACCACTCGCTGAAGGGCGCCGGCTCAGTGACTTACGTCAGGGTGATGCTCGATACGCCGTACAAGAAATGTACATCGGTGGACAGTGACTGTGCGGCAAACGTGTCCGTGCGGTCAGGGGGTCATGCCGAGGTGTCAGCCGATCAATCTTTCGTACTCCTCGTGCGTGCCGATCCAGAACCAGAGGATTCCTTTCGGCCGAATCGACACCTAACGCACGATGTCCGGAGCCGATCCGGACGGACCAGTACTTCCCGACTCGTTTGAAGTGAAGTGAAGGGTGCTGTGGGTCGGCTTTGAGCAAACGAAATTGGCTCGCGCAAGTTCCTGAACCTCGACGGTCAATTGGTCGAAATGCCGCCAGAACTTGCCGGACGCCTGATGGCTCAAATCTCTCTCGTCTCGCCCAGTTCAAATTCGGCAAGCGCCTCGGCTGCCAGCTTGTCGAGTTTGCCCGCCGCGGAATCGCGCTCGATCTGCCGGTCCCACGCCTTCCAGTCGTATTCGGCAAACCACTCCCGAAACGCTGCCAATTCATCCGGCGTCAGCGCCTGCACGCCCCGCTCGAGAGCCTCAACTTTGGTCATGTTGCACGCAAGGTTACGCCAGGTCCGGTCTATTCCGGTCCCACCCTTCATCCTTGATTCTGCGTGCTTACACGCCCGCGGGGGTTCGGCACCGCGCGGCGGTGCCCTACATCGCCCCTACTCCCGATCGTCGTCCGAGTCCGCGATCAGCAGATCGAACCCCTTCGCCTCCTGCAGGCGCTGCACGATGCCCGGCGACAGCCGGCCCAGCAGTCCGGCCCGCGAGGCGCGGCCGACCACGAGGAGGGAGACGTTTTCCTGGCGGATCACGTCCAGGATCGTGGCTACGACGTCCTCCGACTCGCGGATGACCACGCTCGCGCCGAGGGACATGGCCAGTTGGACGTTCTCCGTCAGGAGGCGATGCTGCTGGGCGGTCATGTTCTCCGCGTGATCCTGGCGGCGCCGGACGTAGAGCGCGAACCAGCGGGTATTCATCCGGCCGGCTAGGCGGGAGCCGCGGAGGATGAGCGACCGTGCCACGGCCGGCTCGAAGGGGAGGGCCACGGCGATGCGCGGGGTGAGCGTCGCCTCGACGTCCGCCGACGTCGCCGCGTGACGGCCCGAGTAGTCCGCCGTCTGCAGCAGCGCCAGCTCGCGCAGCTTCACCAGCAACTCGGCCCGGAAGAAGTTGTCGAGGGCGCGCCGGGCCTGCTCCGGCGGATAGATCTTTCCCTGCCGCAGGCGCTCCTGCAGCTCCGGCACGGGAAGATCGACCAGGATCACGTTCGCTGCCTCGCGGATGACGCGGTCGGGCACGCGCTCGCGGATCTCGATCCCCGTCACCGAGCGCACGACGTCCTGCACGCCTTCGAGGTGCTGGACGTTCATGGCCGTCATCACGGAGATGCCCGCCCCGAGCAGCTCCTCCACGTCCTGCCAGCGCTTCTCGTGGCGGGAGCCGGGGGCGTTGGTATGCGGCAGTTCGTCGACGACGAGGACGTCGGGCTTGCGCTGCAGGCAGGCGTCGAGGTCCATCTCTTCGAGCACCACGTCCTTGTAGTGGAGCTGCGCCCGCGGGATCACCTCCAGGTCGCCGATGCGGGCCACCGTCTCCGCGCGGCCGTGGGGCTCGATGTAGCCGACGACGATGTCGACTCCCTGGCGCCGCAGGACGTGAGCGTCGTCCAGCATGCGTACGCTCTTGCCGACGCCGGCGGCCATGCCGAGGTACACCTTCAGCTTCCCCTTGGCCGACTCGCGGCGGGTCAGGGCGAGGTAGTCGTCGGCGCGGCGGCCGCGGTCCGTTTCACCCATCATTGACCAATTATCGGGCGAGCGGGGGTTGGCGAAAGGCGAGCGGCGAACAACGGACAACGGAATCATTCCGACCCCACGACAACAACATCGAACGGCGGATCGAGATAGAGAATCTGCTCGGCGATCGATCGGCCCAGCAGATGCGACGTTCCACCCTGGAGAAAGAGCGTGCGGATGCCGAAGCTCTTGGCGATGGCGCACAGCGTCCGGGCAACGTCGTTTCCTTCCTGCATGACCGGGGAGGCATTCGAGCCGGCGATCAACTGGAGGTTGCGCAGGACGATGTCGCGGTTGGCCTCGGAGACGTCGCCGTAGGGCAGGGTGCGGACGACGGAGATGACGAAGCAGTGCTTGCCCTGTTGCCGGGCGAAATCCGCCGCATGCCGGATGACCCGCTCCTCGTCCGGCGAGGTGATGCGGATGGCGGCGGCGACGCTCACCGGCGCGCGGTCTCCTCGAGGGCGAGGTTGAGCCGGAGGACGTTGACCCGCGGCTCGCCGAAAATACCCAGGAAGCGCCCCTCGGTGTGGCTGTCGATGAGGGCCCGGATCCGCGGCGGCGCCACGCCGTTCGCCCGGGCCACGCGCGGCGCCTGGGCGTACGCGTTGGCCGGCGAGATGTTGGGATCGACACCCGAACACGACGCGGTCACGGCGTCGGCGGGGATGCCGCCGGCCGGCCGGACCTCAGCGTAGCCCGAGGTGCGATCCCGGATGGCGTCGCGCAGCTTCTTCGACGTCATCCCCCAGTTCGTCCCGCCGCTGGCGCTCGGGTCGTAGCCGTCGTTGCCGGCGGCGGAGGGCCGCGGATGGAAGAACCGCTGGCCCGTGAAGTTCTGGGCGATGAGCGCCGAGCCGATGACCCTGCCGTTGCGCATGAGCAGCGAGCCGTTGGCCTGGTCGCGGAAGGCCGCCTGCCCGATGCCCCACACCAGGAGCGGATAGACGCCGCAGGTGAGGACGAGAAGAGCCAGCGTCATGCGGAGGGAGATGAGCGTGTGCTGTTTCATGCCAGCCTCAGGACGTGCAGCAGGACGTCGATGATCTTGATGCCCACGAACGGGATGGCCACGCCGCCGGCGCCGTAGAGCATGAGGTTGCGGCGCAGGATGCGGCCGGCGCCGAGGGGCCGGTAGCTGACGCCGCGCAGGGCCAGGGGGATGAGGGCCACGATGATCAGGGCGTTGAAGATGACCGCGGAAAGGATGGCGCTCTGCGGCGTGGCCAGGTGCATGACGTTCAGCGCCTGCAGCTCGGGGAAGGTGACCAGAAAGAGCGCCGGGATGAGGGCGAAGTACTT
>CAZYTO010000303.1:2456-6336 GCA_964650405.1 uncultured Thermoanaerobaculia bacterium | reverse complement strand
CTGGCCGACCGCGGAGGAGATGTCGACGGCCGTGTGCGTTCCCTGCTCGCCCGTGAACGGATCGGAGCGGCCGCCGAACCCGTCGGTGAGAATGCCACGCACCGGCGCGATGGACGGCGTGCAGGAGAGAAGGTGCGACCGTTCCGCCAGCTTCTGTTCCAGGACCGAGAGATCGCCCGCGAGGCGGTGCGAACGGAACGACATCTTGTCGAGGTCGTCGCGGTAGGGGTTTTCGCCGAGGTCGGCAGGGCGGGCGCCGCCGGTACCGCCGGCGAGCTGATTGCCCTCATCCAGGTTGGAGATGCCGGCGATGATGGCCAGCTTCCGGGTCTTATCCTCGACGCTGGCGAGCTGTCCGCGGAGGGATTCGACCGACTTGCTGAACTGTTCGTTGGCCGTCTGCAGCTCGCGGTTCTCGGTGCGAAGCTGCGTCAATTCGTGGGTCTGGGAGAGGGAGGAGAAGTACTGGACGCTGAAGAACGCCGAAAGGCAGAGGGAGGAGGTGAGAAGCGAGCTCAAAAGAAGGATGGCACGGTGCGACACGTTCAACTTGCGTGATTTGGCCCGGGCATGCGGGACAAAGATGATCGTTGAATAGCGCTTATCCATGCTCGCTCCTGGCTTACTCCTGACACCGACTTTGGGCCGTTAGTGATCGCGTATTCTATGGAGTTGGGGGGGAGAGTCAACGAAAAACTCATGAAAAATGGGGTGGAAATGGAAGGTACTAGGTATAACGTAAGTGCCCGAAACATAGGCACTTGTGCGCCAGTTTTATGTCGCTACAACATATTCGGCCGCGTTCTCCGCGCGTTCTCGTCACTTGGCACAAATAACAAATGGATCGCTCCGTGACCCGTGGTCCGAAGAATAGTGACCCAGCTCACGATCGGCATTCCGATCCTCGACACTGGCACTCCGATCCCTGATTTCCGACACCGGATACCCGGTTCCTAGTACCCGGTACCCAGCGCGGCCCGCACGACTGCCCACTCCGACCGGGCACTCCGTCCTGTGCTATTCTCCGCGCCCGCATGAACGTCAAAAAGCGGCTGCTCGATGCCGCGCGAATGAATCGAGCCATCCGGCGGATGGCCATCGAAGTCGTCGAGCGCAATCGCGGGATTGAAGACCTCATCATCGTCGGGATTCGCAGCCGCGGCGTGCCCATCGGCGAGCGGATGGCCAAGGAGATCGAGAAGATGGAGGGGCATCCCGTGCCCTTCGGGATTCTCGACATCACGCTCTACCGCGACGACCTCACCACTATCGCCCCGCAGCCGCTGGTGAAGCCGACCAAGCTTCCGGAGCCGATCGACGACAAGATCGTGGTGCTCGTGGACGACGTGCTCTACACGGGACGTACGGTGCGCGCGGCGCTGGACGCGCTCATCGACTTCGGCCGTCCGAAGGCGGTGCAGCTCGCCGTCCTGGTCGACCGCGGCCACCGCGAGCTTCCCATCCACGCCGACGTCATCGGGAAGACCGTTCCCACCGACGCGAACGAGGTCATCAAGGTCAAGCTGGCCGAGACGGACGGGGACGACGAAGTACTGATCATGGAGAAGTAGGCCGCGAGTGGTCAGTGGTCGGTGGTTAGAAGCGGGTCCACGAACCACTGCCACGAACCACTGACGATGCGTACGCAAGCCCTCCGCAGCAAAGACCTCCTCGGTATCGAACCGCTTTCCCCGGACGAGATCTCCTTGATTCTCGACACGGCCGAGGGCTTCAAGGAAGTGAGCGAGCGGCCGGTGAAGAAGGTCCCGGCCCTGCGCGGCCAGCTCGTCATCAACCTCTTCATGGAGGCGTCGACGCGCACGCGCGTGTCGTTCGAGATCGCCGAAAAGCGGCTGTCCGCGGACACGCTCAACTTCGCCGCCTCCGGATCGTCGGTCGAGAAAGGGGAGACCCTCATCGACACGGCCGAGAACCTCGTGGCGATGCACCCCGACATGATCGTCATCCGCCACAAGCATCCCGGCGCGCCGAAGATGCTGGCCGACCGGCTGCCGAACGTCTCCATCATCAACGCCGGCGACGGCGCCCACGAGCATCCGACCCAGGCGCTCCTGGACGCATTCACCATCCGCGAGCGCCTCGGCCGTCTGGCCGGGGTGAACGTCTCGATCATCGGCGACATCGCCCACTCGCGGGTGGTGCGGTCGAACATTCACCTGCTGACCAGGATGCGGGCGAACGTCACGCTGGCCGCGCCTCCCTCTCTCATGCCCGTCGAAGTGGCGAAGATGGGTGTGCGGGTCGTGCACTCTCTGGACGAGGCCATCGACGGCGCCGACGTCATCATGATGCTGCGCATCCAGCTCGAGCGCGGCGGCAAGCTGGCCTTCCCGTCGCTGCGCGAGTACTACAACACCTTCGGTCTCACTCCCGAGCGCCTGCGCCGGGCCGGGAAGGACGCCATCGTCATGCACCCCGGACCGATGAACCGCGGCGTGGAGATCGCGTCCGACGTCGCCGACGATCCCCGGCGTTCCGTCATCCTCGAGCAGGTGACGAACGGTGTGGCGGTGCGCATGGCGGTTCTATACCTGCTGGGAGGAGCGCATGAGGAGGCGTAGGGCACGACTGCGTCGTGCCGAATCCTGGTCGTGCTCACCCCGCCACCACGAGAATTCGGCACGACGCAGTCGTGCCCTACAGGGTGCATGACCATGAACATCCTCATCACCAACGGCCGGGTCATCGACCCCTCTCAGGAGCTCGACGCGAAGCTCGATGTCCTCGTCGAAGACGGGCTCGTGACGCGCGCCGACCGCAGGATCAAGGCGGGCGCCGGCGTGGAAGTGCTCGACGCCGGCGGTCTGGTCGTCGCTCCCGGATTCATCGATTTGCACACACACCTGCGCGAGCCGGGACAGGAGCACAAGGAGACGATCCGCACGGGAACGCTCTCGGCCGTGGCCGGCGGCTTCACGGCCGTCTGTGCGATGGCCAATACGGTTCCGCCGAACGACGAGCGCGCCGTGACGGAGATGATCATCGCCGAGGCGGCGCGCAACGGCGCGTGCCGCGTCTATCCCATCGGCGCGGTGAGCAAGGGCCTGAAGGGCGAGGCCCTGGCCGAGCTGGCCGACCTCCGGGCCGCGGGATGCGTGGCCGTGAGCGACGACGGCAAGCCGGTCTTCAACGCCCAGCTCATGCGCCGGGCCCTGGAGTACTGCTCGATGCTGGGCATCCCGGTGGTGGCGCACGAAGAGGATCCGGACCTCTCCGACGGCGGCGTGATGCACGAAGGCTACTTCTCCACGCTGCTGGGGATGGGCGGCATTCCCGCCGCGTCGGAAGAGACGCTCGTGGCGCGCGACGTGATCCTGGCTCGCATGACGAATGCGCAGCTCCACATCGCCCACCTGTCGACGGCTGGGGCCATCGATGCCGTCCGGGCCGCGCGCGCCAACGGCGTGCGGGTGACCTGCGAGGTCACCCCGCACCACATCGCCCTGACCGATGAGACGGTGCAGTCGTTCTCCACGAGTCTGAAGATGAATCCGCCGCTGCGGTCGGCCGAACATCGCGACGCCGTGATTGCCGCCATCGCCGACGGCACGGTTGACGCCATCGCCACCGACCATGCGCCGCATCACTTCGACGAGAAGAACGTCGAGTTCGACCTGGCGCCGTTCGGCGTCATCGGCCTGGAGACGGCCTTCGGCGTCAGCTACACGAAGCTGGTGGCCGCGCGCGTCATCGGCCTGGCCCGGCTCATCGACCTGCTGTCGTGCGGACCGGCGCGCGTCTTCAGCCTCCCGGGCGGAACCCTGGCCGCCGGAGCGCCCGGCGACGTGACGCTCCTCGACCCGGAGGCGAACTGCGACGTGCCAAAAGCCTTCCGGTCCATGTCGGTGAACCCACCTTT
>CAZYTO010000303.1:0-2446 GCA_964650405.1 uncultured Thermoanaerobaculia bacterium | reverse complement strand
TGATGAGCTGCAGTCCGGCGCGAACGTTTCGCCTTCCCGGCGGGACCCTCGCCGCCGGCGCGCCTGGCGACGTCGCGCTGTTCGACCTGCAGACGCCGTACGAGGTCAGGCCGCCGTTCTATTCGAAGGCCTCCAACTCGCCGTTCATCGGCCAAACGCTGCGCGGACGCGCGGTGACCACCATCGTGGGCGGCGTGGTGAAGTACTCGCGAACATGAAGCGCATCGTCATCGTCGACGACTCACCGGCCTATTGCGACCTCTGGTCGAACTTCATCAACGAGGCCTACCCCGGGATGGCCGCCGTTGAGACCTACAGCCATCCGTACGAGGCGCTGCCGAAGATCGACGCGAACATCGACCTCCTCATCGTCGACCTGGAGATGCCGGGCATGGACGGCAAGAAGTTCGTCGAATACGCCCGGCAGAAGGGATTGGCGGCCAAGCGCATCATCATCACCTCGTCGCATTCGGCGGACGAGCTCCACGAGCGCTTCCGCATCGGCGAGACCATCGCAGTCATCCAGAAGACCGAGGCCCGGCAGCAGGAAGCGTTTCTCATGATTCTCGACAGCGTCATGCGGCGGTGACCGCCGCGAGCCGAAGTGCCGCCTTCTATGCGGCTGGCCCAGCGGCTTCCAGCCGCCGCGTCGAGTGAGGGCGGCAGGTTCCGGCCGGCTCCGCCGCCGCTTACCGGGCTGCCAGCCTTAGATGGACCGTATAATTCACGCCGTGACGGTACCCAGCCCGGCGGCCGCGCCGCCCGACGCGACTCCGCAATTCACGCTGAACGACCTGCTGGTCTACATGGCCAAGCAGGAGGCCAGCGACCTGCATCTCAAGCCCATGCGGCCGCCCCTCATCCGTGTGCGCGGGAAGCTCGTGCAGATTCCGGGCGTTCCTCCGCTCAAGCCGGCGGACCTGGAGAAGCTCCTCCTGCCGCTCCTCAACCGTGCTCAGAAAGACAAGTTCGACCAGCTCCAGTCGGTCGACTTCGGCTACGGCGTGCCGGGCGTGGCGCGCTTCCGCGCGAACTGCTACATGCAGCGCGGCACGGTCGGCGCGGTCTTCCGCCGGGTGCCGATCCAGATCAAGGACCTCTCCGAGCTGGAGCTGCCCCGGGCCATCGAGGACCTCTCCGCGATGCCGGACGGCCTCGTGCTCGTTACCGGGCCGACTGGATCGGGCAAGTCCACGACCCTGGCGGCCATGATCTCCCAGATCGCCGGGAGCGAGCCGCTGCACATCGTGACCATCGAGGACCCCATCGAGTTTCTCTTCCAGGACAAGATGGCGGCCATCTCCCAGCGCGAAGTCGGGACCGATACGCCCAACTTCAAGGAGGCGCTACGGAACTCCATGCGCCAGGACCCCGACGTGATCATGGTCGGCGAGATGCGCGACGTGGAGACGATGCAGACGGTGCTCACCGCCGCGGAGACGGGCCACCTCGTCTTCTCCACCCTGCACACGAACAACGCCGCGCAGACGATCGACCGCATCATCGACGCCTTCCCGCCCGATCAGCACAAGCAGATCCGCTCGCAGCTCTCGCTGGTCCTGCGCGGCATCATTTCGCTCAAGCTCGTCAAGACCGTGGAAGGGCGCCTGACGGCGGCGGTGGAGATCCTCAAGAACTCGCCGCGCATCGCCAAGCTGATCGAAGACGGCGCGACCAAGGACATCCTCGAGGAGATGGAGGGCTCGGTCGGCCTCTATCGCATGCAGTCGATGAACCAGTCCCTCATCGCCCTGCTGGCCTACCAGAAGATCAGCTACCAGGATGCGATGGCGCTCTCCAGCGACGCCGACGACCTTTCGCTCAAACTCCGGAAGCTCTTCCCGCAGATCGAAGAGCGCGTTCGCCAGGGAGGAGACATGGCCCCCAGTTACTCCGACTTCTCGCAGATCACCGAGCTGATGGACATCAAGCGCCTGTACGAAGAGCAGGAAGTGCAGTGGCGGCAGCGGATGTCGGACAAGGACGAGGAGATCGAGAACCTCAAGCACGACGTCGAGTGGCGCACCCAGCAGCTCGCCCAGGAGAAGGCCACCTACGCCCAGCAGGGCGAGGAGATCGGCCGGGTGAAGGGGGAAATGGAGCGCCTCCGCGCCGACGCCCAGGCCAAGATCAACCAGCTCCAGGAGCGCATCAAGGAGCTGAACCAGAAGCTCATGGCCTCGCAACCGCAAGCGAAGCGGTAATCGCCCCCAGTCTCGTCCCCGCGGCCTTCCGACGAGCTGCCGGAAGGGATCATCTGCATAAAACCCGGCCAGCCACCGGCGATCGTAACCGCAGGGTGACGCCGGCGTAATAGGGGTGAGGAGGGCGGAGTGAAACACCACTGTCTCCGCGCAGAGCCGTGATCGGCTTGGTCTTTGCTGTTGTCGCGCAGTTTGCCGTCCAGGTCGTCAGGTGTAACGAGGACTTCGCCGAAGTCAGCGCA
>CAZYTO010000302.1:0-6469 GCA_964650405.1 uncultured Thermoanaerobaculia bacterium | reverse complement strand
GGAGGGGGCGGCCAGGAAGAGCACCGGCCGGGGGGGTGTGGGTTGGTTGCCACTCGTCGGTGACCACGTCCTGCACCTTCGCCACCCGCTTGCTGACGAACTCCTTCTTGAACTTCGCTACCTCCCCGTCGCGCTGGGCGCGCGCCCGGAGCTGGCGCACCTCTCCCTCGACGTGGAAGAGCTGCGTCAGGAAGCTGGCCAGCTCGCGGCCGGCCCGGATGAGGATGTCCGACTCTTCCGGCTCGGCCAGCCCGCCGTGCTCGATGCCGCTCTGCATGGCGAAGCGGTAGGCTTCGAACTTGGAGAAGAGACCGGCGTCGTTGCGCTCGACGACGCGGTCGAAGGCACCGGCCAGGTCCTTCAGGCGGTCGTAATTCTGCAGATCTGCGTAGGAGAAGCCGTCGATTCCGAGTTTCACACGATCTCCGCGGGGTTCAGCTCTCAGCTCTGAGCTCTAAGCTATAAGGACCAAAGCCGGACGATTCTGCCCGATCCTATCCTGCCGCGGCAGAAAGGGGAGTCACGAAGCGGTGTGATGACGCACACGGCCGCGGGTTGTGGAGGACGGACAATCCTGTCCGTCCCCCCGAGCGCGTACCCCAAGGTCGGCGTTGGCGCGAGATGTCAGGGCTTGACGGACAGGATTGTCCGTCCTCCATTGAACCGCCAACGCGCCTGTGCCTTCCTCATGGACGCTCTTTTCGGCACACGCCACTTAGAGCTTCTTCCGCACAAACGTCGGCGGGGGTGGCGCCGGCACCGCCTCCCCATGCCGGCGGGCCAGCTCGATGCGCAGGCTCTCCTCCCCACGGGCCATGGCCCAGCGGTGGTTGGCGGCGAAGATCGGCTTCAGGAGCGGGGAGAGGAGGCGCAGCAGCGGCTTCTCGGCCCGTATCCGCCAGTCATACACGATGTCGGCGAAGTCGCCGTCCTGCATGAGCGTCCACTCCCCTCGCCCGACGAAGTCGCCCAGCGCTTCGATGATGAAGCCGTCCGGCTTCCGCTCCGTCACCCGGAAGCTCCAGCGCAGCGTGTACGGCAGCCACCCCTTCGTGTACAGCTCCACGAGGTCTCCGCGCGTCGTGACCTCGAGGTAGACGCTCGGCCACCACCGCGGCAGATCATCCGCGTTGCCGAGGACCTCCAGGATCTCCGCGACCGTACCGCGCAGACGCCAGTGGGTGATGAAGTGGTAGTCGTTGAACATGGGTGGCCTCAGCACTCAGCACTCAGGACTTCTCTACGCGCGGTTCCTTCCGCCGGATGTAGATCACCTTCTCCACATCCGCATGCGGGACGCCTTCGCGGTCGGTCAGGGAGACGGTGTAGGTGCGGTCGACGGGGTCGCCGGCCGCGGTGGCAACGCGGATGGCCTCGACCTCGGCGTCGTCGATGCGGAAGGTGGCGTAGAGCGTGCCGCGGCCGGGTTTGCGGAAGCGGATGGTGGCGGCCTTGTCCCAGACGATGTAGCCGGGCCCGAGGATCTTCAGTAGCATGATCATGTACACGGGATCGGCCGCGCCGTAGAGACTCCCGCCGAAGATCGTCCCGACGTAGTTGCGGGTGCGCCAGTTCAGGGGGAGGTGGATGCGGACTTCGCGGAAGTCGGAGGCGATGTAGTCGACGCGGGCGCCGACGCCGCGGTAGGCAGGAAAGAGGTTCATCTTCCAGCGCATCCAGCGTGTGGCTGCGGATTCAGGCATGGTTCGGCATTGTAGGGCGGGTCAGTCGTTGAGCAGTTGGCTCAACAAATTACCCGTCATTTGATGCCAGATGGTCTCCTTCCTGACCACCTCCTTACGTAAGTGCTTGATTTACGGAAGTAAGGGTATTGGCCGCCGCCTTGCTCTGCTTGCCCGGTCAAATCGAATCATCGTTCGAGGAGGAAAAGGCTTGAAGAAATCTCTTGCAGTGCTGTTTGCCCTCTCCCTTGCCGGTGCCGCGTTCGCCCAGAACGACGGCAAGTCCGTCCGTGCCGATCGTGCGGACCAGGCCGATGACCAGTCCGCCAGCGTCGGCCGTCACTTCCCCATCAACCCCGACGGCTCGAACCGCCAGGTCCTGATGATCGACGAGATCGACGAGATCACGGCGCAGAACACCGCCCCGCGGCCGATAGCCAGTGACGCGTACCGCGTGATCACGCCGGAAGCGGTGAACCTCACCTATCACAACGGTGACGTCATCAACACGGCCAAAGTCGTGCTGATCTTCTGGGGTCCGACGTGGGCCAGCGGCGGCTCGGACAACACCACCGCGCAGAACATCCAGGCCTTCCGCAACCAGCTCGGCACGTCGAGCCACTACTCGATGCTCACGCAGTATTACGACACGACCGGGAACATCAACACTTCGAACCTGGCTGGCTCGCAGGCCGACTGGTTCGACACGACCAATGCCCTGCCCTCGAACGGCGACGTCACCGACTCGACCGTCCGCTCGGAAGTGAACCGCTACCTCTCCGGCCACGGCTCGGCCAACGGCAGCACGATCTACGAGGTCTTCCTGCCGAAGTACGTCCCCGGCACGACCAAGCTCGTCTACTCGTCCAGCGGCATTTCCACGTCGTGCGGCGGCCCGGGCCTGGCCTATTGCGCGTATCACTCGAACAACGGCAGCATCAAGTACGCCATCGAGCCGTACCCGAGCTGCAGCGGCTGCCAGTGGAGCGGCTGGACGGTTGCCCAGAACTTCGAGCACTTCACCGTCCACGAGACCCGCGAAGCGGTCACCGATCCGCTCGGCACGGGCTGGTGGGACAGCTCAGGCAACGAAGCCGACGACAAATGCGCCTGGACGGGCCTCTTCATCTCGGGGGGCTATGGCTATCAGCCGGAGTGGTCGAACTCGGCTCATGGCTGCGTGCAGTAGCACCCGGCAACACGATCCATAACAACAGCGCGGTCGCGGCGCCCAGCGTCGCGACCGCGTTCGCCGTCAGGTCGGGGCGGTGATTGGCCAGCATCCCAACCCCGTCCTGCAGCAGGAAGAGCAGCGCGGCGGTGAGGGGCCAGGCCAGCAGGTTGTCTCGCAGGATGTAGCGCGCCACGAGCCAGACCACCACGGCCATGGTCAACGCGTCGAGCAGCATGAGCGGCATCTGCCGGACCGTGGCATCGCGGTCGAGCTGCGAGAAAAACAACGCCACGATCGTGATCGCCGCCGGGACCCACGGGACGCGCCTCTGGAACGGCGCGACGGCCATCCAGAAGAGGGCCACCGCGCCGGAGAGCTCGACCGCCCGCAGCAAGGCATTGCCGATGGTGAAGAACGCCGGCACGGGGATGGCCACGAACGGCGGCACGTTGAGGCGCAAGGGTGTGACCTGCGGCCAGAGCGTTTGCAGAAACTGGATCAGCTCGTGGCGTCCAACGAGGACGGCCACCGCCGTGAGCGCGGCGACGGCGGCGCTGCGGCCGAAGCGTGCCCGCGACTCGCGGCTCCCCAGCTTCTGCGCGAAGGGGAAGGCCAGCAGCAGGCCGACGAGCGAGAGGAAGACGATGCCCAGCTCTCCGCCGAGGCGGATGCCGGTGCCGGTGAGGTCGCCGGTGAGGAACGTCTGCCACTGCACCGTCGTGTCGTAGTGCGACTGCGCCTCCCGGAAGCGCAGCGCCGCGTCGGCGATGGGGATGATCGAGAGGGCGGCGGTCCAGCGAAGCGCTGGCTTCCACGGGAAGTGTCCCTTGCGGGTGGCCACGATGAGGCCGGCGATGAGGAGGGCGAAGATCGACAGCACACCGAGCAGGTTCGCGATCATCAGGGCCACGTTCAGCAGCGTCTTTTCCGACTCCGACTCCTGCCGGTACTCGGCGTCGGGGATCTTCACCGTCGTGGAGAACTGCGCCACCTCGCTGCCCGTCACGCGCACGCTGACCCGGCGCCAAGCCTCGGCCACCAGCGGCTTCGTCTCCTGGAAGTGAAAGAGCCAGTCCCGGCGCCCCGGCTGCTGGAAGTTCAGCGCCTCCTTCACCTCGAAGCCTTTCGGGTCGTAGCCGTACGCGGGGAAGGCCGCCAGGGCCAGGGCCAGGGCCTGGGGCTGTTCGAGCCGCGGGCCGGGCATCTTCTCGTCCTGCAGGCGGTGGTAGCCGATGACCTTTGACGTGCGCGGGTCGACTTCGATCCGGTACTCGCGCTTCTGCATCGGCGTGTACGTGCGCACGAGGAACGTGGCCGCCCGCACCCGCTGCCGCATCACGGCGATGATGTCGCGCACCGGCATGCCGTGACGGGCCATGTACTGCGCGGCGATGGAGTCGAAGCCGCCCGGCGAGCCTCCGTCTTCCGTCGGTGCGGCGTACTCCCAGGACCGGAAGCCTTCATCGGTGAAGGCGAAGCGCTTCTCCAGCGGCTGGGCGTGCTGCGTGCTCGCGAGCCAGCCCATGGCCAGGTCGATGGCCTGCTCCCGGGTGATGCGGTAGTCGATGACCTCCTCCAGCCCCTGCGGCGCCGCGACGGCCAGCCCGAGCGCGACGGCCAGCGCCACGACGCACGCCACAAGGCGCCAGCGGGATACGTGGATCGGTTCCGGCAGGACGACCGGCTCCTGCTCGGCCGCGGCCGCCGCGGCAGTGGACGTTGGCAACGTGGCGTTGGTCAGATCGTCATCCGGGATGAAGCCCTTGTTGCGGATGTAGGCCACGATCGACAGGACCATGGGGACGGCGAAGACGAGACTGGCCAGCGCCGCCGAGACGACGTAGTAGCGGTTGCCGGAGCGGAAGAGGAGCAGGGCCGTGTAGAGCGCATCGACCGTGTAGTGCCAGATGAGCAGCGGCAGCAATCCGAAGCGGAACAGGAGGAAGCCGAGCAGTACGCCGGCCAGGCCGACTTCCACGCCGCGGATGTAGAACGGCTGGTTGGGATAGGTGGCGTGGCCGAAGCCCCAGATGAAGCCGGCCACGACGATGGCCGCGATCCGCGAGCGGAAGATCTTCTCGAAGAACGGGATGCTGAAGGCGCGGGACATGAACTCTTCGCTCAGAGCCGGGAAGAAGCCGGCGAAGAGCACCGCCACCCATGGGAACCGCGAGCTGAGCATCACGTCGTCGTACGGCACTTCGGCGGGCGCCCACGCGCCGAACCTGCCGGCGATGAGATAGAAGGCCACCTGGTAGGCGAGGAAGAACGCCACCAGCGAATAGCCCAGGACGAAGGAGCGGAAGACTTTCTTCGAGGTCAGGGCGCGGAGCGTCCAGATGCGCGGGATGGCGATGTGCTGCGGCATCCGCTCGCGGAAGAGCACTTCGCCGGCGCCGCTGAGGACGATGAGGAACATGGCCGATCCGAAGGCCGGCAGGAACATCCCCAGGGTCACGTACTGGGCCAGGAAGGCCGGGTAGGACGTGGTGGTGTCGTAGCCGGCCAGGGTGGCGGAGAAGGAGTTGAGGGCGTTGCCGATGACCAGGACCATGGTCACGGCGCCGATGCCGAGGCCGTGGGGGATGCTCACGTCGGCCCGGCGCAGGCGCAGGATGAAGACGACCAGGGCGAAGATGAGGGTCAGGGCCAGGAAGGCCGTGTCGATGCCGCCGGCCAGGCTGTTCTTCGAGCGCAGCTCGCGGTACTGCCGCGACCAGGCGTCGGGGACTTTCAATCCCTGCGAGAAGCGGGTGATGCGGTTGCCGTCGACGGTGACGATGGTGCGGTACGGCGCGCCGGCCGGCCGCAGCGACTGCGACTCCCAGGTGAAGATGCGCTGGATGCGGTGCGGCAATTGGCGCTCGCTGTTCTCCACGAGCTGCAGGTCCCCGACGTTGACGTGGACGCTGCGCAGGAAGCCTTCGGCCAGCCCGCGGGCCGCCGCGGCATCGACGTCCGGCAGGGCCAGGCCCTCCGGCAGGTGATCGACGTAGCCGGTGATCTCTCCGGTCGGCGCGACGTCGGCCTGCCACTCCTCTTCCTGCAGCGGCTTGAACCAGCGGTGATGCCAGGCCCAGAGATGCACGCCGCGCTTGACCAGGGCGTTCTCCTGGCTCAGCCCGACGCTGCGCTCGAGGAAGATGCGCGAGTCGTCATCCGAGTCGAAGGTGATGGTGTGCTTGAGCCCCTCGGTGGATACCTTCTGCGCCGCCAGCAGCGGCTCGACGACCTTGAGCGAGGACTGCCGGTCGACCTTGAGGTCGAGCGAGGCCTCCGGGAACGCTGCCGAGAACCAGTTCAGGACGACGAAGAGCGAGCCCGCCGCAAGCACTACGCAGACGCCGAGAAAGAGCCAGTCGTTCCGGTTCAGTTTTTCGCGCATGGAGTTTCTGGGGTGGTCATTCCTCGCTGTGCGAGGGGATGACGAGCTGTCGCGCGCGGATGGTATGCCACGCGGGGGTTGAGTACGAGAGGAAGGGGGAGGGGTTGCGGACACTCAAGCAATGCCCGGGCGCGGATCGGACGCGCCCGGGCGGGGTCGTTTACTGCGGGCGTCGCGCTACTGGGTCGTAGGCGGCGAGTTCGTCGTCACCGGGGGCGGCTGGGCGGG
>CAZYTO010000301.1:0-6487 GCA_964650405.1 uncultured Thermoanaerobaculia bacterium | reverse complement strand
AGAAGGACACGTACGAATGGCCGCGGCGCACGTATTGATCTTGATGGAGCAAGCTGCGGCGAAGGGAATTGGGTTGCTGAGCGGCATGAGGCATGAGTAACGAGGCATGAGTAGCTTCGGCCTGGTGCCTCAGCCGATCTCGACCTCGATCGTGCGATTTCCTCACACGCTCTAAGGACTCGGTTGCGTCATTGGCCTGCGACGCGCGAGCCTGCCGCTTCGGGCCGGATCGAGCGTCTCTGCCTTTCCGTGACGCCCTTCATCCGCGCAGCGCTGTGCGAGAGCCAGATCCGCATCGGCGGCAGAATCGCGCCGAGGGTCTCGAGGACGATAGAGAAGGGCTCGCGCAGCCAGATATGCAGGGGCACCGGCCGCGGCACGGGGAGCATGCGGATGCTGCGGCCTAGTACGATGCGGGCGAGGAGCCAGGCCTTCGGCGCGTGCGCGATGTCGCAGCAGACGAGGTAGTCGTGGGGAGCGGCAAGGGACTGCCGGACAAGCTCGCGTGCATGCACGAGGTTGTCCAGTGTGGTCATCGCTTCGTGGTCGAGCAGGACCGTGCCGTGCGGCCTCAGCTCTGCCAGGTGCCGGCTCATTTCCCGCGCCTCGGAGCTGTCGATCTTCGGATGCGTCCGCCCGCCGGAGAGGACGATGGCATCGAGGTGAATGCCGTCCAGACGCTGCGCCACCCGCCCGACGTACGCGCCGAGGTCGGTGTCGAGGTCATACCCGCATACGATGGCGATCGTCACAGGGCCTTGTGACTGCGCATTCTGCGCCATTGGGCGGTCTACGGCTGGTGGCCGCTTTCGTTGAATTTCGCTGGTCGCTGATGGCTGTTCGCCGTCACGCGATCGTCCCGATCAGCACGACCTCCACGACGGCGCCTTGCTCCACGCGGGTCACTCCCTCGCCGATCACGGCGAGGCCGTTGGCGCCGATCATCGAGGTCGAGACTCCCGAGCCCTGGGCGCGCATGGGATGGGCGACGAGCGCGCCACTCTCGGCCGTCACGCGCATGCGCATGTAGGTGCGGCGATCGCCCTTCGACGTGATCGGTGCACCGAGAGGGATGCGAAGCACCGGCGGCAGGACGCTCTCCTGCCCCAGCGCTTTCCGGATGGCCGGTGCGACAAAGAGGAGGAACGACACCATGCAGGAGACGGGGTTCCCGGGCAGGCCGAAGACGATGCGGCCGCGCAGGGTCGAGAGCTGCACCGGCTTCCCCGGCTTCATGGCCACGCGCCAGAACTTCGACTCGGCGCCGAGTGCTTCGAGCGCGTCCTTCACGAAATCCCACGCCCCGACGGAGACGCCGCCGGAGGTGAGGACGAAGTCGCAGGTGAGCGCCTGCTCGAGAGCGGCGATGGTGGCGTCGCGTGAGTCGGGAACGATGCCGAGGCGCTGCGGCAGTGCTCCTGTTTCCTCCGCCAGCGCCGCGAGCGACCAGGAATTGGCGTTGACGATCTTGCCGAACGTCCGCGTCTCGCTGACGTCGATCAGCTCGTCGCCCGTGGAGAGGATGGCCATCGACGGCCGGCGCGCGACGTTGACGACGGTCTGCTGCACAGCCGCCAGGACGCCCAGCTCGCCGGCGCGGATCACGCTGCCGCTCCGCAGCACGACGTCGCCGGCGCGCATATCCTCGCCGCGCCTGCGGATGTTCGCGCCGCGCGGCAGCGCTTCCTCGACCCGAACGCTCTCCCGGCCGCCGTCGGTGATCTCGAGGTGAACCACCGTGTCGGCGCCGTCCGGCAGAAAGGCCCCGGTCATGATGCGGATGGCGGTTCCCGGCGCGATGGATATCGACGGCAGCGTGCCGGCCGGAAGATCGCCGAGCACCCGGAGGGAGACGGGCGCGCGGGCGATGTCCTCCGCGCGCACGGCATAGCCGTCCATGGCCGAGTTGTCGCGCTCCGGCAGGTCGGCGCGGGCCCGGAGGTCCTCCCGCAGCACGCGCCCGTGGGCGTCCGTGAGCGGAACGTCCTCCGCGCCGAGGAGTGTCACCTCGGCGAGGACGCGCGCCTGTTCCTCTTCAACGGTCAGCACGAAGCAAAGTCTATCGTCGCAGTTTCTCGGAGATCTTATACGCAGAGTTGACTAACTCTGCGTATAATTCGTTCGTGACGTATGGTCGGCTTGGCGAATCGGTTCAGACGCTCTATGCGGAACTGCTCGACCAACTGCGTGCGGCCGACGCGGAGGCCGCGGTTCATGGGCTGAACGGGACGTTCGTGTCCAAGGTCGTCCGCGGCCGGACGTACTGGTACCTTCAGAAGAGTGAGGGAGCGGCGAAACGCCAGCTCTATCTCGGCGTCGATACGCCGCAGCTGAGGACGCGGATCGAAGCGGGCTCCGAGAGAAGGGCCCTCACTTTGGCCGACGAGAAGCGCCGCCGCGAGATCGTAGGGATGCTGGAGGCCGGAGGCATGTATCGCGAAACCGCCTCCCTTGGTGTCGTTCTTCGAGTGCTTTCGGAGGCCAGCGTCTTTAGGGCAGCCGGGGTGCTGGTAGGCACGCAGGCATTCACGGTCATCGCCAACATGCTCGGCGTGGTCTTCGAGAAGGCGACGTTGCGAACGGCCGATGTCGATGTTGCGCACGACACCACGATTCCGCTTGGACTGCAGGAGCCTTCTCTCGACCTGCTGGCCCGGCTCAAGGAGCACGATCCGGCATTCTTCGCTGTTCCCGGCATCGACTCGCGTGAGCCGAGTACGTCTTTCAAGGTACGAGGGCGCGATTTGCGCGTCGATTTCCTCACGCCTGCAACCGGGCGTCGCGGTGGTACGAAACCAGTCTATCTGAGGCACCTTCGGGTGGCTGCGCAGCCGTTACCCGGACTCGATTACGTCCTCGAGCAGAGTGTCGATGCCGCGGTGATCGTGGGCAGCGGAATCCGTGTCAACGTTCCCGCTCCGGCACGATTCGCATTCCACAAGCTCTGGCTGGCGAGCGCGCGTTCCGTAGCGGAAACTGCGAAGGCGAGAAAGGACCTCCGTCAGGCCGAACAGGTATTGGAGGTCCTGGCCGATGATCGTCCGGCGGATCTCTCGGAAGCCTGGTCTGCCCTCCGCGAACGCAAGACGCTCATGCGCGGTGCCGGAGACGGCCTCAAGAAACTCGCACCCGCACTGAAAGAGCGATTGCACGATAGCCTGAGTCAGGCGTAGGGCCACTCGCCGCCTTGGGGCCGGCTTATCGACCGGACTTTGCGTGTGCAAAGAACTCCCGCACCACCACCGCCACGTCGCGCTTTTCTCCATCGACGGCGTAATTGAGGCGGCGCATGGTGGCGTCGTCGATCGTCTTGTTCAGCGTGTTGAGGGCCTTCGTCGCGCCCTGGCAGCGCTGGTCGATGTCGCCGCGCCAGACCACGGCCGCGTCGTAGCGCGGGAAGAAGTGCTTGTCGTCCTCCAGCGCCACGAGGCCGAGCGATTCGATCAGGCCGTCCGTCGAATTCCCGGCCACGAGATCGACCTCGTTCGAAGCCAGCGCTTTGTACGTGAGGCCGAGGTCCATCGTCTTCGGCGGCGTGGCGAAGGTGAGGCCGTATGCGTGCTGCAGGCCGTTCCAGCCGTCGGCGCGCTCGACGAATTCGTAACCGAAGCCGGGGCGGAAGGTGGTCGCAACCTTGCGAAGATCGGAGATCGTGTGCAGGCCGAGCTTTCCGGCGTCGGCCTTGCGCACGATCATGGCAAAGGTGTTGTTGAAGCCGAGGTCCGATCCCCACACCAGGCCGGCGTGGCTGTAGAGGTCCCGGATGTTCGCGGTGGGAGCCTTGAGAATGGCGGTCAGGGCCGTGCCGGAGTACTCGACGTAGGCGTCGATCTGCTTGTTGCGGATGGCTGCGTCGCACACGAACGTCCCGCCGAGGTTGAGGCGGCGGTCGACCGTGCAGCCGGCCGACTCCAGCTTCTGCGCCACGAGCTCTCCCAGGATCACCGACTCCGTGAAGTTCTTCGAGCCGACCACGAGGGGGACACGGGACTCGTGTTTCCCGCAGGAGGCCGCGAACAAGGCGGTCAGCAGGAGGAAGCCTGAGGAGAGGATGAAGGCAGAGGTGCGGCCCGTCGGTTCATTGATCATCGTTCTTTCCTCATCGTTCATCCCTCATGGCCCGGGTGAGTCTGCGCTCGACGACGGTCAGCACCGCGTCCGCCAGCAGCGCCAGCGCGGCCGCAGGCAGCGCGCCAGCCAGGATCAGGCGGTTGTCGACCATGGCCACGCCGCGAAAAATCAGTGTGCCGAGGCCGCCGCCGCCGATGGCTGCCGCAATGGTGGCCAGGCCGATGCCCACCACGGTGGCGATGCGGATGCCGGCCACGATGGTCGGTACGGCCAGCGGCAGCTCGACGTTCCACAGCAGTTGCCGCGGCGTGAATCCCATGGCCACGCCGGCGTCACGGACGTTCGGATCGACGCCGCGGATGCCGGTGACGGTGTTGCGCACGATCGGCAGGAGCGAATAGAGGATCAGCGCCAGGATGGCCGTGCGCATGCCGATGCCGCCGATGAACGGGACCGGGATGAGGAAACCGAAGAGGGCCAGCGACGGAATGGTCTGGATGGCGTCCACGATGCGGAGGGCTACCCCGCCTGCGCGCGCCCGCCGTGTGCACCAGATCCCGAGTGGCACACCCAGCGCGACCGCGGCGGCGACGGAGATGAGCACCATCACGATGTGCTCCCCGGTCATGCGCAGAACGTCGTTCACCATCGGGCCGCCTCCACCAGCGCCCGGGCCGCCGGCTCGCGGCTCTCCGCGAACTGATTCGCAGCAACGTCCTCAACGATGCGGCCGCGATCGAAGACAACTACTCGTTCCGCGATCCGCAAGGCCTCGGCCAGATCGTGCGTCACGAACACGATCGTGGCTGCCGGTGTTGCCGGCGGCGTCGTTCCCGGCACGGCGGCGCCGGCCGTCGCTGCGTCCGCGCTCCTGACCGGCCCGGGCGCGCTCCACACCGATGCGCCGCGCATGCTGCGAAAGACATCCTGCAGCTCGCGACGGACGATGGGATCGAGGGCTCCGAACGGCTCGTCGCAGAGCAGGATCGCCGGCCGGGCGATGATGGCCCGGGCGATGCCAACGCGCTGTTGCTCGCCGCCGGAGAGCGAGCGCGGCATCCGTTCGCCGAAGCCGGCAAGCCCAAGCGTGCGCAGCAACTCGTCCGCGGCCACGCGAACATCGTCCTGCCTCCAGCCGAGAAGCCGCGGGACGGTGGCGATGTTCTCGTACACCGTGCGGTGGGGAAAGAGACCGGAGCCCTGGATGATGTAGCCGGTACGGCGTCGCAGGGCGATGAGGTCGGTGCCGGCCAGCGGCACATCGTCGATCCGTACTTCGCCGCGCGACGGCGTGGCCAGGCCGTTGATCAATCGCAGGGCGGTCGTCTTGCCGGCGCCGCTCCGTCCGATGAATGCGACGCTCTCGCCGGCGGCGATGCGAAGTCCGACTGCGTCGAGGATGCGGGTGCCCTTCGGCACATCGACACAGATGTCCTTCAATTCGATTGAAGCGGGCACGCGTCTGAATTGTACCGAGCCGGATGGCGGCGGATAGCATCGGACAGCGTTAAATCGTGCACGCCGCCTGTGGTCGAAGGCTGGCTCGCATAGAATTCGCAACCGGAGTGACCTGATGACTGCCACGCTCACAGACGAAGCGCCCGCGCGCGCCGCCCGAACCGGCAAGATCCCGGTCGCCGTTCTCGGCGCCACTGGTTCCGTCGGCCAGCGCTTCGTCCAACTGCTCGAAGACCACCCCTGGTTCCGTCTGGCTGAGGCTGTAGCCTCGGAGCGGAGCGCGGGAAAGACGTACGGTGATGCCGCCGACTGGCGGCTGGACACGCTCCTGCCCCGCGACGCCGCGGCGCTGAAGGTCAAGCCGCTCGGCGAGGAGCTCGAATCCCGCCTCGTCTTTTCCGGGCTCGACTCCTCCGTGGCTGGGGAGGCGGAGGAGCATTACGCCGGCCGCGGCTGTGTCGTCGTCTCCAACTCGAAGAACCACCGGATGGATGCCGACGTCCCGCTGCTCATCCCGGAGCTGAACGCCGAGCACCTCGCCGCCATCGAGCACCAGAGACGGCGCCGCGCCAGCGGCGGCTACATCGTCACGAATCCCAACTGCTCGACCATCGGCCTGGCCATGGCCATCGCGCCGATCGAGCGCCTCTGCGGCATCGACCAGCTCCACGTCACCACCATGCAGGCCATCAGCGGCGCCGGCTACGCAGGCGTGGCCTCGTACGCCATCCTCGACAACGTCATCCCCTTCATCGGCGGGGAAGAGGAGAAGATCGAGAGCGAGCCTCGCAAGATCCTCGGGCGGTGGGCCGGCGATCATTTCGAAGACGCGCCGTTCCGCATCTCCGCACAAACCCAGCGCGTCCCGACCATCGAAGGGCATCTGATGACGGGCTCCTTCGCCACGGCCAAGAAGGGGCCGTCCGGGCGCTCGACTTTGGACTGAGCATCGAGGCCG
>CAZYTO010000300.1:5691-6490 GCA_964650405.1 uncultured Thermoanaerobaculia bacterium | reverse complement strand
ATGCGCGAGAACAAGGAGATCCTGTGGGGCTCGATGGTCAAGCAGACCATGCAGCGCAAGAAGCCGACCTTCAACGAGGAGTACTACGGCTACAACACGTTCAGCGACCTGCTGGAAGACGCACAGAAGAACGACCTGATCCGGATCAAGCGCGACGTGAAGAGCGGCTCGTACGTGATCACCGGGTTCGCGCAGCAGGCGTAGGGCGGCTTTGCACCTAGAGTCGGTTCGGAGCCTGATCCCCAAGGCTGGAAGGCTGATGCTTCTGACTTTAGGTGCAAGCCGCGTAGGGCCTCGGGTCGGGTTCCACGACCGACCCGACAGCCGACCCTGGTCGCCTTCAGCGCTTCACTCTCACCACCCGGTCCGTGATGGTGATCACGACCCGGTTGTAGCGGTCGCCGGCGACGCGGCGGACGGCACGGTCCATTTCGCGCTGGTTCTGCGCGGAGAGCGGCGTGCCGAGGAACTCGACGGACTGCCGATGTTCACACGTCGTTGTCAGCAGGAGCGCCGGGAAGAGGGCGAAGCGGAGGACTTCTTTCAACATGGCAGTACGTCTTTCTGCGGCGAACGTGCCACGCGGGTCCCGAGAGGAAGGCGCTCGGGACAAGCATGATGCGTCGCGCCTGGATGACAGACGCGCCATGCGGAGAGGACGCTTACACGGGATCGCGCTGGGTGCCGTTGCGGATGTGTGACGGAGAGGCGAGCGGGGGGGCGGGCGAACAGCGAGCGGGCGAGCAGCGAGCGGGCGAGCAGCGAGCGGGCGAGCAGCGAGCGGGCGAGCAGCGAGCGG
>CAZYTO010000300.1:0-5591 GCA_964650405.1 uncultured Thermoanaerobaculia bacterium | reverse complement strand
GCGAGCAGCGAGCAGCGAACAAGCGAAAGCCGCCAGATCCCTCGCTCCCACCCAACCGCCACCCTCGCTCGGGATGAACTGCCACCGCCCACGCTCGGGATAAACTGCTGCGGTGTCTCTCGAGAACCGCAAGCACTGGCCGGTGCTGGTCATCGGCACGGGGATCGCCGGGCTGACGACGGCGTTCTGCCTGGCCGGCGCTGGGATCAAGGTCCTGCTGGTGACGAAGGCGGCCGATCCGAAGGACTGCAATACGTTCTGGGCGCAGGGCGGCATCATCTACGAAGGCGAAGGGGACACGCCGGCGAAGCTGATCGAGGATGTGCTGCGCGCCGGGGCGGGACTTTCGAACGAGGAAGCGGTGCGGTTCCTGGCGGTGGAAGGGCCGCGCGTCGTACGCGAGCTGCTGCTGGACGAGATCCACGTCCCGTTCTCCACCAGCGAAGAGGGAGAGCTGGACCTGACGCAGGAGGGGGCGCACTCCCTGCCGCGCATCATCCACGCCGGCGATGCCACCGGGCGGGCCATCGAGGTCTCGCTGCTCAACCGCGTGAAGAGTGAGCCGAACGTCACGCTGGTGACGGAGTTGACCGCAATCGACCTCCTCACCACGCACCACCACCCGGCGGACATCCAGGTGCGGTACCGCCTGCAGAACGAGTGCGCCGGCGCCTACCTGCTCGACAACCGCACGAACGAGGTCTACACGGTCTTCGCCGATTTCACGGTGCTGGCCACGGGCGGCATCGGGCAGATCTACCTCCACACGACGAACACCCGCAATGCCATCGGCGACGGGGTGGTCATGGCCAAGCGCGCCGGCGCCACGATCATGAACGCCGAGTACGTGCAGTTCCACCCTACGGCACTGGCGGACAAGAGGGCCAATCACTTCCTGATCTCGGAGGCCTTGCGGGGGGAAGGTGCGCGGCTGAAGAACCAGAAGGGCGAGTACTTCATGGAGAAGTACGCGCCGGAACTGCGCGACCTGGCGCCTCGCGACGTCGTGGCCCGGGCCATCGTCGAGGAGCTGACGACGAACAAGCACGACTTCGTCTATCTCGACCTGGCGAACTTCTACCACGGCCATCAACCCATCCGGGAGCGCTTCCCGAACATCGCCCGGGCCTGCGACGAGATCGGCGTCGACATCGCCCACGATCCCATCCCGGTCGTGCCGGCCGCGCACTATTTCTGCGGCGGCGTGCTGGCCAACACCCGCGGGGAGACGACGCTGGCCCGGCTCTATGCCACGGGCGAGACGTCGTGCACGGGCCTGCACGGCGGCAACCGCCTGGCTTCGACGTCGCTCCTGGAAGGGCTGACGTGGGGCTACTACGCCGCGGCGTCGATCCGGGAGAAGCTGACCGCCGCGACGACGACGGCTTCCCCCGCCGTGCATCGCGCCTACTCGTCACGCGAGCCGGGCATCGGGGAACTGGAGGCGCGCCTCCTGGCCTCGATCCCCGACTGGCAGCCGCCCGGCCACGAAAACATGGAAGACCCGGCCCTCATCCTGCAGGACTGGACGACGATCCAGAACACGATGTGGAACTACGTGGGGATCGTTCGGACGTACGAGCGGCTGAAGCGGGCCAACGCCGACATGCGGGAGCTCGGCAACCGCCTGACGAAGTACTACCACGAGTCGACGATCAGCAAGTCGATCGTGGAGCTGTTCCACGGCCAGCAGATGGCCGCCATCGTGGCCTCCGCGGCGATCAAGAATCCGGTGTCCCGGGGAGCGCATTTTAGAAAGGACTGACGCTACCAATCCTGAGCGCGGGTGGGGGTTAGGGCGGGAGCGAAGGATCTGGTGCGCATGTGCGTTGCCGTATCAGCCGCCAGATCCTTCGAGCCCCACCCAGAACCAGCCCCCACCCCCGGTGCTCAAGATAGAATCCACGCACTTGCCGCCAGATCCCTCGCTCCCCCCAAACCACCGCCCACGCTCGGGATAAACTAAAACTGAAATCAGCGAATGAAGCTCCACATCGGCTCCGGGCCGCAGATCCTCCCGGGATGGGTGAACGTCGACAACCAGCCGTATCCCGGCGTCGACAAGGTGCTGGATGTGACGGCGGGACTGCCGTTCCGCGACGTCGAGTACATCTTCGCGGAGCATTTCCTCGAGCACATCGCGCACGCGGATGCCCTGAAGCTGCTGCGGGAGTGCCGGCGGGTGCTGACGGACGACGGCGTGCTGCGGCTTTCCACGCCGAATCTCGACTGGGTTTGGGTGACGCACTACCGGCTGGACCTCTCGGAGACGGAAGAGGTGCAGGCGTGCTTCGCCATGAACCGGGCCTTCCACGGATGGGGGCATCAGTTTCTGTACAACGAACGGACGCTCCGGGCGACCTTGCATGACTGCGGGTTCTCCGACATCGCGCGCGTCGCGTACGGCCAGTCGGGACATGACGTATTGCGCGGGCTGGAGCGGCACGAGAAGTCGCCCGACTTCGGCGAGATCTCGCACATCCTCATCATGGAAGCTTCGGGGCGCGGCGGTGCGGCGCCGGAGTACCTGGAGCCGCCGCGGGCGGAGTTTCTGCGGGACGTGGCGGTGAAGTGATCAGCGGAACAGGTCCCGCTGCACTCGCGATGCGGTGATCGGGTAGCCGAGGTGCTCATAGGCGAGGCGGCTGGCCACGCGCCCGCGGGGGGTGCGCTGGAGGAAGCCGATCTGGATGAGGTACGGCTCGTACAGGTCCTCGATGGTTCCGCGATCCTCGGCGATTGATGAGGCGAGGGCGTTCACGCCGATGGGGCCGCCGCCGAAACGCTCGATGACTGCGGCCAGGAGCTTGCGGTCGATCTCGTCGAGGCCGTATTCGTCGACTTCGAGCATGCGCAGGGCCTGGCGGGAGATCTCCAGGTCGACGCTCCCTTCGTGGCGCACCTCGGCGAAATCGCGCACGCGGCGCAGGAGGCGGTTGGCGATGCGGGGCGTGCCGCGCGAGCGGCGGGCGATCTCGGCCGCGCCCTCGCGCGTGATGGGGATGTTGAGGATCTCCGAGGAGCGGCGGACGATGATCTCGAGCGACTCCGTGTCGTAGAAGTCGAGACGGTGGACGATGCCGAAGCGGGCCCGCAGCGGCGCAGTGAGGAGGCCGGCGCGCGTGGTGGCGCCGATGAGCGTGAAGCGCGGGATCTCGACCTTGAGCGTGCGGGCCGCCGGACCCTGGCCGATGACGACGTCGACGAAGAAGTCCTCCATGGCCGAGTAGAGCACTTCCTCGACCGGCGCGGGAAGGCGATGGATCTCGTCGATGAAGAGCGTTTCCCCGGCTTCGAGGTTGGTGATGATGGCCACGAGGTCGCCCGGCTTCTCCAGGGCCGGCCCCGAGGTCTGGCGCAGGCTGGCGTCCATCTCGTTGGCGATGATGTTGGCCAGGGTGGTCTTGCCGAGGCCGGGAGGGCCGAAGAGGAGGACGTGATCGAGCGACTCGCCGCGTTTGCGCGCCGCCTGGATGGAGATCTCGAGGTTCGCTTTGACCTTCTGCTGGCCGATGTACTCGCGGAGACGCTTCGGGCGCAGGGAGAGCTCGACGGTGGCGTCGTCGTCGAGGGGATGCGCGTCGAGGAGTCGTTCGTCGGACATTCGGTGGTTCGCTGTTCGCTGGAGTCGCTTAATCGCTTATTCGCTTAATCGCTTAATCGCTTAATCGCTTTATTCGCTGATTCGCTGGTCTCTGATTCGCTCTTCGGATTATGCGTTCAGTAGCGTGAGGTCCCGGCAGAAATCCCGAGGACGGCGTCGCCGTGCTTCGATGCCTCGGTCCGGGTTGCGGGGAGGGTGATGGCGATGGTCGTGCCGAGACCCTCTTTGGTCGATACGTCGATCTTGCCGCCGTGCTCCTGCACGATGCGGTAGGAGATGGCCATGCCCAGGCCGGTCCCGGTGGGGAAGTTCGTCCGGAAGGGCTGGAAGAGGCGCTGCTGGTCGGCTGCCGACATCCCCCGTCCGCTGTCGGTGAAGAGGATGTGGTACGCGCCGGCGGTCAGGTACGTGCTCACGGTCAGGACGCCGCCGCCGGGCATGGCTTGGATGGCATTGCGGGCCAGGTTCCAGAAGACCTGCCGGATCTGGTCGGGGTCGCCGTCCACCAGGAACGAAGGAGGATCGACCTGCCGGACGATGCGGTGCTCGGCGCTCAGCTCGGGCGAGTTCTGGAGCAGGTCCAGGGTCTCGCCGATGGCCACGGCGATATCGAAGGTGCGGGCCTGCTTCTCCTGGGGGCGGACGAAGCGGAGGAAGTCGGCGATGGACTTGTTCAGCCGCTCGGACTCCTTGAGGATGATCGACATCAGCCGCTGCTCCTGGGTGGAGAGCGCGTCCGACTTCTTGAGCACCTGCACGGAGCCGGCGATGGCCGCCAGGGGGTTGCGGATCTCGTGGGCGATGCCGGCGGAGAGCTCACCGACGGCGGCCATGCGGTCCTTGAGCCGCAGCTCGGCCTCGAGCTTCTTCATCTCGGTGAGGTCCTGGAAGATGAGCGTGTAGCCGGAGGCCGTTCCCTCGAGCGTCGTGAGGGGGGTGAGGGCATAGCCGAGGATGCGCGGCTCGCCGGCCAGGCTGAAGTCGGTCTCGCCGCGCACGACCGGATCGCTGGAGAACGTCTCCGCCACCCCGGGCCAGTCGCCGCGCCGGAAGAAGCCGACGTCCGTGATGTCGCGCCCGATGGCCTCGTGCGCATCCAGGCGGAGGATGTTGCATCCGGCGGGATTGATGAAGGTGACCGTGCCGGCGGAAGCGAGAGTGATGAGCCCGGACGGGATGGACTGCACGACGTTCTGGTTCAGGGCGCGCAGCTCGGCCAGGCTCTGGCGGTTGACGTCCAGCTCTTCGAATGTCCGCTGCAGTTTCTCGGAGAGGTACGACGTCAGCAGGGCCGTGGCGTAGAAGCCGGCGAAGTTCGTGGCCATGTTCAGGTAGAGCCGCGAGGAGCTCCACGGCGTCGGCACGAACCACGACTGCGCCGGCAGCCGCAGGACGCCGTAGTACATCAGGTCGCCCAGGGCGCCGTAGAGGATGACCGCGCCGCTGGCGGTGAGGATGCCACCGCGGCGGTAGAGCAGCATCGACGCGGTGATGATCGAGACGAGGTAGAGGAACGAGAAGGGCGAATCGAGACCGCCGGTGAAGTAGACGAGGAGGGTCTCGATGATCAGGTCGCCGGCCACCTGGATGGAGAGCTGCAGCTCGCGCGACCGGATGACGGTGGCGATGGCGATGTAGAGGAGGGTCAGCCCGTACGTCAGCCCGGCCGTGACGTAGAGGTAGTTGATGGGCAGGAACTCGCTGACGGTGTACTGGATGATGAGCGACGCCAGGAGCAGCGTGGTGACCACCACCACGCGCACGGCAATCAGCATGCGGGCATCGCTGGGCATCAGAAAGAAGGGGCGACGCTCATCGCGCCGCCCCTCAAGCTTAGAGCGAAATTGCCTGGAGCTTCATCCAACCTTGCCGATGAGGGTGAACATGGGCATGTACATGGGAATGACGAAGCCGCCGATGCCCACGCCGAGGAATGCACTGAGAACCGGATTCAGTAGCTTCATGAGGCCGGCCACGGCCAAGACGA
>CAZYTO010000299.1:0-6540 GCA_964650405.1 uncultured Thermoanaerobaculia bacterium | reverse complement strand
AAAAGTGCACGAGGAAGACTCGACTGACGCCAATGATTCCCGACGGCGTGGCGGCCATGCGGGCCGTGCCCGGCACGGTGACGCCGCTCCCTCCGGCGATCAGGGCGACGGCGGTGAAGTAGGTCCAGAAGACGTGTGCCGGAATCCACGGCGGAATCAGGCCTGCCACGTACTTGACCATCGGGAAATGCAAGACGCCGCAGAGAACCAGGAATGCGCCGAGCGCCCACGGCGCGAAGCGCCCCGCCATTTCGAAAACGCGATCGAAGGAGTTGCCGGGTGAGGCCTCGCGTGGCACCACGGCCAGTCCCACACCGCCGAGGAAGGCCAGGATCATCAAGGGATTCACCCACATGGATCCGGTCGAGGGCTGCTTGAGCGTCGGGGGGAGGATGACGCCGAAGAGCACGGCGAGCTGCAGCACCGCGAGCGTGCCGGCGGCGGCCGAGATCATTCTCCGTGCGAGTAAGGCAAGACCGATGAGCACGTAGAGCATGCCGAGCCAGGTCTGCCACGCGAAAGGGGATTCACCCGCACGAGGTTCACGTAAGGACTCGTGACGAGTTTGTAGATCCCGGACGCAAGGACGGAGAGAGCGAAGAGGAGCCTGCCGAGTCTCAACAGGGGCGATGGCGTTTGAGGAGTGTCGAGTGCGCCCATCCCACGCAAGCTAGCACGACGAACGGTTTCTCCCTGAGGTCCAAACGGTGACGCCTGGCGCGACTTCGATCGGCGAGTTGCTCCCTGTCGCGCTTTGGTTTCAGGATTGTCGCCGCTCGTTTGAGAATCGATGCGGAACGTGCCTTCGGGAGGGGGGCGTTTTGCGGACTGTAACTTTTTCGGGCGCCAATCTCGCGTTCGAGCTCCATCTGCATGTTCGTTGTCACCGCGCCGAGCGAGCGGGTCTCCCCCGCATTCAGGGCAGCGGCACATCCGTCAGGACGAACGGCTGACGGACGATGTTCTTCGGGGTGGCGGACTTCGAGGTCGCCGGTCTGCATGCCGGCGGACATGCGGTTGTCGATGACCTCGTCGACGTCCACGCCCACGCCGGTCTGTGCGTGGACGGTGGCCGCAAGCGAGATGCCGAGGAAGAGACGCGCAGCCCAGGCCGTGAGCGCTCGCATGGATCACCTCGTTCGTTTTGCGGGGTCAGGATACATGGGGCGTGGTGGAAGGCGGAAAGGCTGGAAGGTTGAAAGGCTGAAAGGATCGGAGAGCCAGCTCCTTTCTTCCTTCAGCTTCCGGCCTTGATCGCTGTAGTCCCCTAGGCGCGGCCCGGCGATTTGTTGAACGCGACGGCCGCCCGAATGAGCGCCTTCAGGGCTTTCGTGTCCAGCTTCTCGCCCTCGTGGAAGTCGATGGCGCGCCTGGTATTGCCTTCGAGGCTGGAATTGAAGAGGCCTGTCGGGTCCTCCAGGGCCGCTCCCCGGGCGAAGGTCATCTTCACGACCTTCTTGTACGTCTCGCCGGTGCAGATGAGGCCGTGGTGCGACCAGACGGGATTGGCCCATTTCCACTCCTCGGTCACTTCGGGGTCCGCCTCCCGGATCAGAGCGCGGAGCCGGGAGAGCATCTCGCCCCTCCAGTCGTCCAGCTCCTCGATTCTCGCATCGATTTGCTCGGATGGAGACTTGGCGCCGGCCGGCTTTTTCATCGTACCTCCACTCCTGGGTCGCGTTCATTCGCTGGTGTAGAGTCTATCGATGATGCAGGAGCCTGAGCGGAACGCCGTCGGAGACTCGAATGGAAATCGTTAAGGAGCGGTCGGACAACGTCGTGCACCTCCGGCTCTTCGGCCGCCTGGACAACCACTGGTCGCAGTCGCTCGATGAGGCGCTTCACGACGTGGCCCGGGAGGGGGCGCGGCACGTGCGGCTCGACTTCTCGGGCGTGACCTATCTCAGCTCGGCGGGCGCGGCGGTGCTGCTGAAGCATCATCGCGACGCATTGGCCCTCCATGGCTCGCTGCAGATTTCCGCGGCCTCGGAGCGCGCGCGCAACACGCTCCGAGGGATGGGCTTCGTCGAACTGCTCATCGCCGGTGCCAGCACGGGGGCGGCGGCGCGAAGGACGTTGTCGATCCCGATGCCGCTGGGATCGGAGAGCGCCTCGTTCGAGAGCCGCGTGCTCGACGGACGAAAGTCCGAGTGCGCCCTGGTCGGCAGTCCGGACCTGCAGGCACAGTCCTCGCCGATCTCGATCTACCGGGACGTCTTCGCGCTCGGGGTAGGGGCGCTCGGCGCGAACCACGAGGAGTGCCGCGACGTGTTCGGCGAGTTCGTGGCGGCCGCCGGCGGCGCGGCATTCATGCCGACGGACGGGACGGCCACACCCGACTACATGCTCAGCACAGTGGGCCTCGTGCCGACCGTGCAGGCCCTGTACGCGATCACGTTCCGCGGCGCGCCCAGCCACCAGTTGCGCTTCGAGGCGAATACGCCGGATGCGGGCGTGCCCCTGAGCGAGATCGTGCGGGCGTGCGCGTCGCTGGCCGGGACGCCGACCGTCGGAATCGTGATGGCCGCGGACATCACCGGTCTCGTCTGCGCGCGCCTGCGCCGCCCGCCCGCGCGGGACGCGGCCGTGCAGTTCGAGTTTCCCGCCGTGCGCGAGTGGATGTCGTTCACGCCGGAGCGGGAGTTCGCGCGCTTCAGCTCTCTCGTCGTGGGGCTGGCATCGTCATCACCTTCGGCGTCGCTCGCGCCGTTCCTCCGGACGATCAGCGATGAGGACCAGGGACACTTCCACGCCGTGGTGACCGCCTTCCGGTCGCTGCCCCGCGGGAAGCTGCCGGTGGCGGACATCGTCTCGGCGTGGCTGCAGCCGCGGAGCGTGATCTCCGTCGTGCACCTGCTGCGCGATGCCAGGCCGATCGAAGGCGCGGGCGAGAGCGAGTTCCAGCGCGGCGCGTGCTGGGTCTTTCCGATCGCCGAGTGAGGCGCCGCTTTTCGCGGCGCCTCACGGAACTCTGGGTGAGAGACGGCCGGTGGGGGACGGTTCACGCGGAGACGCGAAGGCCGCGGAGGTTTACCCACACCTCAGCACTCGGCACCTGGTTGCGTCAGTGCCCCTCCGGTGTCCCGTCGGACCACTTACCGACCGGAACCAGAAAAATGGTCATTCCGCTCACATCTTCCGAAATGCTGAGAACGGGGGCGCCGGGCAGGCCTACGCCCCAGGTTGCAGGATCCGTCTGCGGAAGAATGAACATCAGGTGGGGGTGCCAGTGCCCTGCAGCGTCGTTCAGGTACCCTTGCTTTGACATCATGTAGACCATCGCGCCCAGTTCCGGCTGCGGCAATTCCTTGCTGTCCAGCGCGGCTTTGACGCCCTTGACCATCTCCGCTTTGGATCGTGTGGCCAGGATCAGCTTTGTCTTCTTGACCGTCAGTGGAAGATAGGATCGCGCGGCCACCGGGTTGAAGCAGTTCGGAGCCCGCATTTTGGGGTTCCAGAATTCGGGATGCTCGACTGGGGCGGCCCATGACCGTTCCACCAGGCACACGAACCCGTTGGTGCCTTTGACGGCGGTTTCGTAACCCTGTGGCCCGAGAACCATGACCTCGGCATTGTGTGAAATGGAATCGGGAGCCGCGCTCCGCGCCATGGCGATCTCGGCCTCCCGCTCCATCATGTATTGCTCGAGCGGCGCCATGTCCGGATACGGTGTCTTGGCGTTCTGCGCGTGCGCCGGACGGCTGGCTGCCAGCACCACAAGGAGGGCGAAGCCCGTCAAAGCAATCGACTCGACCATGCGTTTCATTGATCTCTCCTCCTCGGAATGGGAACGATGCCGGCCAGCATGAAGGCGATGGCGCTGATCTGAAGCGCCTGAAAGCTGCGCGAGACCTCGCTCACGGTGTGTGTATTGATGGCCAGGGGAATGTGTACGAGGAAGACCCAACTGAAAACCATGATTCCGGACAGAATCGCCGCCAGGCGGGCCGTGGGCGGCACGTTGAGGCCGATCCCTCCGGCGATCAGGGCGACGGCGGCGAAGTAGGTCCAGAACAGATGCGCCGGAATCCACGGCGGGATCAGGCCGGCGACGTACTTGGCCATCGGAAAGTGCAGGATGCCGCAGTAGGCCAGGAAGGCGCCGAGTGCCAGCGGCGCGGACCGCCCGGCTGCTGCGAAGACGCGGTCGAGGGAACGGGCGGCGGATCCGTTTCGCGGAACCACGGCCAGGCCCACACCGCCGAGGATGGCCAGGATCATCACGGGATCGACCCAGGCGGAGTTTATCGACGCATTCGCGATGGCCACGCGCAGGCCGAACCCGAAGAACAGGACGAGCAACAGTGCCGCGAGGGTCACGGCGGCCACTGAAACCGTTCTGCGTACGAGCAAGCCAAGCCCGATGAGAATGAGGAGCACGCCGAGCCCATCGACCAGCCACGGTGCCGGGAGCGGGACGGGTTTGACGGGCACGAGGTTCACCCAGCGGCCGGTCACGAGCTGGTAGATCCCGGACGCGACGACGGAGATGGCGAAGAACAGCCGGCCGGTCGTCAGCAGCCGCGACGGCGGGTCAGGAGACGCGAGCTCTCGCATTTGCCCGCCAAGCTAGCACCGCGGCGGCTGCGTAATCGCGGCCAAAACGGTGACGGTTGGCGGGGCGGCGATGGGCGATCCGTTGCAGGTCGATTTCACCGCGCCGCTACCTTGAGCGCACCGCGACCTCTTGACGCTACCGACAACAATTCGCAACGGCGCTGCAACGGGCCGTGCAAGCTGCCACGGCCCCCAAAATCCATCGACCTCTCGCGCCGCCCTACCACACCCGTACGCGCGCTGCTGGTTCGAGGTACAGGCGCTGCCCCGGGCGCACGTCGAACGCGTCGTACCAGGCGTCGAGATTGCGGACGGTGTCGGCGCGGTAGTCCTCCGGCGCGTGGTCGCTCGTGGCCACCTGCTTTCGCATGGCGGCTTCGCTGATCTTCCGCCGCTGTGTTTGCGCGTAGGCGAGGAAGAACTCCCGGTCCTGTTCCCGCACCCAGGCCGCATCCTTGGCCCGGCTGCCGAGCGAGGCGCGGTAGGCGTCGAACGCGGCGGCCAGGCCGCCGAGGTCGGCGATGTTCTCGGTGAGCGTCAGCTTGCCGTTGATCGAGAGGCCGGGGAACGGCTGGTACGCGGAGAACTGATCGACCAGCGGCTGCGTGACCGCCTGAAAATGCTGCGTGTCCTCGGCGGTCCACCAGTGCCGCAGCCGGTGCTCGGTGTCGTAGTCCGCGCCCAGCACGTCGATGTAATGGGTGAGGTCGTGCCCTATGAGCGCACCGACGGAGCCGTAGGCCGCGGCGTCCGAGGATTGGTGATCGTACTTGGGAGGCTCCAGCAACGCGGCGGCCATGACGTACGCGTTCTGCTGGAAGACGAGCACCGCGCCGACGGTCTGCGGCCGGATGTACCAATACTTCAGATCCACGGGCTGGCCGAGGCGGGACAGGGCATTGTGGCAGGCGCGGTCCTGGACGCGGCGCAGGTTCCCCAGCGCGTCTGCCGGGTCCACGGTCAGCGACGAGTCGTCCTGCCAATGATCGGGATACCCGAGCCCTACATAGACTGTCTGCAGCTTGGTCAAGGCACTGGCGCGGGTGGCCGGCGACATCCACGTGGCGGCCTCGACGCGCTTGAGGAGCGCCGCGCGGACGTTGTCGGAGATCCGCTCCAGGCGTGCCTTCTGCCCGGCGGGGAAGTAGCGCTCGGCGTACATCCGGCCCAGCGCGTCACCCATGGCCGCCTGCGTGGCGGCGAGCGCGCGCTCGGCGCGAGGCAGCGCGGGAGCCGCCCCGGTCGCGGCCTGCATCGCCAACGCCTCCTCCCCGAATGCGCGCGGCAGCACGTCGGCGTAGTCGTGGACGGCATGGAAGCGCAGGTAGTCCTTCCAGGCATCCAGCGGTTGCGAGGCAACCTGCGCCGCCAGCCCGGTCACGGCGCCCGGCTGCCAGACCACGAGCTCCGCCTGCTTGCCGAGTCCCGCCTCGTCGAAGAAGAGAGTCCAGTCCATGCCGGGAGCCCGCTGCGCGAAGCCGGCCCGCGGCCAGATGTTGTCGGCATTGTGGTCGTTGCCTGACGCCTCGCGGGTGGCCTGGCCTTGCGCGATGGCCGTTTCCAGCGCCCGCACGGCGCCGGCGCGATCGTCTCCGTGATGGAAGCCGGCGAGGGTGAGCATCTTCGCGATGTGTTCGCGATACCGGTCGCGCAGCGCCTTCTTCCCCGGGTCGGCGCTGAGATAGTCCGCGCGGTCCGGCAGGCCCAGGCCTCCCTGCACCAGGAACGCGACGTTGGTCTTCTCTCCATGGATGCTCTGCTCCACGGAGAGGCCGAGGACGCTGGCGGACTGGTAGATGCCGAATCCCATCAGGTCGACGTCGGCCCGAATGCCCTGAGCCAGAAGACGGGTGAGGTCCGATTTATCCGAGACCTGGTCGATGCGGTCGAGCAGCGGCTGGAGCGAGGTGAGGCCTCTCTTCTCGATGGCCGCCTCGTTCAAATAGGCAGCGCGGAAGTCCGCGACCTTGCGCGCCGCTGAGC